>JAFRBR010000008.1 GCA_017404795.1 Candidatus Saccharimonadota bacterium | reverse complement strand
TTTCTCGCCCTCGACGTCATACACTGGGCGTCCGGGAAAGTCTGCCCTTCGGGCAGCTTTCTCGGCGCCGTCAGGAATATACGTCTCGGGACTCGAAAATCGGGAAACGTCCGTGAAAAAGGCATTTTCCGCCACCCGCGCCATCAACGCAACTAGTAGCTTCGCTTCGGCAAAGGGTTCTTTGACTTCGGGAAGTTTAGCCAGCAAGGGCATTAATTGAACCTGTGGATTATCGATAATAGAGTTGACCATTTCTTCGGCCAAAGTTTCAGCCTTCAACCCTTCAGACAACAATTCTTTGATTAATGTTGTAATTTTTACAACATCACCAGAAACATATTCATTTAATAATTGTTCGATTTTCTCATCCTCGGGCAGCCCCATTGCATTAACCACCATCTCTTTGGTGATTTCATCTTGAGATAAGGTGGAAATCTGGTCAAGTAGCGACATCGAATCTCGAAAAGATCCTCCGCCACGCTTGGCGATAATTTTTAGTGCTTCGTCGCTGATTCTAATTTTTTCTTTCTTGGCCACGGATTTCAAGAAATCAAACATCACCTGCTTATCAGCCAGTTTAAAAGTAAAAATCTGCGACCTAGAAGTAATCGTCGGTGGCACTTTGTAAGCATCGGTCGTAGCCATAATAAAAATCACGTGTCGCGGCGGCTCTTCCAAGGTCTTAAGCAGGGCGTTAAACGCTGGCGTGGTCAGCATATGCACCTCATCAATAATATATACCTTGTATTTGCCGCTGGTCGGCGCGATTGTCGCCTTTTCACGCAATTCCCTAATATCATCGATTCCGCGATTACTCGCCCCATCAATCTCGATAATATCTACGTAATCATCTTCTAGCTCGTATTTAAACCCATTCACCTCATGTGCCAAAATTCTCGCCACACTGGTTTTACCACATCCTCTCGGCCCCACAAAAAGATAAGCGTGCCCGATCTTTCCCGCCTTCAGGGCGCCAGCCAGCACCTCCGTCACCTGCTTCTGCCCCACCACCTCACTCAGCTTCAACGGTCGGTATTTCCGATACAAACTCTTCATAATACCATTATACTCTAATAGTGGGTAAATTCATAACTAAAATCCGTCAGATTGGTGGTTTCTTTGTGCGAAGCGCTATTATTGATAGAACAAGCGGAAAAAACCGCCAAGATGGCGGATTTTAGCATGAATTTACAGAGCAGCCTCGACGGCGGCCCAGGTCGCATCCTCGTTTTGAGCTGGGATTGTAACCGAGACTTGCGAACCATCCTTCAAATGAAAATAAGTCACCGATGCATAAAGAATCTGGTATTCTTTACCAGCTACTTCTACAAAATACTTATCATCATGATGAGTTAATGTGCCAATCACGCTCTTACGCTCTACCGGCCCAATCTGCTTGTATAGGAACTTACCGTCTTCTGTGATAGTCAACTTCATGATATCACCCTCAACTAACTTAGACTTCGAGGCGTAGTTGGCAGGTACTG
Source organism: Candidatus Saccharimonadota bacterium (assembly GCA_017404795.1). Classification (GTDB taxonomy): domain Bacteria; phylum Patescibacteriota; class Saccharimonadia; order Saccharimonadales; family Saccharimonadaceae; genus Nanosyncoccus. Next base: position 4,626 of record JAFRBR010000008.1, on the reverse strand, counting down.
GATAGTTCTTGCCGTCCGGGCCAATCATAATCTGCCCATCAAAGATACCTTCAACAACTTTACCCTCTGGGCCAGAAACTACTGTATCTCGCGGGGCCGAAATCGCCTCGCCGTCGCCCAAAATCGAAATCAAAAGCTCCTTAGCTGCCGAGACACTAGTCTCAGCTTCGCTTAAGAGACTGCGTAATCTTTTTATTTGTTTTTCTGGTATTTCAGACATCCTCGCATCCTGTCTATATATAGTATTAATATTATATTATATCAATCCACGCGTAAAGTCAAGTTTATTTTACCAAAGTTTTCCACTATAATAACATCGGTCGCTCACAAAATGTTGTAAATTTTACATAACAATAATTAGCTGACTACTCGGCCTTCCAAAGCCCAGTATGTCTTTTTCCGTCACAAATAATCGTCGGAATACCCCTGACGTTTAGCTGGTGCTCAATGATATCCTTGTTTTCGGACATTTTATCGGTTATCTCTGAATATTCGGCAATTTTGCGAATCTCCGCTACACCACTAGAATCCATCCCGTCTTCTTTGAGCCAAGCCTCAATTTTGCTCGCTGCTTCGTCGCGCGAATAATCTTCGTTGAATTTGTTTTGATACGATATCCCCTCACTATTTTTCTCGGTGAAAATCTTATCGATAATGGTGAGCGACGCTCCAGACTTAATTTGCTCCGCTGCAAACATATATCGCACAATAATCTCAGAATTTTTGAATTTATAATCTCCGTTGGTATCTTGAATCGCAAACGGCACCAGATGCATATTATACTGGTCAAAGAACCCAGCTTCCTTCTGGTTGCGATAAGATATCATGCAGACCGAGCACCCCGGGTCAAAAATATCTACCGCTGTAGTCAGACCGTCAACCTCTCCGCCGCTCATATCGATATAATTAAAATTATAATCCTCAGCATTATAGGTGTGGAATTTATCCGGTATCGCTTCAAAAATCTCGCCCCAGTCGGCAAACCAGCGCCCCGTCGCTTCTAGGGCGTTAGTCGGTTCGGACTCGTCAATCGAGCAAACTTCTGCTCCTAGCGTGCAAGCCGAAGGCTTTGTTATATTACAGGTGCCCAGTGCCCAGAGCGCCAACAGAGATTTAATTGCCGTTAGTATCGCCCAGACCACTACTATCACCAAAATCACCGACAGCACTTCGATAATGATTGACAGCGGCCTTACCCACTTGGGGTGCTTTAATACTAACCTACTCAGAAGACCATTTTTAACGTCGTCCTTAAACCCAGTTTCGCACTTCTGCAAGCGCACTTTCTTCCACAGGCACCCCCAGGCCTTCTTCAGAGCCTTGGTATAGGACTTCCAGAGCTTCGGTTTAAAGATTGAGGCCAGTGCCACAAACACCCCCACCACTGCCAAGATAATAAATGAAGCTATACACACCATAATATAACCATTTTACCACAAAATTGTTATTGTGACGTAGTTTTTGTCACGCTAAACGATGTAATTATCATGCTTGACATATCGCAGGTATGCTCAACCCCTAGGGTCCCAACCGTAATCGTTGCGTTGGCAAGAGACGACGGAATTGAAGAAGTATTGCTAGTAGTATATGTTGTTCCATCTATAGTCCACGTTAAGGTCCCGAAGGTAGATGAGGAAGAACCAGGAGTGTATTCGACATGCAATGTATGTGAAACCGCGCCAGTTGTAAGGTTGCTGGATTGCTGCAATCTAGACCCCCAAGTCGCTTGATTCGAGCCAGTAGAAATAGAAGATGACGACGAACCGTATAGGCCTATTCTGGCATTAGATTTCGTCACTGAAAAAGCAAATCCTTTATAAGTAGTAGCCCCAGTTGCCGTAGGTTCTAGTGCCGCTAAGACAAATTTACCCGAGTTGACACCATTTTTAGTTACATCATACGTCGCCACGAGATCTATGACAAAACCGTCTCCGTCTAATGCCAATACTCCAGTGTCGACACCAGTCCCGGACACAACCTGAACCCCACTTCCAGTATTAGTATATTCAAAGCTTGTTATTTTGCCATCTTCTACTACTACTTCTGGCATACCAGCCACATTCGGGAATGAATAGTATCCGTCTTCGGCGACGATAGTTGAAGAATCATATGTCATATCAGTATCAATATATGGATCACTTGAAGTCCCGCTCCCGCCACTGACGCTTGGGTTACTACTTCCACCACTTTGCTCCCATATCGCATAGAGTGTAATTGAATTTGCTTGCGTCGGCTCTAGCGTAATAGTATTAGTATTGCCAGTGGCATAGATTGGCGTCGTCGCCGTACTATCAGTATCCCAACCTAAGAAAGTATAATTCGTTCTCGTCGGTGTATTGTTAGATAATGTAATCGTCCCAGTCGCCGAAGTCGTGGTAGAAACATTACTCGGCATATTATTTACGGTATCATTCGTATTAGCATTATAAGTCACTGAATACTGCGGATTATTTACCAGCGCCGTAATCACAAAAGTATTCTGGTAAGTTCCAGACTGAATAGAACTATCTACTTCTGCTCCAAAAGTCAAAGTTGTAGAACTTGTCCCTGACGAACTAGTTGTTTTTAGGCTTACACCGTTTCCACTTGGATTTGGCACTGGATAATAATTTGTAGCATCCGTAGAAAAGCCATATTCATTATCAAAACTAGCCGCAGTAATAGAACTACTACCTTGCGGTAAAGTAATCGTAGGAATAGTCAAAGAAGAATCCGCAGTATTTACCATATTCGTAGAACTTCCCGAAGTAGTAAGCGTTAGATTATAACCAGTATAATTATCAGTTGTTATACTAACCGTCTGAGCTGCTGTTCCAAATGTATCTGGACTTAACATCATCGTTGGCAAACTACTCACCGAAATAGAAATTGAAGCATCTGTCACACCAAAAACCGGCGCTCCAAAAACTAGTGAACCACCTATCAGAGTCATGAAAACCAGTATTAATTTTGCAACTGTTTTCTTCAGTCCTCCCACTGTGACTCCGTTTAACTATTCTTACGCATACACACCTATATGATAAAATACCATCAAAGCGCAATGCGCTTATTTTTATTATAGCACAAACATTTTCAAAAAATGGAAAAAACAAGTGTTTTTAAATTATTTTTCTGTCAAGATATTAAATAATTTTTTCCAGGATTTTTTTAACTTTAGCAATATCCTCGGGCCGGTTGTGCAGCCCTAGTGAAAATCGTACCAAGGGTGGCAATCCGAGCACATGGTCTAGATAATAATGCACGCAAAAATATCCCGTTCGCGCCATAATCTCCTCGCGCGAAAGCGCCGCGCCCAAGAGGTACGAATCTACCCCCTCCACATAAAACGACATCGTGGGGTTAGCCTCCTTATTCACCAAATGCACCTTGTCTGAGTTTTGCAAAAATTCAAATAACTCCGTATAATTATTCTCCAAATTCCGCCAGGCGGATTTCGGCACACCCTCCAGCCATTTCAAGGCTGCCCCCAGCCCCACAATCTCCCCCCAAGCCTGCAGGCCCGACTCAAATCGAGTGTAGCGGTGTTCCTTCCCCTCCGCGCTCAAGAGGTACGAACTCTGCTCCACGTCATCCACCATGCCCCCGCCCAGCCACAGCGGCTCGAGAGAGTCCAATAGATCATCTCGCCACACTAGCACCCCGAGTGACGGCCCATAAATCTTGTGTACCGAGCCGGCAATCGCATCCACCTCCACTCCGCGAATAATCTCCGCCGAATGCGCCAAAGCCTGCGCCGCGTCGATAATCAGTATCCCGCCGGCCCTATGCACGGCTTTGTTTAGTTCCTTTACATTCAGGAGTTTCCGCCCGTCGATATTGCTCGCCACGTTCACTACCACCACTGCACCAGTAAAATCATAATCATCTAACGGAATCGACCCGTCATCACTACGCTTCATCACTTCTCGCGGTACACCTGCCCGCCTAGCATAGGCCATCGAGGCCAGAAACGGCGAGTTGTGCTCAATCTCGCTAGTCATGATTTTGCTGAATTTTTTAGTTTTTAGTTGCGAAAGAACCAAATTTATCCCGTAAGTAGTGTTGAGGGTAAACGAAGTATTGTATTTGCGCTTCGGCAGCTTCAGGTATTTCAGCATCGCCTCCCTCGCCCCCTCGACCTTTTCGTCCGTCTCCACACCCCATTTATATTTTACCCGCTCTCCGCAGGAATTATGCTTGGTATAATAATCATTTACTGCCTCAATCACCGGTCGCGGTCGCAAAGATTGACAGGCGCTATCGAGGTATACTTCCCCCGCACTCAAATAATCAAAATCTTCCATATATATTATTATACTTTAATTTTTCAAAAATACCATTTTAAAAATTTTCGTGTTATAATGGTATTGCTACAGTTAGATATTGTTGCCTAGTGGCAAGGTATTTATTATTCATATTGTTATATAAACGCAAAAATGGCATCGTGAGGAAAGCCAGCGTTTATCTAACGATGAACTTGCCCCTTGGCAATGTCTGACTGTAGCACCTTGCGGTGCCATTTTTGTATACGCCTTTATTAAATGGCACCGCTAGGGCTAGGTAATTTAAGCGAGGGCAAAATACATGAAGTCAAAAAATATAATTATAACCTTAAGTTTTAGTATTATAACCTTATGTTTGTTTAGT
>JAFRBR010000007.1 GCA_017404795.1 Candidatus Saccharimonadota bacterium | reverse complement strand
TTCACGGACGTTTCCCGATTTTCGAGTCCCGAGACGTATATTCCTGACGGCGCCGAGAAAGCTGCCCGAAGGGCAGACTTTCCCGGACGCCCAGTGTATGACGTCGAGGGCGAGAAAGTCGGTCCTGAAAAAGGCGTTTCCGCCAGGACCCGCGCTGAACTCCCCACAATTTCGCTTAATCCCAACCAGTTGAAGGATACTTGGAGGGTTGAGCAGGTGGAGGATAAGTTTGTGGTGACGGGGGAGAAGATTGAGAAATTTGCCCGGCGGACGGATCTTGATAATTATGCTTCTGTCAACCGTTTGCGGGATATCATGAAGAAAATGGGAATTCGGGGAGAGCTGACTTCGCTCGGGGCGAAGCCGGATTCGATTATTTCGATTGCTGATAAAGAGTTTACTTTGGTAGAAGATTATTAGTTTTTCCACAATTTGGTGTTTTTGGCAAAAAAGTTCTTGACAGTTGTCGCGTTTATGCTTTATTATGGTATCAAGCTGGTACGCTTCACAGGGGTTCCACTGATTATCGGTGGAGTGTGGAGACTACATGATAAAACAAACAGCGGATTAAAACAAACCAATGTGCCCCAAGGGTGGGCGCGTAACAGCGGGGAAACGGCCGAAAGGCCGTTTTTCGTGGTATAATTAAAGCTATGATTAAATTTACTGTGATTACATTGTTTCCAGAGGCGGTGGAGCCGTATCTCAAGTCTTCGATGATGTGGAAGGCGGCCCGGAAGGGGTTGGCGGAGTTTGAACTGGTGAATCTGCGGGATTTTGGGTTGGGGCCGCATAAGAGCGTGGATGATACGCCGTATGGGGGTGGGGATGGGATGCTGCTCCGGTGTGAGCCGGTGTTTGCGGCGGTTGAATCTGTCAAAGCCAAAGATTCGTCTGCAAAAGTCATTTTACCGACTCCGGTAGGAGAAATTTGGAATCAAAAACTGGCTCGAGAGCTGGCAGGGGTCCTGTCCGAACCTATTTCTTCGGCATCCGGACTTGAATTTTCGAGCACGTCATACGCTGGGCCGCGGGCAGAATCGTCCCTTCGGAACGAACCTGTCCGGGCCGTCAGGAATATACGTGTCGAAAATTCAAATCATTTTACGATGCCGAGAGAAACAGGTTCGGCCACCCCTGCCATCCACTACATTATTCTATGTCCACACTATGAGGGATATGATGAGCGGATTCTCTCTATTGTGGATTATAAGATTTCGATGGGGAAGTATGTGCTGACGGGGGGAGAGTTGCCGGCACTGGTGATTATTGATTCGGTAGTGAGGTTGATTCCGGGGGTGCTGGGGGGTGAAAAATCTGCCGAGATTGAGAGTTTTTCAGAGGGAAATAATTTGGAATATCCGCAATATACGCGTCCAGAAGATTTTAGAGGAATGAAAGTACCAGAAGTGCTCCTCTCCGGCAATCACGGCGAAATCGCCAAATGGCGCAAGGAGCACGAACGCAAGGCATGATGGATTTGATGGAACCGGTGGAGAGTTTGAAAGGGGTGGGGGAGAAGACGGCGGAGATTTTGCGAAAATTTGGCATCAAGACGGTCAAGGATTTTTTTTATAATTTGCCGCGGGATTACGAAAATTACCAGGCACCGACCTCAATTAACGAAATGCGTCCAGGTAAGGTGGTGATAAAGGGACGGATTAGTGGACTATCGACCCGGAGGGCGAAAAGGCGGAATTTGTCAGTGACAGAGGGGGTGATTAGTGATGCGACAGGGGCGGTAAAAGTAGTATGGTTTAATCAGGGGTACCGGATAAAACAGTTTGGTCCAGAGAAAGAATACTATTTTACCGGCAACTTTGAGCTGAAGAATGGCCGTTATAGCCTAATTTCGCCCTCGGCGGCGGAAGTAGCCCAGATTGACCCTAGGACAGGCTTAGCGCCGGTCTACGTGGCTCACGGAGGGTTGAAATCGAATGATTTTCGACGGTTAATGGGGAATTCAAGGGAAAAATTTGCCTTGGTGCCAGATTTGCTACCATCGGTGAAGACGGGATTGAGAAAGGAATCGCTGTTTCAGGTGCATTTTCCAAGTTCAGTGAAGGATATTGAGAAGGCTAGGGAATATCTGGCCTATGAAGAGCTCTTTGAGCTGATTTTGGCTGCCAAATTAAACCGGCGGGAAAACGAAAAATTAAAAGCCTTTAAAATACCTTTTAATCTGGCTAAGACAAAGGAATTCCTGGCGGGGTTGCCGTTTACGCTAACTGGAGCACAGAAAAGGGCGACCTGGGAGATTTTTCAGGATATGGAAAAGAAGGAACCGATGAACCGGCTGCTTCAGGGAGACGTGGGGTCGGGTAAGACGATGGTGGCAGCAATGAGCGCTTATGGAGCGGTGCTTGGCGGCTATCAGGTGGCTTTGCTGGCGCCAACGGCGATTTTGGCCACACAACATTTTGAGGGGCTGTCAAGAGTGTTGGAGCCACTGGGGGTAAGGGTGGCGCTACTAACTGGGGCGACTAAGAAAAAGGCGGAGCTAAAGAAGCAGATTGTTAATAATGAGATAGATTTGGTGATTGGGACCCATGCGCTACTGACTGATGATACGGAGTTCTCTAATCTCGGGTTGGTAGTGATTGATGAGCAGCACCGATTTGGGGTGGAACAGAGGCAGAAACTAATGCTAAAATCACCCGAGCATAAAGCCCCGCACCTCTTAGCAATGACTGCTACGCCGATTCCGCGCTCGCTGCAGCTGACGGTATTTGGGGACCTAGATGTATCGGTATTATCAGAGATGCCTAAGGGGCGGCAGCCGATTAAAACTCGGATTTTGCAAGAGATTGAGACTAGGGACCGCCTCTACCCGCGCATAGTGGAGACGGTTGAGCGCGGCAATCAAATGTATTGGATTTGTAAGGCGATAGATGACGATCCGCGGACAGAGACGACTTCGGTGAAATCGCGGACTATGAAACTGCAAAAACTCTTTCCGCGGTACAAAATCGAATTTCTACACGGGCGAATGAAGCCGGCTGAAAAAGACGCGGTAATGGAGCGTTTTGCTAGAGGTGAAACTCAGATTTTGGTCTCTACTACGGTGGTAGAAGTAGGGGTGGACGTGCCGAATGCTACTCTGATGGCGATTGAAAATGCCGAAAATTATGGCTTGGCGCAGCTGCATCAGCTACGGGGCCGAGTGGGGCGGGGGGTGGAGGCTTCAGAGTGCTATTTGATTACCTCTGGGGATATGCAGCCCTCGCGTAGGCTAAGAGAGTTAGAAAAGTCTAACGATGGGTTTTATCTGGCGGAGGTGGACCTGAAACTGCGTGGCCCAGGGGAGATTTACGGGGCCCTTCAACACGGAGCGCTGGATCTCAGGATTGCGACCTTCTCTGACACACAGCTGATCCACCGAGCGCAAAGAGACGTGAAGGAGTTTTTGAAAAAACCCGAAAATATGGTAAAATATAAAGAGCTAATGACTGGCATTACCAAATATCAACAGTTAACCACTCTCAATTAGATGACAGGAAAACGCACCAAACACGGCACCACCATCGTTACCTCTGGAGACTACCGAGGGGAGACACTTTTGACTCCTGGTGGAGATACGCATCCGATGGGCTCGCGCGAGAAAATTGCGCTATTCAACATGATTGCTGATTATCTGCCAGGAGCATTTGTGCTGGATGCCTATGCGGGGAGTGGGGCGTTAGGAATTGAAGCGCTTTCACGCGGGGCGACCTTCGCGCTGTTTTTAGATAACGACCCAAGAGCGGTAGAGGTAATCCGGCAAAATCTTGAAAAACTCGGCCTTTACGGCACACGAGGCGGACCACTCTGTAAAGACGTGCTCAAGGAGGCAGCCACAGCGACAGATAGGTTCTCGATCGTGCTGGCTGACCCGCCGTATGATAATTATCGTCCAGAGATGATCACAAAGTTGGCCAGGCTGGTAGGTGGGGGTGGACTGTTGGTGGCTTCTACCCCTGTCCAGCCACCAGAAATAGAAGGATTTACTCTGCTGAAAACTCGTAAATACGCCCGGGCGCATGTGACAATCTACTCCAAGAATACGGGGTAGGTATTGACGAGAAAAGTGATTCGACAGAGGGGCACCGATGGCGACTATTGACATACTTTACTCTATGTGATATAATTAAGGGTGAGTGTAGTTCGTGCCACACTTGTTCTTTTATTATTCGTTCCTTGAGAAAGAGGTAAAAATGCAACTGAAAGGAAAAGCACATAAAAAAGTGCCTAGTGTGGCGCCGCCTACGATTTTGATAACCGATGCGAAGCCCGCCCGGCCGTCAAACCCTGCACCTGATCGGTGCGCGATTGACCCCACGATTTGTTATGCGATTGACGGGCTAATCGAAGGGATGGAAAAGCTGCGTTTCCCAATGGAAATGCTGCAAATGCCAGTGAGAGTCTTTGCGATGGAACTAAAGATCGAGGGCTACGAGATGCCCGAAGAAGTCTGGAACAAATTGCAGGAATACACCTGCGAACAGCAAGCCGGGATCATCATTGAACTGATTCGAAGTGTCCATTTACACCAGGCGCTGAGTCGCCTAAAGGTAGGTCCCGGTCCACTAGGTAGCCTGAAAGGTCGAGAGCACCTGGCTTTGCCGATTGAACTGGCCGGCGAAACTAACTGCCGGGAAAAGCTTGAGCTGGTCAAACCGCTATTGCCACGATTTGGCCTCGATAAGGGAGCTACGCAAGGCAAAACCGGTGGGATCGATTACCCTTCGGTGATGAGTCTATTCTTCCGCAACCGCAAACAGTTCTTTAAGGTGTATGGGCTCGAAGATCAGGCTGGGATATACCGGTTCTTGACTTCGATGTCGAAGTGCTTTAGCAGTTGGCCAGAGGTGCTGTCGGAGCCATTCCGTGACGAAGAAACCGCCCGGGACGCAATCAATCAGATTGCCGTTCACTACTTTTAGAACTTGGGGGGCAAAGGAAGTTTCTTTATCTCCTTCCCACCTCTTTACCCCTTGAGGGACGAAAAGCCGGAGCTATCATAGGGGCCGCAAACTCCCCCTAGGCTCCGGTTTTTCTATTTCTGGTTTTTAGATATTTTTTTAGACATAGACTTGCATTTTTAGCAAAAGTGTGATATAATGAAGTTATAAGTTGGAATTAACTTAAAACTATAAGGAGTTTTTATGTATTATCAAGAAGAGGCGGACAAAAAGGAACGCCGAAAAATCATCGCGGTAGCCACGATTTCGGTGGTGGTGATTTTGATTTTGATTGTGGCAATTATTGTAGTAGCTACGAAAAAATCATCTCGCAACGTAGCGACAGTGGCAGAGAGCACGAATTCGCAAATTGCGGAGGGTAATGACGGCTCTGCTGGGACTAATGGCGAGAATGGTAGCGAAAACGATCAACAGGCAGAGGCTAAGGCCGAGGCGGAAGCCAAAGCCAAGGCGGAAGCAGAGGCGAAGGCTAAGGCTGAAAATAGCTCTTCTGTGGGTAGTTTGTCCAATAAAAATACCGCTAACAGTGGTGCAGCCGCAGATGGCGACATCCCAAGCACTGGCCCAGAGGAGGCTCTGCCTTTAGCACTGATAGCTGGGGTACTGGTAGCGTATTTGGCCTCTCGAAAAATGGCTAAAAATGAAGCCTAAACTTAAGAGAGCCTGAAATAGAAAGCCTACGGTTCACCTCCTGCTCAAAATACCAATAGAGGCGATAGACTTTAGTCTATCGCCTCTATTGGTGCATTTATATAACACCGCTAGAAACTATTTTACTACAAAACTCGAATAGTGGGGGACTTTCGCGAGTTTCCACCGCTTTAGCTCTGCGAAAGTCCCCAGCATCATGATCAGGGCCCCAGCGGGCTTCCCCCGCCAAGCCCGCAGGGGCCCTGAAAGGCGCGAAAATCGGTCACTTTCTGGCGGGGCGCCCCCGCCCGCCCCGCCAGAAAGGACGAAGCGGAAGCACAAAAATCATAACGCAACTGATAGTTGGTAGTGTTTTTTATTAAACATTTATAGAATCAAGAAAAAAGAAAGGATGATTATGAGAAGGATTATTCTAGAAAAATCAATTAGTTATTTGCGTTCTGGTTAAATAGATTATATAATATAGGTAGGAGATTTGGTATGAAATTTAAAGATAATTTACGAAAAGTTAGAAATTCATCTAAATTTTCGCAAGAGAAATTGGCGGAAGAAATGTCCGTTTCTCGCCAAACTATTTCCAAATGGGAAAATGGCGATAGTTTTCCTAGCACAGAACATATTTTCGAGCTTACAAAAATTCTCCATTGTTCTTATGATGAACTCATAAACGGAGAAAAATCACAGGACACTATCAAAAACAAATTATTCATGCCAAAAAGATTCTTATTGGCAGGGTTAATAATGATATTTGGTGTAGTATTTGGCGTTGGATTATCTCATTTAATATCCACTAGCCAAACCACTACTATCGAGAATGCGAAATTGGCGGCCTTTGATACGCTAACCGAGAATTTTCTTGCGAACACCGACCTCTTACCAAATGAAGATACGACCACTGAGATTGTTGGTTACGGAATCACGGATGAAGACGGCACTTTTTATGTAAAATGCGATGTTTATAGCAGCACTCTCCCAGGCAATCATTGTTCCGCTATCATCTATTTTTGCGAAGATAATGGCAATTATTCTTATAAGTGTCAGATTCTGGATGATCCAAATTATCACCCAAGTGGTGAATATTATCAAGTTATCTAGTTGGAGTTTTTATGAAAAAGACACTATCTATTATAGGCATTTTAGTTCTTGCGATTGTCGGTTTAATCGTAATTATAAATAGCACAAATAGTGATGACGGAATATCTCCTGATTCTATTATTGAGCCTTCCGAGCAAACTGGCAATATCCCCGAAAAAATCATCGGGAACCCAGACGAAGCCACACTCATAGTTTACGAATACGCTGATTATGGTTGCTCGCATTGCGCCGATTGGAACAGAAAAATGAACGAGTTAGTAGAAAAGTATGACGGCAAACTTGCCGTAGTTTTTCGCGGGTACAACCTGGGCTTTCAAAATGGATTAGGCGCCGCTCACGCCGCTACCGCCGCACAGATTCAGGGATATTGGAAGGAATACAAAGATTTATTATTTGCCAACCAATCAGAATGGATCTCAGCCGAGAAAAAGGATGCAAACGATTTATTCGTTGAATATTTCAAGAAGGCATCAAACGATGCAGGCGACACCGAAAGGTTCAAAGAAGATATGAGTAGTTCCGATGTAAAGAAGCGATTAGATTTTGAGCAAAAAATGGGCAAAAAAGTCAATCTCCAAGGCACCCCGCTATTTAGAATCAATGGCGAAAGCGTACCAGTAAGCGATTTGGCTGAAACCATTGAAGAACTCATTCCGTGATATAATTTAACTATGGGTGTCGGAATAATAATCATTATTGTTGTTATGTTAATTATTGCTAGTGCTTTTGTTGTCAGTTTTCTA
>JAFRBR010000006.1 GCA_017404795.1 Candidatus Saccharimonadota bacterium | reverse complement strand
TGGTGAAATTGTCTATTTAGTAGATATAGGAGCCATTACAAGATTAGTTTTTCCAACCTTTTGGTTTGAGCCTACACCACAAGGTAAGTTTATGCTCAATATGGCCTTCGGACAAAGCAAGTATTATGTAGATAGTTTGTCCGAAAACACAAAGCGTGGCTTGCGGGAAAAAGTTCGGCGTGGCGAGTTTCCCGGACCGGCTCCGATTGGCTACTTAAATGATTATCGTACTAAAACAATTGTGCCAGATCCACAGTTTGCGGGCGTTATTAGACAAATATACGAAACTTATTCTAGTGGGCGCTATACACTCCGAGAGATTTCTTTCCTTTTAAAAGAAAAAGGAGCGATAACCCGTAATAAAAAGCCTTTCCATCCAAGCAAAGTGCGGTGGATTCTATCAAACCCCTTCTATGTTGGGCTGTTCTATTATGGTGGGGAGATTCACGAAGGCTCGCATCCACCTATAATAGAGAAATCTCTCTTTGATAAAGTTCAGCGTATTTTAGATGAGCGCGGGCACGCTGTGCCGAAGGTCAAGAAACAATTCGCTTATTGTGGTTTGTTCCATTGCCCTTGCGGAATGATGGTTACCGCCGAGAAACACATTAAACACTTCAAGAACGGAAATAACCCAGAATATGTTTATTATAGATGCACTAAAAAGCATAGATTCGTGAATTGTACCGAGCCGGCGGTGCGTGCCGAAATCTTAAACAGAGAACTAGACGAGTTCCTATTAAGTTTTGCGCCAACTAATGATATATTGGATTGGCTGAACGCTAGATTAGAAAAAGACGCTAACGACAGCAATAACTCGCAAGAAATGTTGCGCAAAAATCTATCAGACCAAATAACTAATCTTGGTATTAAGCAAAATCGGCTTGTAGATAGTTACCTAGAACAAGATATTGATCGCGCAACATTTCTTGCTAAAAAAGAGCAAATCGTGAAAGAAAAGCAATCATTAAAAGAAAAACTCGCATCATTAGAAAGTGGGCAAAATGATTGGCTCGAACTAATGCGAAAATGGCTAGAAACGCTTGGCTCTATCCGTAAAATCGTTGAAAAAGGCAATCCAAACCAGAAAAAGCAACTCGCGCTAGAAATGTTCGGCTCGAACCTCATTTTAAGCGGTAAGAAAATCCACTTGGCAGGCTGTGAAGTCGGGCAAGGGGCAGGCGAAAATGGGCTCGCGACCCTCGCACCGCGAGCCCATTTTCGCCATTATTCCGAGCTTCGCTCGGCAATGAAAAACGCGCTTTCGCGCGAAGATCCAGAATTCTGTTCTGTAATGGTGCCCGGTAAGAGACTTGAACTCTTACAGTATTGCTACTACTAGCACCTGAAGCTAGCGCGTCTACCAATTCCGCCAACCGGGCTTAAATATATTATAACATATTATCCCAGGTAGTTCTAGCAACTTATTATTACTTCTGGGGCGCCTGTGTCCGCAAAAAGTAAAGCCCTAAAGGGCATTGACTTTTTGCTGGGACTCTGGGAAAATGCCCCAGAAATAATAATAAGTTGCTAAAACATGATATAATAGGGGTAATTGGAGGTATTATGATTACAGTGAATTTTAGTCCAAAGGTTAACGAAAATAAGGCGGCGGAGATTTTGCGAGAGATTGCGCGGGATAAGATGGGTGGGTGGCTGAATTTACCGAAGAAATTTGACATGGGGGAGTTTGTGCGGATTAAGGAGGCGGCGAAGAAAATTCAGGATGAGAGCGAGTATCTAGTGTGTATTGGGATTGGGGGGTCGTATTTGGGGCATCGGGCGATAATTGAGGCTTTGCACCCGCATTCAGAAACTAAGATTATTTATGCGGGAAATTCGCTTTCGCGGCGAGAGTTAGATAGGGCGCTGGAGAAGGTGGGAGATCATGATTTTTCAATAAATGTGATTTCGAAGTCGGGGACGACTTTGGAGCCGGCGATTGCCTTTGGTGAGTTCAAAAAGAAGCTGATTGAGAAATACGGAGAGTTAGAAGCGATTGACCGGATTTATGCGACGACGGATAAGAGGCAGGGAGCGCTGCATGATGAAGCGGTAGCGGCTGGGTATACGATGTTTGTGGTGCCAGACAATATTGGCGGGCGGTATTCAGTATTGTCGGCGGTGGGATTATTGCCAATGGCGGTGGCGGGGATAAACGTGGATAAATTATTAGAGGGGGCTTCGGAAGCGGTGGAGTCGGTAGTGGAGCCGGCGACAAAATATGCTTGGATGCGTTATGAATTAGGTAAAAAAGGTTACGATACAGAAGTGTTTGCGAGTTTTGAGCCGGCGACGATGTATTTTAATGAGTGGCTAAAGCAGTTATTTGGTGAAAGTGAGGGTAAAGGCAAGCAGGGGGTGTTGCCGACGTCGGTGATTTATTCGACGGATTTGCATTCAATGGGGCAATTTATGCAAGATGGACGGCGGAATTTGTGGGAGACGATTATTGATTACCCGACAGATGAGACTAATGCCAAAATTGTGCAGGCGGTGCGGACGGCGCATACGGAAGGCGGGATTTTGGTGCTGAGCATCGGGATGTCTAGTTATGATGAGAGAGGGTTTGGAGAGCTGATCTATTTCTTTGAACTGGCTTGTGCGATGAGTGCAAAATTATTCGGTGTGAATCCGTTTGATCAACCGGGGGTGGAAGCGTATAAACAAGAGCTTAAGAAATTATTATAGTGCCGGCTTTGCCGGAAAGGGCAGATTCTAGGTGGGTGATGTCGGTGATGATGCCGGTGCCGCCTTTTTTGGCAAAACTAATGGCGGCTTCGATTTTGGGGAGCATGGAGCCGGGTTTGAAATAGCCGTATTTGATGAGATTTTTTAGTTCTTTGGCGGTAATCTGATGCAGAGCTTCTTGATGGGGAGTGCCGTAATTGATGTAAACATTTGGCACTGCAGTAACAGAAATAAAAATGTCGGCACCAACTAGCTCGGCTAGTTTTTCGGCGGCGTAATCTTTGTCGATGACGGCATCGACGCCTTTGATTTTTTTGAGGATTTTGGTGCGATAGACTGGGATGCCGCCGCCACCGGCAGCGATGACGATGATGCCATCGGCAACCAGCTCTTGGATAGAGTTCTTCTCGATGATGTCGATGGGCTTGGGACTAGCAACTACTCGGCGCCAACCACGACCGGCGTCTTCTTTGACGGTCCAATGGTTTTTGAGAGCGAGCTTATTGGCTTCGCTGGCGCTATAGAATTGGCCGATGGGCTTGGTGGGGTTCTTGAAAGCGGGGTCGTTCTTATCTACTACAACTTGAGAAACAACGGTGGCGACTTTTTTGCGTTTGCCGAGTTTGATAAAGGCATTGTTGATGGCCTGAGTAAGCCAGTAGCCGATTTGGCCTTGGCTCATGGCGACGGCAGTCTCTAAAGGCATGGCGGGAGCCTCTTTGGTGTTGGCGAATTCTTCATGAATCAAAATATTGCCGACTTGGGGGCCATTGCCGTGGGCCACGATGATTTCGTATTTATCGGCAAG
This sequence comes from Candidatus Saccharimonadota bacterium, assembly GCA_017404795.1. Lineage (GTDB taxonomy): Bacteria > Patescibacteriota > Saccharimonadia > Saccharimonadales > Saccharimonadaceae > Nanosyncoccus. Next base: position 18,316 of record JAFRBR010000006.1, on the reverse strand, counting down.
CTTAGCAATAATTTCACCGACTTTATTTGCAACTTTTTTCTGGGCCTCGGCGGTGACTTCGCCATTTTGTTGCAAGGCGTTACCGCCAAGAGCTAGGACAATGCGTTTTTTCATATATATTATATTATATCACTTGTGCTTAAAAATGAAATGGTATATAATTAATATCAGAAAGGGCATCACATGGATTTCTATGGAAAAGATTTCTTAAGGATACTAGATTTCAGTGAGAATGAGTTGAAATATATGTTGGCGACAGCGCGCGAATTTAAAAAAATGAAGCGGGCTGGTCAGTCACATAAGGTATTTCCTGACAAAAATATTGCAATATTATTTGAGAAAACTTCTACTCGGACGCGGTGTAGTTTTGAGGTGGCGGGATATGACCTTGGGATGGGAGTGACATATCTTGATCCGACTGGTTCGCAGATGGGGCACAAAGAGTCGATTGCGGATACAGCGCGAGTATTGGCGCGACTATATGATGGGATTGAATATCGAGGGTTTGATCAAAAAGTCGTGGATGATTTAGCAAAATATGCGGATGTGCCGGTATGGAACGGGCTGACTGATGAATGTCACCCTACACAGGCGCTAGGCGATTTTATGACAATTGAGGAGCATTTTGGAAATTTGAAAGGATTGACTTTGGCGTTTGTGGGGGATACGAGGAATAATGTAGCGAATTCGTTGATGGCGATGAGCGCTAAGATGGGGATGAATTTTATTGCTTGTGGCCCGACAGAGCTGAGGACATCCGATGAAATAGTGGCAAAGTGCAAACCAATTGCAGAGAAAAACGGTTGCACGATTACGGTGACAAATGATATTGCCGAGCTAGAGTCGCGAGCTGATGTGATTTATACAGATGTGTGGCTGTCCTTGGGTGAGCCACAAGAAAAATGGGGAGAAAGAATCGAATTATTGAAAGCGTATCAAGTTAATAAAGCGATGATGGAAAAGGCAAAGGAGACGGCAATTTTCTTGCACTGTCTGCCCTCGTTCCACGATTTAAATACTTCTATTGCGCGCGATGTAAATAAAGTATTTGGAATTGAGGAAATGGAAGTGACGGACGAGGTATTTAATTCGGAACAATCGCTAGTATTTGAGCAAGCAGAGAATCGGATGCACACAATTAAAGCGGTAATGTTCTTAACATTATATGAAAGGAGAGAAAAATAAATGAAAAATGCAATTTGCAATTTTAGTGAAATTGCGCCTTTGAAGAAGGTGTTGATGCATCGGCCAGGGGATGAATTCCTGAATCTGACGCCGAATACTTTGGAACGACTATTATTTGACGACATTCCGTATCTCAAAATTGCTCAGCAGGAACATGATGCTTATGCCAATGCTTTGAGAGCTGAGGGGGTAGAGGTGGTTTATTTGGTGGACTTAGTGGCTGAGGCTTTGGAAAATGGTGGCAGGACGGTACGAAAGAAATTCTTGGAGCAGTTTATTGCTGAAGCTGGTGTGACTTCACCAAAGATTGTAAAGCATTGTTATGATTTTTTGAATAAAATAAAAGACACTAAGGAAATGGTTAGAAAATGTATTGCTGGAATTGATATTTCGGAACTTAAGAAATTGGGCTCGGTGTCGGGATTTTATGCGACGCGTGATACGGGGCGAATGATTATTGACCCGATTCCGAATTTGTATTTTCAGCGAGACCCGATGGCGACGATAGGACATGGTGCGACGCTGCACCGGATGTGGTCGGTGACAAGGACGCGAGAGTCGATTTTTGCCGAGTATATATATAAATATCACCCGTTTTATGATGATACAAAACTATATTATGATCGGAGTGAGCCGTATTGTATTGAGGGTGGAGATATTCAGGTTTTGTCGGAAGAAGTGGTGGCAATTGGGATTTCGCAGAGAACAGAGCCGGATGCGATTAGTGATTTTGCGAAGAGATTGTTTAAGGACAAGAGTAACCAGTTTAAGTATGTGTTGGCGATTGATATTCCAGATGAACGAAGTTTCATGCATCTGGATACGGTGATGACTCAAGTCGACAAAGACAAGTTTGCAGTGCAAGATGCAATTATGGATATTTCGACTATTTACGAAATTACGCCTGGTAAGGGTGGAGAGATTGAAATTATGGAAATTCGCCAGAGTCTGACTAAGGTTCTAGAAAAGTATTTGCATTTAAACAAAGTTGAATTGATTAAATGTGGCAATGGGCGAAGAATTGATGCAGAACGAGAGCAATGGAGTGATGGTGTGAATCTTTTATGTATTCGCCCTGGTGTAGTGGTGGCTTATGACCGAAATTATGTGACAAATGAAACATTGAAGAAGCATGGTATCAAGGTGATTGAAATTCCGAGCTCAGAACTTTCGCGCGGGCGGGGTGGTTCGCACTGTATGACGATGGCGCTCGTCAGGGAGGAGGCATAAATATCTGAAAGATTATATAAAAAAATAAAAAAGGAAATAAAAATGAAAATAAAGGTAGAAGAAATAAAAGAAATTTATAATATCAAAGTTAAAGGAATTAAAAATGTTTAAGAAGAAAAATCGAAGCAAAAAGCGGACGCGAGCAATGCTTTCGGCATACTCGATTATTATGATTCTGATCATTTTGCTAGGTATCTTGTCGCATGTGCTACCTAAAGCGCAATTTGCGTTGGCGCCGGTGGATGAAGAAGATGCAGCTAGCGTGGAGGTCGGCCCTGGTGAATGGGAAGGCGAGATGCCAGCTGGCGGACCGGCGGTATTAAATGAAGAAGCGCCAGCTGAAGATATGGCGATGCCGCTATCGGATGGCGAATCAGTGGCTCCAGTAGTGGGTGACGATGTAACTCCGGGCGAAGAAGCGGCCGAGCCAGAAGCTGTTAACTCTGAAGTCGCAGAAACAGAGGCGGTGACAACAGTAGGTGCTGGTGAGGAAGCGATGCTGATCGCTACGGAGCCTGAGAGTGAAGAAGCTGACAGTGACGCTGCGGCGGCTACCACTTATGATTCTTTGGAAGCTTGTGAAGAAGAAAACGGTGAAGGCGCCTGCGCGATTGTGGATGGCTCTGGTGTGGTGGGGGCACAGTTATATCAAGTTTTGATTGCGCCAATTCTAGGATTTGAAAATGCAATTGATGTTTGTATTTTCGTGATGGTGCTTGGTGGGTTCTTGGCCGTAATGGCAAAAACCAAAGCGCTAGAAACTGGGATTAAAATTTTAGTCAACAAAATGCACGGCAAAGAATACTTGCTGATTTTGCTGTTGATGTTTATTTTCTCGATAATGGGTACGACTTATGGATTCTTGGAAGAAAGTGTAGGGTTTTATGTGCTGGTTGCAGCAACAATGTTTGCGGCGGGGATGGATCCGTTGGTTGGCGTAGCGACTATTTTGCTTGGTGCTGGCTCGGGCGTGCTAGGTTCGACCATTAACCCGTTTGCTACTGGTGTAGCAGTATCGGCGATGAAGGATGCTGGAATTGAGTTTAACCAAGGGACAATTATTTTAATTGCTACAGTATTGTGGTTGACGACCTTGGCGATTTCGGCGTTCTTTGTAGTGCGTTATGCTAAGAAAGTACAGCGAGACAAAGGATCGACTTTCCTTTCTTTGCGCGAGCAGGCGGCAGCAGAGAAGAAGTATTCTAAGTTTTTGAGTACCAAAGAAGATGTCTTGAAACTTACCGGCAAACAAATTGCTTCATTGATTGTATTTGGTCTAACCTTCCTAGTTATGGTGGTTGGATTTATTCCGTGGGCTGATTTTGGAATAACATTCTTTGAAGATTGGACTGGTTGGTTGACGGGCGCACCGTTAGGTTCATGGTGGTTCTATGAAGCGGCGCTGTGGTTCCTAATCGCCTCAATCATTATCGCAATCATTAACCGAGAAGGTGAACATGGATTTGTGGACACCTTTATTGACGGGGCTGACGATATGATTGGCGTAGTGTTGGTGATTGCGGTCGCACGTGGTGTGTCAGTGTTGATGGCGCAAACTTCGCTAGATAATTTCATTATCTATAATGCTTCGGACATGCTGGCTACTTTGCCTGAGATGGCATTTGTGCCTTTGAACTATCTATTACATATAGTGCTATCGATCTTGGTGCCGTCGTCTTCGGGCCTTGCTACTCTGTCTACACCGATTATTGCGCCGGTGGCGGCTAACTTGGGATACAGTACTAATGTGGCAGCAATGACAATCGTAGCAGCTAATGGTTTGGTCAACTTAATTACGCCAACTTGTGGTGCGATTATGGCTGGCTTGGCCTTGGCGAAAGTTGACTATTCGACTTGGTTTAAGTGGGGAATTAGAGTAGTAGGTTGTATTGCGGTGGTAAACATCATTGTACTTTGTCTATTCTCGTTGTAGAATAATGAATAATAAAAAGTACCTGTTTGGGACATTTCGGAGCCTGGCAAGGCGAGAATTAGCGCCGGCCGCCCGTGGCGACGGGCCGGCCGGACGCGTGTCCCAAAAGGTACTTTTTTTATTATTCTTATGTTATAATGGAATTATGGAAAAATTATCGTTTCGTGGGCCGGTAGTTTTGGCGGTTCTTGATGGAGTGGGGTTGGCGCCGGATTCGGCGGGGAATGCGGTGAGCAAAGCGCGGACGGCTTGGCTAGGGCACGCGTCGAGAGAATATTTACATGTGGCGCTGGATGCTTCGGGTGAAGCAGTGGGGTTGCTCCCAGGGCAAATGGGCAATTCTGAGGTAGGACACAATACCATGGGATCGGGTCAGGCGTTTAAACAAGGAATTGCGCGGATTGAGGAGGCATTTGATACCGGAGAAGTATTTCGGTCTGAGGCTTGGCAGGGAGCGATGAGTCGGATATTGAATGAAGGAGATAACAGGGGTAAGCTTGACAATAATTCTGACATGTGGTATAATGGGGGTAGTGGCCCTGCTACTTTGCATTTTGCAGGGATTTTCTCGGATGGGGGGGTGCACAGTCATATTTCGCATCTAGAGCGAATGATAGAGCAGGCTTATGTAGAGGGGGTGCGTAAGATAAGAATTCACGCGATTTTTGATGGGCGGGATGTGTCGCCGCAGTCAGGGCCAAAATTTATCCGGCGGCTAGAAGAGTTTGCAAGGCGGTTTGCGGATGCCGATATTCGGATTGCTTCGGGCGGGGGGCGGATGGTATGCGTGGCGGATCGTTATGAAAACGATTGGAGCGTAGTAGCGCGTGGTTGGGATATGATGGTCAACGGCGAAGCGGATTATTATTTCAAAACCGCGGAGGAGGCGATTCAGATTTTGCGCCGGATTGACCCAGAAGTGCAAGACCAGTATTTGCCAGCGTTTGTGATTGTGGATGAAAACGAGCAACCAGTGGGGCGAATTGAAAAAGGCGACGCGCTGATTTATTTTGATTTTAGAGCGGACCGAGCAATCGAGATTGCGCAGGCGTTTACTTACTGGGATTTTCCGTATTTTAATCGGGGGGATTACACGCCGGATGATGTGTATTTTGTGGGGATGACAGAGTATAATTCGGATACGCATGTGCCGGAACATAGGTTAGTGGAGCCGGTTTATATTGATGAAACCTTGAATCAGTTCCTAGGTGAGCGGGGTGTGTCGCAACTAGCGGTGAGTGAGACGGTGAAGTTTGGGCATATTACTTATTATTTTAATGGGAATAGTTACGATAAAGTTGATGGCGAAGAGCATATCCAGATAGGCTCTTATACGGAACCGTTTGAGACTCGGCCGTGGATGCGGTGTGCAGAGATTACGGATGCAGTGCTGGAGCGGATGGATGATTTTAAGTTTGTGCGGATTAATTATCCGGGTGGTGATATGGTGGGGCATACGGCAAATATGGAAGCGACGATTGTGGCGGTGGAAGCGATTGATCTGAGTCTGGCGCGGTTGGCTTCTAAAGTGGATGAGCTGGGTGGGTGTTTGATTGTGGTGGCGGATCATGGAAATGCGGAGGAGCTACTAGATGCTGATGGGCAGCCTAAAACTTCGCATACTGTAAATAAAGTGCCGTGCATCATCTATGATAATACGCCTAATCGTGATAAATATACTTTGAATGATGTAGCGAACCCAGGACTAGCAAATATTGCCGCAACAATTGCAACATTGTTGGGGCTTGATGATTATCCGGCAAGTTGGAGTATGAGCCTGATAAAATAAAGTATTAGTGCATAATTCGTCATATCTCGGGAGCTTCGCCGTGTGATAATCTTCGATTATATCACACGGCTACGCCCCTTCGGCGAAAAAATCATAGATTTTTTCTTTACGTCCCTCGATTATGACGAATTATGCACTCAACTTTTATTGACTGCAGACTACGTTGTTGGCGTGGAGCCAGCCTTCGACGGAGCCGCCATCTAGGTATTCGCCTTTGGTGGTGGCGATGCGCATGATGCCACCTTGACTAATGTAATCGTCGATAGGGTCGGTGACCATGTATTCTTGGTCGAGTGGGCCAAAATCGTTGTCCGCTACGTATTTGACGATTTTTTGGAGGAGTTCGGGGGACATGATGTATTTGGAAACATTGATGAGATTGGAGGGGGCTTCATCGGGAGCGGGCTTTTCAACTACACCGACTAATTTGCCGTCTTTAGCAGACAAAACGCCGTATTTGGCGACGTTTTCAAGAGGGATTTCGACACCGAGGATGGCGGATTCGGAATCGCTTTGGACGGAATTTAGAAGAGCCTCGGAAGCGGATTCACCGTCTGGGTTCCAAATAAAATCATCGCCCATGAAAACTAGGACGGGTTCGTCGATTTTGAATTCTTCGACGACCATGGCGATAGGGACGGCGGTGCCGTATTTGCCAGCGGGGTCCTGGACGGTATAATGAATCGTGACATCGTCGGGAAGAGTCTTGGCGAGTTTTAATCGGTCTTCTTTGCCGCGATCGATGAGGTATTGATTAAGCGCGAGATTGTCGCGGTAAAATTCGCGAACTTGGCAAGGTTCGACGTTCGAAATCACCATGTAAATGTCTTTGACGCCGGCTTTGATTAACTCTTGGACCGAGTAATCCACCAAAGGGCGATTGCCGACTGGCAACATGGATTTTTCGATAATTTTAGTGATTGGTAATCTTCTAGTGCCCCAGCCTGCGACCGGGATGATAGCTTTGGTAATCATAATACTTTGATTATAACATAATAGTGGTATAAAAAGTGAATTAGCACTCTTGCATTATGAGTGCTAATTTGCTATACTAGGGGTAGATGGCAAATAAAATTATGAAAAAGGCCGAAATTTGCCAAAATTAAGAAAGCTGAAAGTTAATTTATTTAGGAAAAGGAAAAATGCAAGCAGAATTTAATGAAATAATGAGCAAACTAACTGAAAATGCGAGATTTGCTCTGCAGAAATCAGATTATTACGCCAAGCGGTATAACAATGGCTACATGGGGACGGAGCATTTGTTGCTCGGGATTATGTCGATGGATACTTCGACTGGGGCGAAAATGATTCGCGATGAGGGGGTGACTCTGGACGAGGTAGAAAAGGCTCTAAACAAAGTTGCAGTAGAAGTGCCGGGGGCGGACATGGCGATGATGTCGCTGTCGGAAGCGGTGATTTTGACTCTTAGGATGGCGCAGAATTATGTGAATGAGCAGGGCTTGTCGGTGATTGGGACGGAGCATATTTTGTACTCGCTCCTTAGCCAGCCAAATTCGCGGGCGGCGCTGATTTTGCATGGACTGAAGGCCGATAATGAGAAGATTTTGGACGAAATTGAGAAGTTGGTGGAGGAACAGACTAAAGACGAGAAACTAAAAGCCGAAAAAGCCAAATACTTGAACAGGAAGCAACTAAGATTTTTGAATCGATACGGTAAAAACTTGACGGACGAAGCTAAGCAAGGACGTCTAGATACGGTGATTGGGCGGGAAAATGAGATTGAGCGAGTGGTAACGGTGCTCTCGCGCCGGACTAAGTCTAATCCGGTGCTAATTGGTGAGGCGGGGGTAGGTAAGACGGCGATTGTGGAGGGGCTGGCGACGCGGATTGCCAAGAACGAGGTCCCAGGTGGGTTGATTGGTAAGCAGATTTATCAGGTGGACCTAAGTTCGCTGGTGGCGGGGACGAAATTCCGTGGGGAATTTGAGGAAAGAATTAAAGGGGTGATAGATGAAGCGATTGGCGATGATTCGATCTTGCTGTTTATTGACGAGATTCATTTGCTGTGTGGAGCGGGGTCGGGTGAAGGCTCGATGGATGCGGCGAATATTTTGAAGCCAGCCTTGGCGCGGAACACCATTAATCTGATAGGTGCGACGACTCTAGATGAGTATCGTAAGTCGATCGAAAAGGACAAGGCGCTCTCTAGAAGGTTCCAAACGGTGATGGTGGAGGAGCCTTCCGCGGCGGTGACGCTAAGGATTTTGAAAGGAATTAAAGGACATTATGAGGAGCATCACGGAGTGGTGATTCCGGATGAGCTTTTGGAGACGGCAATTACGATGAGCCAGCGCTATATCAATGACCGGTTTATGCCGGATAAGGTGATTGATATTATCGATGAGGCATCAGCAATTGCCAAAGTCGCGGCAGATAAGAAAGGCGGCGGCAAATATAAGAAAATGAAAATCGAAAAATCAGCGCTTGAGAGCAAAATCGAAGAAGCCGCCGAGAAAGAAGATTACGAAAAAGCCGCTAATTACAAGACAGAGTTAGAAAAACTAAAAAAAGAGATCAAAAAATTAGAAAAATCTGGGATTCAGACAATAGCTACGCCAAAATTAACGGAAGAAAATTTGGCTACGGCGGTGTCCTTAAAGACAGGAATTCCGGTGAGTAAAGTTCATGGCTCAGAAATGAAAATGTTGATGGGGCTAGAAGACCACATCAAGGAATCAATTATCGGCCAAGATGAAGCAGTGAAGGCGGTGGCGAAGGCAATCCGACGGGGACGAAGCGGTGTCGCGGATTCTCGGCGGCCGATTGGTTCGTTCCTGTTTATGGGTCCGACGGGCGTAGGCAAGACGGAGCTGGCGCGAGTGATTGCCAGGGAAGTGTTTGGCGGGGAAAATGCGCTGGTCAAGATTGATATGAGCGAGTTTGGTGAAAAGCATAATGTGTCGCGGCTGGTCGGGGCGCCGGCGGGTTATATTGGTTATGACGATGGTGGTAAATTGACCGAAGCAGTGCGACGCAAGCCTTATTCAGTAATTCTATTTGACGAAATTGAAAAAGCACACCCGGATGTATTCAACATGTTGCTGCAGATTTTGGAAGATGGGATTTTGACGGATGGGCAAGGAAATAAGATTAAGTTTAATAATACAATTGTGATCTTGACATCCAATCTTGGCTCGGCGGATATGTACCGCGAGTCAGAGCTCGGCTTTACGGCTAAGACCGCAAAGGACAAGAAAGCCCTGGAAGAAGAATATGAGGAAAACAAGGCCTACGCAATGAAGGCTCTAAAGAAAGTGATGCGGCCGGAGCTGATTAACCGGTTGGATAATATCTTGGTCTTCCACGCTTTGACGCGCAAAAACGTGGAGAAGATTTTTGATAATTTGATTGATGACCTGAGGAAGCGACTAGCGACTAAGGGGATTGGGATTAAGATTGATGAAAAGGCGAAGGATTATTTGATTGAGGAGGGGTATGATGCCAAAAATGGTGCTAGGCCGCTTCGCCGTGAGATTGAGGATAAAGTGGAGTCGCTACTTTCTGAAGAAATCATTGCTGGGAATCTAAAGAAAGGAGATATCCCGACATTAAAATTAAGTGGTAAAAAATTAAAGCTAGTAAAGGAGAAATAAATGGTAAAGAATTATTTAGTACCTACGGTAGTAGAAGAAACCAATAAAGGCGAAAGAGCATACGATATTTATTCGCGGCTTTTGAATGACCGGATCGTGTTTTTGGGGGAGGACGTAAACCCGCACACGGCGAATTTGGTGATTGCGCAGCTATTATATTTGGCGCATGAAGACCCGAAGAAGCCGATCAAATTATATATTAATTCCCCGGGCGGGTCGGTTTATGATGGTCTGGCGATTATTGACACGATGAATTACATCGAGCCGGATGTGGAGACGATTGGGATTGGTCTGCAGGCTTCGATGGGGGCGATGTTGCTTTCTTGCGGCGCAAAAGGTAAACGTTATGTACTGCCAAATGCACGAATTATGATCCATCAGCCATCTTCTGGTACGGAGGGGAAGATCACTGATCAGGAAATTATGCTGCGTGAGGGCGTGTTCTTAAAAAAGCGACTAGCGGAGATTTTTGCCAAAAACACGGGTAAAGATTTGAAGCAAGTAGAAAAGGACATGGACCGTGACCATTGGATGAGTGCCGAAGAAGCTAAAGAATATGGGATTATTGATGAGATAATCAAATAAAGTTTAGGACGGGCTAAATTATACCATGCAAATTATACCATGCGTGAGTGTGGTATAATTTTTATATGAAGATATTATGGACAGACGGCAGTGCGAGTCCGAATCCGGGGCCGGGAGGATATGCGGTAATTGAGACTGCTGGCGACGAAGCAAAGCCGGTGGCATTAGGACGGGAGAAGAACACGACGAATATTCGGATGGAGGGGTCGGCGCTAGTAGCGGCAATAAAATACGCGGGAGCTGTAGGTTGTGAAATTCACACGGATTCGGAATTTTGGATTAATGTACTGACGAAATGGGCTGATGGATGGCGAGCTAGAGGTTGGAAAAAATCTAGGGGTGAAATTATGAATTTGGACCTTGTACAGGAACTTTATAAACTTTATCATCAATATCCGGTGAAGTTGGTGTGGGTGCGAGGACATGTCGGGACGGAGTTTAACGAACTAGCAGATGAGTGGGCCAATAAGGCACGTAAAGGTGTAACGTTATAATCTGCACTACAAAATTTAATGAAAATCTTGACTTTTTGATAACGGTAATGTATAATTGAGGGTATCAAAGGTTATACACAAAATAAACAGGAAATATAAAATGAAAAAAACAAATAGAATGAGAAAGGGGGCGCTGGTTTTAGCATTGGCTCTGTGTGCATCGGCGCTAGGGACTTCGAGCGTTTCGGCAGCTAATATATATGGGATGGACTATTCTGGTGGCGAGGAGTTAAGCACCGAAAATGTGCAAATTGACCCCGAGCTATTGAACAGCTTAACACCATTAATCACGAGAAGTAATATCAACAATGTGGCGATTCCTCAAGATAGTGATTTTAGGACAGGGTATTATAAAAATGCTAATAATAATACTTGCCACGAATTTTATTATTATCCAATCATGGTTGATTCTGATAAGAACCCTAAATCTCCTGCAGTTGGGCCGAACTTGAGTTATACTGTGTCGAGTGATAAATATACGGCGAGCGTACATTTTGAAAATATTGTTTATGAACAATTGAATTCTGGAAGTGAAAACTTTCTTGTGGCTACTGCGGACACCAGCCAAATGGTAGCAGTGGGGGTACATAGCACGAGCCGCTATGTATATGTGTCGGCTGGAGTATCAGTTTATACTGATGATACTTGTGCCACCAGAGATAGTAGCATCAGGACGATTACCAAGGGAGAGGAGAGAATATTTGCACAGGTAAATGTAAAATTGTTGGACAAAGAAAGTGGCGAGCCGTTTAGCTCCAATGGATTATATATCAGTGTCACGGACATTGATGCGGCACAATCTTATAAGATTTTGAACGAACGAGATGAGTTTACCGCTGGTAAAATGTACAGTAAATCGGCCTCGACTTTGCAACCTGCCATTGTAGAAACGAACAGAGAGGTGACTAAGGGTGTCAGTAGAGGGTTGACAAACATGTTTGTTGCGAACGACCACTATATTTACTCTGAATACACTAGTGATGACATGATAACGACGGACGAAGAAAACGATATATTTGTTAAATTAAGTTCGGAAACGCAGGCGGAGGGATTGGACTTTGTATTTGGATTTGCTGGTTCGGCTGGGAGTGGGATAGAATATTATGCTGATTTCACCCAAGATAGTGAGCCAGAGCAAGATGACGTGTCGGAGTCAGTGGCGGTACCAAATACGGGTGTGTCTACTGGAGAAAATAGTAATGCGACGCTGATTGCAACTTCAATTGTCGGTGTTCTCGTGATTGCCTTAATGGCGTACGTTAGTCCGAGGGTATTCCACAAGAGAATTGATTTTAAGAAATAGTGATTAGAGTCTTTAGTATCGTACTGTAGGAGGGGATGCAGTACGATTTGATTTTGATATGATATAATTGAAGTATGAGATTATCAGAAGAACTAATTTACCGGGGGTTTAAGGCTGAGACTACGATTGAGAATCCGGGGGATTTGGATACGCGGCCAGTCAAAAAGTTTTACTGGGGGGCAGATCCGTCGGCGGATTCTTTGACAATTGGGAATCTCGCGGCGATGATGATGTGCGCGTGTTTTGTGCGACATGGATATCAGCCGTATTTATTAGTAGGTGGAGCTACTGGGCAAATTGGTGATCCGAAAGAAAACGGTGAGCGGGAGCTGAAGTCGCTTGACGAAGTGGAACATAACAAAAAGTGTATTCGTGAACAAATTGAACGAATAGTATCTTCAAATAATTTGACGATGGTGGATAATTATGATTGGTTCCGCGAGATGAAGTATCTCGATTTCTTGCGGGAGGTGGGGAAGGCGTTTTCGATGACGCAGCTACTCGACCGACAGTTTGTGCAGAATCGGATTGGTGAAGGCGGTTCGGGGATAAGTTATGCGGAGTTTTCGTATACTTTGATTCAGGGTTATGATTTTTTGCATCTTTATCGTGAGCATGGAGTGGATTTGCAACTTTGTGGAGCGGATCAATATGGAAATTGTACCAGCGGGATTCATTTGATTCGGCGGCTTGAGGGTGGCGAGGCCGATGTGTGGAGCACGCCTCTTGTGATTGACCCGGTGACGGGAGTGAAATTTGGTAAGAGCGAGGGAAATGCGATTTGGTTGGCTAGTAGTGATAATGGCAACGGTAACTATACTTCGATATTTGATTTTTATCAGTTTTGGCTAAATCAGCCGGATGAAGCAGTGGAGAGTTTGCTGAAGATTTACACGCTTTATGACAAAGAGGCGATTGGAGATGTGATGGATGAACATAGTCAGACGCCAGAAAAGCGCATTGCGCAGAAGGCGTTGGCGCGGGGAGTGACCGAAGTGGTGCATGGACTAGAAAATGCCGAGGCGGTGGAGAATTTGACGACGATGCTGTTTAATCGCGAGACGAACTTCGCGGAATTTGCTGAGGATGAGATTTTGGAGTTTGCAAAGTTTTTGCCGGTGACGAAAAAGGGCGGGATGCTTGTAGATGCGCTAGTCGATAATGGATTGGCGGAGTCTAAGAAAAAGGCGCGGGAGTTTATTGGACAGGGCGCGATTACGATTAATGGCGAAAAGGTCAAAGAAGACATTGAGCTAAAACAGACCGCGATTATCAAAAAGGGCAAAAATAAATTCTTGATCGTCAAATGAAATATTTAGCAGTACTCGGCCGACAGCCAGAAATTTCAATTGCGGAGCTTGAGACGGTAACTGGTATTAAGTGGTGCCAAATATCTTTTTCGGGTCGCGTCGCTCGCGCCCGTCGCCACGGGGCTCGCGCGCTAAATCTCGCGCTGCCGCGCTCCGAAATCCCCTCAAAAGACATTTTGGCACCACTTGACATTAATCGTCTTGGTGGGACGTTGAAATTGGCTGTAGAGTTGGAGCAGAGGCCGATAGATTATTTGAAGGGGCTACCAGCGGGGAAGATTACGCTGGGGGTGAGTGATTATACGGATAATGCTACCGGGAAGTCGGCGATGGACGAGGCGCTGAAATTAAAGAAAATCTTGGTGCGGCAAGGGCGAAGTGTGAGAGTAGTGGCAAATCATGAGGCGGTCCTGTCGACGGCGACGTCTTTACATAACGGCCTAAATGGGCAAAATGAGCGAAGGGTGGAATTGATTAAGACGAACGAGGGTTGGTACCGAGTGATCGGGGTGCAGGACATTGAGGCCTATGCTCGGCGTGATCAAGCGCGGCCAGCACGAGATGCCAAAGTTGGGATGTTGCCACCAAAGCTAGCCCAGATTTTGATTAATCTATGTGGGCCATTGGAGTCTGGTGCTACAGTTTTGGATCCGTTTTGTGGGACGGGTGTGGTATTACAAGAAGCCCTGCTGATGGGCTACCGAGCATATGGGACTGATATCAGTGAAAAAATGATAGAGTGCACAAAAAGAAACCTGAAATGGCTTTTTTCTGAGCGTCGCGAGTTGCTACGAGCATGTTCGAGCGAGCCCCGTGAAGACGGGCGCGAGCGAGAATGCGAAGAAAAAAGTCCATTTCGGGTTTTAGTGGGTGATGCTACTTCTTTTGCTTGGAGTCAACCGATTGATGCGGTGGCGTGTGAAGGGTATCTGGGCAAGCCGTTCAGTAAGATTCCGAATGAGATGGAGTTGAAAGAGCAGAAGCAGGAATGTGGTAGTATAATTTTGGGATTTTTGAAGAATTTAGCCGGGCAGATTAAAAAAGATACGTCAGTGGTGATTGCGGTGCCAGCGTGGCTACGCGAGGATGGAACTTATGAAAGGTTAAAAATACTTGACCAAATAGACAAACTGGGGTATAATGTAGATAATAAATCGCTAGAGGGCCTTATTTATCATCGCAAGGGTCAGATTGTAGCGAGAGATATAATAATATTAAGGAAGAAATAAATGTCACATGTCAAAGCTGGCGGTACCGCCAAGAATATTCATAACAATGCTGGACAGCGCCTCGGCGTGAAGCGGTTTGGTGGCCAGAAGGTCAAGAACGGCGAAGTATTGGTGCGTCAGACTGGTGCAACCAAGATTGCTGGGCCAGGGACCTATATGTCGCGCAATTTCACGATTCATGCGGCCAAGGATGGGGTGGTTACTTTTGTAAAGACCAAGAAGACGCACTTCTCTGGCAAGTCTTTACCGCGTGTAAGAGTTGAAGTACGATAAAATTATTTACTAAAATCTTCGGACAGGACCTTAATCTCATTCTTGAGGTTATCTAGGTCCTGTTCGATTTCTTTGGCGAGTTTGACAGCTTGTTTGTATTTGTCTACGGCTTGTTCTAGTTCGAATTCGTCGGAATAGAACCATTCGACTTGTTTATCTAGTTCGTTGATTTTGCTATTTAGATTCTTTTTTTCGCTCATGGACCTCCTTAACTAGGGCTTTAATTTCTGCGTTGAATGTTGTAATTTTTACAACATTTCCGGGGGATATTTTACCGCTTAAGATTGCGTAGCCTCTCTTTAGGACCTTTTCGGGGTTTAAGACTTCGAGTAGCTTAACTTTGCTGGCTAGGTTTTGTTCGTGTTCTATGAGACTATCTTGAATCCTGCGTAGGCACTGTTCGATTTTGCCTTTATTAATGGCAGAGATTTTGTGGGCTAAATCTCGGCCTAGGTTCTGGATGGTCTTCTTGACGGATTCCTTCATTCTGGCTTTGTCGGGAGTCAGGATTTCGGCGGCGTTGGAAGGAGTGGAGGCGCGAAGGTCTGCAGCGAGGTCAGAGAGCGACTCGTCTACTTCGTGGCCGATGCCGGTAATAACGGGGATTTTGCTGGCGGCGATGGCTCGGACTAAGGCTTCGTCATTAAAGCAGGCTAAATCATCGGCGCTACCGCCGCCACGCAGGATGGCGATGATTTGGACTTCGCCTTTTTGGTTGAAATAATTGAGGGCTCGGATGATCTGATCTGGAGCGTCTAGGCCTTGGACTTGAGTGTGGGCGACTTGGACTTCTAGGCCTCCCCAGCGGGCGTTTAAAATCTTGATAAAATCGGCGTAGCCGGCGGCTTGCCGAGAAGAAATGACACCTATCTTGGCGAGATCGGTTGGTAGGGGGCGTTTTTTGGCGGGGTCAAATAGGCCTTCTGCGGCTAACTTTTTCTTGAGTAGTTCGTAGGCTTTTTTGAGGCTGCCTTCGCCGACTGGAGCTACTTTTGATACTGTAAAGGAAAATTTGCCCCATTTGGTGACTTTGGGGGTACCGTGGGCCATGATTTTCATGCCGTCTTCGAGGGGGACGCGGAGTTCCCAGACTGGCATGAAACAGCTGATGCTAGACTCCTCGTCTTTGAGGTCAAAAAATACCCATTTGCCTTGGTTGACTTTGAAACTAGCGACTTCGCCGACGATGGTGGCTGATGAATAGGCGTATTCCAGGGTCTGATTGACGAATTCTAAAAATTCAGATGGAGTAATGGCTCCAAGCGAATTGCTTTCTTCGCGTTCTCGCTCGCGCCCGTCGTTACGGGGCTCGCTCGAACTGGCTCCCCGTTGGTCGCCACGCTTAGAAAGCAAATCACTTGGAGCCATTTTTTTGCCCCTTGATAGCTTTGTAATATGGCACCGAGCCGGAAGCGATGGTGAATACCAAGGTAATTACGCGGGTCATCACGGTAATGATGGTGGCGGTGGGGAAGTCTACGCCGAGAGCAATCATGACTCCGGCCATGCCGAGCTCGTATAATCCGTACGGGATAATCCCGTCAAATACTGAGCCAATGGCTTCGCCGACCATAATATACGGGAGTAGTTCTGGCCGTCCAAGGGCGCAAGCCACTATCCAATAAGTGCCGATTTCGCAAAAACTATAGATTAGTCCCCAGATTGCTGGCTTCTTAAGATACCGCTTGTTATTCTTGGCGATGTCTAGGCTGTGATGAATGTCGGTGAAGTAGTTGCGGATTTTGTTGTCTTCAAACATCTTTTTCTTATGGCCGAAAGTGAGGATTCTGGCTAGAAGTTTACTTAGTTTTTCTATAAACCGAGCAAAGTGACTGATGCGCTTGTTGCTGCTGGCAATGAAAATAATAAACCATAATCCTATGCCTACTCCGAGGTTCATCAGCAGAGCTACTGGAATGACCCACATGGCTGATTCGGGGATCAGACTAAATGCTAATAATACACCAATTGCAATTAAGGCTTGCAAATAATTAATTACCGTGGTGATTGCGTAGCGAAAGACATAAAGAAAACTGCTCTCGCCGGCACTGACATTAAAGGGTTTCAGCCGATAGGTGAGAAAGGCCAGTCCGCCGACGCCGCCGGCTGGAATGGCGTGATTAACGAAGTTGAGCTCGGTAGAAATGCGGAGGATTTCGCTTTTTTTGAATTTACGGACATTCTGTTGGTGCCGGAGATAGGAAAAGAAGATTTGCCCGCAGGCGTAATACATAAATAACTGCTCGGGGATTAATAGTAATAAGACAAAAACATTGGTTTCTTGTAAATGGTCAAAAGTATCGAGGATGTCTGGCCAGTTTTGGTAGATGACCCAGCCTACTAAGATTGCCGTCAAAATAATCAGCAGAGTGCGAAAAGAAAACTTAAAGCCGTTCTTAGCCATAATCAAATTATATCACAAAATGGTGATGGAGTTTTGGTGAGGATAATGTATGATAAAATGTAAATGGTTATGGAAAAATGGTGTATAATATATTATATATATGGTAATATATTATTAAGGAAAGATATTAAAAAGGATAAGAAAAATGGCTAGAGTGGCATTATCAAGAAAAAAATTAATCGACCCGGCGAGGCTATCATTTGCGACGTTTAGTGCGTTGCTAGGTGTGACGGCTTTGACTGGTGTGATTGGTAGCACTCCGCAAGTGGGTGCGGCTAGCGAGACGGGGACAGAGTCCGTAACAGTAAAAATTAACGTAGCCTGCACGATGTCTGGCGGTGGCAATACCTACAATGTAACCGTCAACCCGGGTCAGACCGTTAGCGACATTGGACCTACTACCATTAAGACTATCTGTAATGATGGTAATGGCTACGCTATTTATGCTATTGGTTATTCCGGTGATAGTTATACTGGTAATAATACCAAACTGATTGGTACTAGTGGCAATATAGATACTGGTACCGCTAGTACGGCTGGTAGCAACTCTTACTGGGCGATGAAACTAGCTGCAGTAGCTGGAAATTATGCCCCTACTATCTTGGACTCTTTTGATTCCTACCACGTGGTTCCGAGCGATTTTACGCTGGTGGCTAAGTTCACCGCGGCGACTGATGCTGGAGAGAACGCAGAGGGTTCTAGCACCCAGGCTTACTACGAAGTCAAATCATCGGCTTCTCAGATTGCCGATACTTATTCGGGCAAAGTAAGATATACTTTGGTCCACCCCAACAACGCAGCGGCTCCAGTAACCCCCTTGCCTGAAAGCGCTTGCTCAGCTAGCCAGATTTGTTATGCGCCAAATGCCGGTGATATAGACGGCTCAATGAGCTCCATGGGCTCGGTCACGGGCTCTGATACGGCTGGTAAACAGACCGGTGTATCTACCAATGGCACCGCAGTCCTC
>JAFRBR010000005.1 GCA_017404795.1 Candidatus Saccharimonadota bacterium | reverse complement strand
TTCTTTAGCAACTTGGCGGGGCGATATGGGGACGCCCCGCCAAGTTTTCAGACCTAATTTCTGATTTTTACAATATAAGACATTAGTAGTATATCTATGATCAGGCGCGTGCACCACTGCTGGGGCTGGGGCGCGGGCAGCCCCAGCAGTAAGCCCAGAATATACTCAGATATATTTAGTTGTCGGTATAGTTTCATACATTCTGGGCTTGGCCCGCTTTCAGCGGGCCGGTGAGCGCGCCCACACTTTCAATTATTAGTTTTTCATGCTAAAATAGGTTCTAGCGACATCGTATAGTCGCACCAGTTCCAGACTTTTTTCAGAGTTTTTGCCTGTAGGGCAATTTTTTATTGCCGAGCGCAGCTCAGAATAAAGGCGAAAATGGGCCCCAGGTGCGGGGGTCTGGGGCCCATTTTCGCCTGCCCCTTGTCCGACTTCACTTAGTCCTAAGTGGATTTTCTTACGGTTTATAATTATGAGTTTTATGGATTTTTTGTTATAATTGAATTGCGAATAATTTATAATGTCATTACTTATTATTTAGGCTCAAAAAGCCGTCTTGATATTAGTTTAGTAATGACTACTAAATTATTCGCAATCAAGACGGCTTTTTGGTTAAAGGAGGTATATGGAAAAACTGATCTTGTATGCTCGTAAGAGTACCGATACGGAAGATAAGCAAGTTCTGTCTATTGAAGCACAACTGACCGAACTTCGTAAGTATGCCCGTGATAATCATTTATTAGTAATTGATGAATTAGTTGAGAAGCGTACCGCCAAAATGCCAGGTCGCCCCGTTTTTAATTCTCTTCTTACCAGAATTAAAAACGGCGAGGCGACTGGCATTTTGGCTTGGCATCCAGATAGGTTAGCGCGCAATTCGGTGGACGGCGGTGAGATTGTCTATTTAGTAGATACGGGTGCTATTACGAAATTAGTTTTTCCAACCTTTTGGTTTGAGCCCACGCCACAGGGCAAGTTTATGCTAAATATGGCCTTCGGGCAAAGCAAGTATTACGTGGATAGTTTGTCCGAGAATACAAAGCGAGGACTGCGAGAGAAAGTTCGGCGTGGCGAGTTTCCTGGACCGGCACCAATCGGCTATTTGAATGATTATCGCACAAAGACGATAGTGCCAGACCCACAGTTTGCGGGCGTTATTAGACAGATATACGAAACTTACTCTAGCGGGCATTATACACTCCGAGAGATTTCTCTCCTATTAAAAGAAAAAGGAGCCGCAACGCGTAGTGGTAAGCCATATCACGTTGATAGAGTAAAATCTATACTGTCCAACCCCTTTTATTATGGACTATTTCGCTATGACGGCGAACTGCACGAAGGCAACCATCAACCAATTATAGAGAAATCTCTTTACGACAGAGTCCAAAGAGTTCTAGCGGAGCGTGGTCACCAATATAAAAGAAAAAAGATTAAACACGACCTATGCGGGTTGTTCCATTGTTCGTGTGGCATGATGATTACTGCCGAAAATAAAACTAAGATCCAGAAAAATGGCAATCGTCATAATTATATCTATTATAGATGCTCTCGTAAGAGTAAAACTGTCAAATGTAGAGAAAAGCCACTCCGCGAAGAATTGCTCGATAGTAGATTAAGCGAATTCTTATTAGAATTTGCGCCTCCGCAAGCGATTTATGATTTTCTGCTTAACAAGTTAGAGCAAGATGCGGAAGCCGAGCGCGCCAATTATAACAAAACGCGAGCTGACGCCGAGCAGAAACTCCGTAACATCTCTACTAAACAGAAAATCTTATTTGATAGTTATTTAGAGCAAGATATAGACCGTGAAACCTTCCTGGATAAAAAAGCGGAACTGCTCGGTGAGAAGAAATCACTTGCAGAGTTTTTAAATAATTTTGAAACCAGCCAAAAAAGTTGGGTTGAACCTATGCGAAAATGGCTAGATTCGCTCGGTTCTATCTGTAAAATCGCAAAATCTAACGACTTATGTGCTAAAAAGCAACTCGCAATAGATTTGTTTGGGTTGAACCTGTATTTAATAAACCAAACCCCCACACTAAAAGACTACCATAATGATAAAAGGGCGGGCGAAAATGGGCTCGCGACCCCCGCACCGCGAGCCTATTTTCGCCTTTACTCCGCGCTGCGCTCGGCAATAAAAAATTGCCCTACAGGCAAAAACTCTGAAAAAAGTCTGGAACTGGTGCGCGCGACTGGACTTGAACCAGCACAGCCTAATTCACGGCCACTACCACCTCAAGGTAGCGTGTCTACCAATTCCACCACGCGCGCTTGGGACAGTTATAATTATACCACATTTAGGGCAATTTGAAGGTTTTTATTTTGAGTTAGGTATGATATAATGGACAAAAGTAAAGGAGGTAAATGAAGAGATTTATTGTGAACTCAGTGCTGGCGAGCCTAGTAGCCGTGCTAGGGATGGGCTTAATAGCAATTAATGCCCATGCAGAAGAAGGCGATAACCAGGTCGAAAATACCGAAAACGTAGAGGCTCCTAAGACTAGCATGACTTTGACGCCGGTAAGCCGGACACTAGAGATTGCGTCTAACTCGGTTTATGATGGGAACTTTAGCGTAACTAACAACGGAGCCGAAGAAATGAAAATAGAAGTTTATGCGGCGCCGTATTCTTATGTTTACTCCGAAGAAGAAGATTCGTACCAGCTAGGTTTTAGCAACGAGAATAATTTTACTCAAATTTCGCGCTGGATTAAGATTAAAGATAAGAGCGGTAATTACGTGACTCAACCGGGTTTTACTATTCCGGCAGGGGAAAGTTTGACCGTGGAGTACCAAATCAAGACGCCGGCGAGTATTCCGGCTGGCGGGCAATATGCGGTGATTTTTGCACAGACGGTTTCAAGTGGTGAGGAATCTGGCGGGATTAGGACCGAAGCGAGTGCTGGGATGATTCTGTATGGCCGTTCGACAGAAGGAGAATCCAAAATTGAGTCTGAAATTCGCGATTTAGAGATCGGTCAGGGACTAAAGTCAGACGAAGCAAGTGGCAGCAATAATAATTTTTACGGAATAGCCAAAGTTAAAAATACTGGTAATGTTGATTTCTTTGCTAAGGGCACTCTAAAGGTGGAGCCGATTATCGGGTTTAGTAGCTACGAAACGGCGAACAACACTAACGCGGTATCAATCATCCCTGAATCGGAGCGAGTAGTGCAGGACGAGTGGGCCGAAACGCCAGATTTTGGGCTTTATAGGGTGACTTGGACGGTGGTAGCCGGTGAGAATACCGAAACAATCGAAAAAGTGATTTTTGTAATTAACCCAATTGCGATTATTATTACCATAATCATCTTGACAATTATCGTGGTTTCCGTTATAATAGGGGTCAGGAAGCGTAAAGAACGCCGCTCGAGGCTCGCAATTTAGCGTCCTACTTGTGGAAAACTTTACAAAACCAACATACAAATATAAAATAAAAAACAAAGAGAGTGTAGAGTATGAAAAAAACACAAAAAAAGTTATTTGGGCTCTTTGGGCTGGGCGTTGTAGTGGCGACTACAGCGGTGGCGCTGGCTTTGCCAAGTAACCCAGAAGCCCTGGCTACATCAACCGTGGTCGACACTATCACTGTGACAGTGGTCGGAACGGATGTGGATGCCACAATCGTCGAACCATTAGGGGATCCGATTTTCGTTACCCCTGAAAAGGAAATAATATTTAAATACCATAGCGCGAGCACGGTGACGGCCGTATTGGAATACACGAATAAGGATGGCAACAAATATACTTACCCAATTGCGGACATTGATGCGGGACAACAAGATGGGACTTTTACGGGCACTTTGAATTTGGCTGATTATCGACTTGGGGAAAGCGACTACGATTATGGATATGGTGAATACAAATTAATTGTGACCGCTGTTTCTGGTAGTCTAACAGATACGGATTATGCCACTTTTTCTTATTATCCAGTAATTGGTGATGCGGCACAGGAAGAGGGCACAGACACAGTAAATGTGGATCTAAGTTATGACCAAAGTGATGCCAGTATTATTGATACAATAGTGATAAATGTGTATGATGGAGATGAAGTCGTAAAAAGCATCACGGTGAATTACCCGGCGGACACAGCTCAGATCGATTTTAGTGGACTTGAAAGTGGAAATTATAAGATTACGGTGACGGCTTACGATGAAAATGGGCTACTTTATAAATCTTATACTACGTATGTAGACTATGTGGAACAGGGGCGAGTGATACCAGTGCCAAATACGGCGAATACCGGTGGGATGTTTAAGGACAGCAATATTTCGCAAACGGATTATCTAGTGACTGGGCTGATTATCTTTGGGGTGGTAGCAGTAGCTGGGGTTGTGTTCATTATGCGAAACGATAAAAAGACACCACGCGCCAAGAAGGCGAATCGACGAAAATAATTAGTAATTAAAATTCATACTCTGTAAAATCGGGCACCGATATACTGCGAGGGTGCCCGATTTCTTAGCAAGAAAAACGAGTTGGAAGTGAATTCCAACTCGTTTTTGATTATTACTCCGTGACGCCGAGTTCGATACGCTTGAACTGACGGACGGTAATATTCTCACCTGTTTTGGCAATGGCCTCCTTAATGAACTGCTCGACGGTCTTGGTGTCATCCAAGATGTAGGGCTGGTTCATCAGGACTTTGTCGGAGAAAGCCTTCTTTATCTGGCCTTCGAGGATCTTTTCCTTCATATTGTCTGGGCCTTTGAAATTGGCTTCTAGCTCTTTCATCTTGGCCTTGCGGTCAGCCTCGGGGATATCATCTTCTGACACATAAAGTGGGTTCATAGAAGCTACTTGCATAGCAATTTGGTGGGCCAGGGTCTTGAATTCATCGGTCTTGGCTACGAAACTAGTTTCGCAGTTGACCTCGACGATAGCACCAAGACGGCCATCGTGAATATAGGCGTCGATCAGGCCTTCGCGAGTCTCGCGTTCGCCGCGTTTTTCGGCTTTGGTGAGACCTTTTTTGCGCATAGCCTCTAAGGCCTTATCAAAATCGCCCTTGGCTTCGACTAAAGCCTTCTTGGCATCAGTCAGACCGACGCCGGAGAGTTCTTTTAATTTTTTGATTTGTTCGATTGTGATTTCGTTATTTTTGGCCATTTTTACCTCCTATTTTTGCCTTGTTTAATTGCCTCGACGACGTAGTCGAGAATTAGTTTGGTTGCCTTGATAGAGTCATCGTTTGCAGGGATGACGTAGTCAATTGGGCTGGGGTCAACATTGGTATCCACCATCGCAAAAACCGGAATTTTGAGAATGTTGGCTTCTTTGATGGCATTCTTTTCCTCGTTGGCATCCACTACAAAAATCGCGGCTGGCTGTTCGGTCATATCCTTGATGCCGCCGTAACGCTCGTTTAGCATATCGATTTCTTCTTGGAATCTCTGGACTTCCAACTTGGAATAGCGGTTCTCGAGCTCGCCAGAACTCATACGGCGTTCCAAATCTTTTAGTTTCTTAATCTGGCGATTAACGGTATCGACATTGGTCAGAGCTCCACCAATCCAACGCACGGTAACATAGGGCATCTCGACCGATTCGGCGGCCTCTTTAACGATGTCCTTCATCTGTTTCTTGGTGCCGACAAAGAGAATCTTCTTGCCGGATTTGGTGATTTCGGTGATTTTGGGAAGGGCCTGCTCCAAAGCCTCGACCGTCTTCTCTAGGTTGATAATGTGGGATTCGCCCCGTTTGCTATGAATATAAGGGGCCATTTTGGGGTGCCAGCGGCTGGTCTTGTGACCAAAATGAGCACCAGATTCTAGCAGTGCTTTCATATCGACAGCTACTGTCATTATATGATTTCCTTTCTCTTTGCCTCTGGGAAATTGAATTGTGCTCCGCACAAACAGGAAACCTCCCAAAAGCTGTTTCGTTAAATTAATATATGTTTCCATTATATCACATATGCTTGAAAAAAGCAAGATTTTGAGGTAGAATTGGTGTTTATGAAGGTGGGTCGTAACTTAAAAAGGAGGTAGTTTATGGCTTCAACGAATGACTTGCCGGCGACGATAAGTATTAACAGCACCATAGAAGAAATTGAACGCATCAATGCACGAACAATGAGGAGGCTATATCTTTATGGAGAAATTACGTCAGTAGACGAAGACGAAGTAGGTTTTTTAAACTCTTCTATCGTCTCGCAACTAATCGATGATATTCTTGATTGTAATCGGATGGATAAAGACATCGAGCCAGAAGAGCGTGAACCAGTTTATCTTTATATTAATTCGCCTGGCGGTAATATGACGGAAGGATTTGCGCTGATTTCAATGATGGAGCTAAGCAAGACCCCAATTTATACTATTAATGTGGGCGAGTGGAGCTCAATGTCGTTTTTAATCGGCATTACAGGTAAAAAGCGTCTTTCACTGCCAAATACGACTTTCTTGCTCCATGATGGCTTTTCGATTGCTGGTGGCACGACGAATAAGGTCCAAGACCGAGTCGACTTCGAGAAGAAGTTTGAGAATGACGTAATCAAGAAACATATTTTGAAGCACAGCAAGATGAAAGGTATCGACTACGACGCTTTGAAGCGCGTAGAGCTCTATATGTTGCCAGAAGACGCTCTGGAGCGTGGCTTCATCGACGAAATCGTCACCGACATTGATACCATCCTCTAACTGGTGGGAGTTCTTTATCTCTTGGGGCAGGCCTTAGTCTGCCCCAACTGCTTTACTTTTTTTATTTTATCTGATATAATGGAGGGAGATATGAGTAAAAAAGAGTTACATCCAAAAGATTACAGGTATGTCGTGTTCTCTGATGAGGCGGCTGGCTTTGCGTTTTTGACCAAGTCCACCGCTAAGAGCGAAGAGACCATCAAATGGGAAGACGGCAAAGAATACCCGCTAGTGAAGATTCAGATTTCTTCTAAGAGTCACCCTTTCTTTACTGGCGAGGAAAAAATTATCGATACTGAAGGTCGCGTAGACCGCTTTAAGGCTCGAGCCGAGAAGGCCAAGAAGATGCGAGAAGCTCTAGAGAACAAAGCCAAGAAGGCCGCCAAAGAAGCCGAAAAGAAACTGGCCAAAGAAACCAATAAAATCGAAAAATAATCTGACCAAAATCCGGCTTAAATAACGCCGGATTTTTGGTATAATAGGGTTAATAAACAAGGAGTGAATATGTTTGATTCATCAGAATACCGCCAAAAAATGGAAAAAGTAGTGGAGCGGTTTAAGAGTGAAATGAAGAAGGTACGTACGGGGCGGGCTCATCCAGATATGCTTTCTGGTGTCAAAGTTGAAGTTTATGGACAAATGATGCCTTTGAATCAGGTGTCTAATATTGTAGCGGCAGATGCGACTTTGTTGGTGATTACGCCTTTTGACCCGGCGAATATTGAGGCGATTAGCTCAGCGATTCGAGCGGACCAATCTCTGGGGCTTAATCCAGCGGACGATGGACGAGTAATACGAGTACCGATTCCGGCTTTGACCGAGGAGCGACGCAAAGAAATCGTCAAAAATGCTTCCGCTAAGGTAGAGGAAGCTAAGGTGGCTCTGCGCAATGTGCGGGAGGATGCTCGTAAAGACGTGAAGGGTGCCACCGAACTAGGCGAAGACGCCAAGAAGCGGGCCGAAAAAGAAATTGACGAACTGACTAAGGAATTCAGCGACAAGGTCGAAGCTGAGTTTAAAGACAAATCAGCGGAAATTATGAAGTTGTAATTATGGGTTTAACGCATTTAGGAATTATCCCTGATGGCAATCGGCGGTGGGCTAGGGAACAAGGTTTGCCAACAATCGAGGGGCACAAGAAGGGGATGTATAAAATCGAAGACCTAGTTAATGCCGCTGCGGATGAGGGGATTAAATATATCACTTTTTATATTTTTAGCACCGAGAACTGGGGGCGGAGTGAGACGGAAGTGTCGTATTTGATGAAATTGGTGGACGTGTATGTGATGAAGTTTGCTAAGAAGCTGGCCGACAAAAACGGGCGCCTGTTGGTGCTAGGGTCTCGAGATAGAGTTTCACCAAAACTAATTAGCACGATTGAAAAAGCTGAAAAATTGACCGCGGATTGCACTGGAATTACAGTTTGTTTTTGCTTTAATTACGGTGGGGAACAGGAAATTGCGGATGCAGCGACGATCGCGGCCAGCGAGGGAGAGATTACGCCCGAAGCTATCCGTAAGCACTTGTATCATCCGGAGGTGCCCGACGTAGACATGATTGTCCGGACAAGCGGAGAGCAGCGGATTTCTGGTTTTATGCTCTGGCGAGGGGCCTACTCGGAGCTGATGTTCGTAGAGAAATATTTTCCAGAGATGGAGCCCGCAGATATGAAGTTGATTTTGGCTGAGTATGAAAAACGTAACCGCAGATTTGGCAAATAGTGGTATAATAAGTTTATGGATATATTTTTAGGTGTGATTGTAGGGTTGTTGGTGCTAATGACACTGGTGACTTTGCACGAATTTGGGCATTTTATTGCAGCGCGTCGCAATGGCGTAAGAGTATTAGAATTTGGGATTTGTTTCCCGCCGCGAGCGATCGCTTGGGTCAAAGACCCCAAAACCAAGAAATGGAAACGGTTACCGCGTAAAGATTGGAAAAAGCCGCAAGAGGGGTTGGTTTTTAGTCTGAACTGGCTGCCGATTGGGGGCTTCTGTCAGATGGATGGGGAATCGGCCGCTGACACCCGTAAGGGGACTTTTGGCGCCGCTAGCTTCTGGGCCAAGACTAAGATTTTGTTTGCTGGAGTAGCGATGAACTGGCTAACGGCGATCATCATTTTTACGATTTTGGCCTGGACTGGGATGCCAGAATTTTTGCAGGGGCAGTTTACAGTAGAGTCGGATACGCGGACGGATTTTACACCGGTGCAGATTACCAATGTGGCAGAAGATTCACCGGCTTCTCGTGCTGGGTTGATGGTAGATGATTACATTATTGCGATCGATGGCACCGAGGTCAAATACACTAGTGAGATTAACGAAATCAACCAAGCCCATGCGGGTGAGGAAGTGGCTTATACCGTGGCGCGGATGGAGACAGTGTGTGTAAATCAGCCGGATTGTTACCAAGAGCCCTGCCCGTGCCTGGAGGAGGGCGAGGATAAAGTCAGATTCAATACCAATGTGACCTTAAACCCATCGGATTCAGAATACTTGCTGGGGGTGACAATGTCTTCTACGCAATCTTTGTCTTATTCTACTTGGTCGGCGCCAGTGGTGGGTGTAGGATTAACGGCGCAACTAACTGGTGAGACTTTTAAGGGCGTGGGGATATTGCTAGGAAATTTGGTATCTGGAGTAGCGCAACAATTTAGTTTTGATGACAGCGTGCGCGAAAGCGGCCAAGAGGCGATTTCCTCGGTGGGCGATTCGGTGGCGGGTCCGGTAGGGATAGTGGGGCAATTATTCCCGGCCTTTACGGCAGCGGGGCCGTCGAATTTGGCGTTTTTGACGGCACTAATTTCGGTGTCGCTGGCCTGTATGAATGTACTGCCGATTCCGGCTCTTGATGGTGGGCGGTGGCTACTGATTGCGATTTATAAGGTCCGCAAAAAGGAGTTAACCAAAGAGACGGAAGAAAAAATAGTCTCACGCGCGATGATGATACTGCTGGCCCTAATCTTTATTGTGACAATCCTAGATATTGTGAGGATTGCGAATGGTGGATAAGGGGTCGGTCAGGGGCTCAGTCAAGGGGTTGGATACGGGGTCGGATAAGGGGTCGGTAGAGAGTAGGGCCGGCGTCAAGCAAGCGCGTACCGAAACTCCGCAAAAACAGGGGTGGAGAGTGGCTTTAAGCATTTTGATGATGTTGGCTTGGGTGGCGGTGTCGGTGGTTGCTTCACAGGTGGTGGTGGGGTATTTGATTTTATGGATAGTGGGGGCCGAAACTTTTCAAACGCCAGTGGTGACCACAGTCTATTCGGCGCTGTCTTATATTCTGGCGATGGTACTAGTGATTCTGGTGCCACGACGAGTGCCAGCAAAAAATAAAAATGCGACTAAGGATCAGGGGGCAAACACATCTTCATCTATGCGAGATTTGCTAGGGCTAAGGGGTTGGCCGACATGGACTGATATTGGCCTGGCGCCGGTAGGGTTTGTGGTCCAATTGATATTGGCGGCCTTACTGGTGGGGTTATTTGGGATGCTGTTCCCGTGGTTTGACGTGGAGCAGGCTCAAGATGTGGGATACAATGTGCTAAACGGAGGGGTGGACCGGATAGTGGCGTTCTTGGCACTAGTGGTGATTGCGCCGATTGCCGAAGAAATCATTTTTCGGGGGTGGCTATATGGCAAAATCCGCCGCAAGTTATCGGAGCGGATGTCAAATGTTGCCGGGATGATTTTGGCGATTTTCTTGGTATCGCTGCTATTCGGAGTGATTCATATGCAGTGGAATGTGGGAGTAAATGTGTTTGCGGTGTCGGTGGTGCTATGTGCTTTGCGCGAAATTACTGGCACGATTTACGCCGGAATGTTGGTACATATGCTCAAAAACGGAGTGGCGTTTTATCTCTTATATGTGGCTGGGGTGTGATAATGTGGCTGGGGGTGTCGATGTAGCTGGGGCGCGATAATGGTCGAGGTGTGATATAATATAAAATATGAGATTATCACAGACTTTTATCAAGACTTTGCGCGAGGCACCAAAGGACGAGACTGCCGTTAATGGGGCATTGCTCACTAGGGCGGGCTATATTCATAAAGAGATGGCGGGAGTATATGACTTTCTGCCGCTGGGGCTGAGAGTATTAGAAAACATCAAAAACATCATCCGCGAAGAGCTAAACAAAATCGGCTCGGAAGAAGTGTTGATGTCCGCCTTGCAGAACCCAGAACTTTGGGAAAGGACCGGGCGATTTTCTGACCAAGAAGTAGATATTTGGTTCAAAACTGAATTGTCGGCCGGAGGCGTGCTAGGGCTGGCACCTACGCACGAAGAGCCGATGGTCAACATGGTCAAAAAATACGTATCAAGCTACAAAGATTTACCGTTTGCGGTGTATCAGTTTCAGAATAAGTTTAGAAATGAGCTTCGGGCCAAATCGGGGATTCTGCGCGGACGCGAATTTTTGATGAAGGATCTATATAGTTTTCATACTTCGGAGGAGGATTTGGACCGGTTTTATGCAGAAGTAGAGGGGGCTTATGAGCGAATTTTTGAGCGCGTGGGGCTAGGCGATTGCACCTATGAGACTTTTGCCAGTGGCGGGATTTTTTCCAAGTTTTCGCACGAATATCAGACGATTTTGCCGGTGGGGGAGGACACGATTTATTACAATGACGATTATTCATTAGTATTAAATAAAGAGGTGTTTAATGATGAGGTGCTGGCGGAGTTTGGGGCTGATAAGAGTGGTTTCGCCGAGACGACTGGCGCTGAGGTAGGGAATATTTTCAAATTAATGTTCAAATATTCTGAGCCTCTGGGGTTAAAATTTACGGATGAGGATAATGCCACTCAGACCGTTTACATGGGGTGCTATGGAATCGGCGTATCACGACTGATGGGGGTAATCGCCGAGAAATATGCCGATGACAAGGGGCTAATTTGGCCAGAAACAGTGGCGCCGTTTAAGTATTATCTAGTGGGGATTGGCGAGAAGGGCTTAGCGCGAGCTGAGGAGGTATATAGGGGGCGCGAGGAAGAGATTTTGTTTGATGACCGCGATGCTAGAGTGGGGGAGAAATTTGCCGATAGCGAACTAATGGGGATACCGTACCGAGTGGTAATTTCGGATAAGACTTTGGAGTCGGATTCGGCAGAAGTAACTGGGCGCTTAACTGGCCAGACTTCGCTGGTAAAATTGGCTGAATTATTCAAATAATTAGTGTTGACATTTGGGCAGTTTTTAGATAAACTCTATATGTATCAATAGTGGGAGTTAATTATGATCAAAAAAACTATTAGTCTGACAGCGGCCGGCAAGAAGGAATTGGAGCAGGAATTAGCTGATTTGATTAAAGAGCGTCCGGCGATTGCCGAGAGAATCGCTACGGCGCGGTCTTTTGGTGATTTGAGCGAAAATGAGGAGTATTCTTCGGCGCGCAACGAGCAGAAGGTGGCCGAGAGCCGGATTTTGGAGATTCAAGAGATTTTGAAAAATGCCAAGGTGATCCGGGGTGGCAAGAAGGATAAGGTGGCGCTAGGGGCATGCGTTTCCTTGACCCTAAGCGGGCGCAAAATGGAATATACCTTGGTAGGTCCGACTGAGGCCAACCCTTTGGAGGGCAAGATTTCTAATGAAGCGCCGATTGGTAAGGCCCTGATGGGGCATAAAGCTGGGGATGAGTTTGAATTTAATGGTAAAAAAGTACGAATTGTTGAAGTAAAATAATCTGATATAATAGAAGTATGATACTTGATGATTATAGAAATGAGAGATTACGCAAATTAGAAGAAATTCGGGGCCGCGGGATTGACCCCTACCCAGCTAAGACGGGGCGCGACACACTTATTTCTAGAGTGGTAAAGCATTTTGATGAGCTTAAGGGGCAAGAAGTCTGTGTGGCCGGGCGGATTGTAGCGATTCGGTCGTTTGGGAAGTTAGTGTTTTTGAAGTTGCGGGATTTGAGTGGTGAAGTGCAGATTTTCATGCGCGATACTGGAGAAGAGCGCGAAGGGTTGTTTGGCGTTAAGCAAGTCAAGTTACTGGATACGGGCGATTTTATCGAAGCTCGGGGGACGGTAGATAAGACTCAGACGGGTGAGATTTCGGTGTTTTGTGATTATGTGCGGCTTCTGACTAAGTCTCTCAGGCCTCTGCCGGAGAAGTTCACCAATAAAGAAGAGCGCTACCGCCGGCGCTATGTGGATATGAATGTCAATCCAGAGGTACGCGAGCGGTTGGTGCGACGGTCACGGTTCTGGCAGGCCACGCGAGATTTTATGAATCAGCACGGGTTTGTAGAGGTAAATATACCGGTGCTAGAGCACACTACTGGTGGAGCAGATGCGCAGCCATTTATGACCCACATGAACGCGCTAGATGAAGATTTTTATTTAAGGATTTCGCACGAGTTGCCGCTAAAGCGGTTACTGGGTGGTGGGTTTGAAAAAGTCTATGATATTGGACCGAGATTTAGAAATGAGGGGGTAGATGATGAGCATTTGCCGGAGCATATTGCCTTTGAGGCCTATGCCGCGTACGAGGATTACGAAGATGGAATGAAGTTTTACGAAGAAATGATTAAATATGTCTGCCGGGAAACTTGGGGGACTCTGCAGTTCGAGGTGGGTGGGTTTAAGATTGATCTCGACTGTGAATGGCCGAGATACAAGTATGCAGATTTGTTGCGCGAGAAGTTTGGGGTAGATGTGTTTAACCCAGATAGAGAGCAACTAATTCAAATTTTGAAGGAGAATGGAGTGGAGTCTAACTTTGATATGACTACGCCGCACCTAATTGACCATGTCTGGAAGCTGATTCGCAAGACTTCAGCTGGGCCGTATTGGGTGGTGGAGGAGCCACTTTCTTTGTCGCCACTGGCGAAGAAGTCTAGCGACAATCCTCTGGTGACTGAGCGTTTCCACCCGATTATTGCGGGGACGGAGATGGGAAATGGATTCTCGGAGCTAAATGATCCACTGGACCAATTGGCTAGGTTTGAAGAGCAGCAGGCGGCGCGTGATGCGGGCGACGAAGAAGCCCAGATGATGGATATGGATTTTGTGGAGATGCTAGAATATGGAATGCCGCCAGCTTGTGGCTGGGGGAATTCAGAGCGGAATTTCTGGCTACTCGAAGGCGTGTCCGGCCGTGAGGCGGTGCCATTCCCAACGATGAAGCGGGGGTAGACTAGGAGGCTTGGAATTAAGGACTGGTGAGGCAGCGGATAGAAGTGCTGCCCGACCTCGGGACCATGCCATTGCTCGTACCTGGGGAAACATTTAAGCTGTCAATATAAAAAGAATATGAATAATTATAGCCGCTCGCTGTTGACGACCAATAAATCCCAGTAACACCCCGGCTTCGCGCCGATGTTGCAGTGAAAAATCCGGATTGGATAAAATTGTTTGGGAAGCTACGCCACATATTGGAACGATATTCTATGCCGGGGGTGGATGCGTTGATAGACGTGCCGGTACCGCCCATTTGAATATCAAGGTAGGAGAAGCCTTTAGTGGTGGCGCCATTACCCGTATTTCTACCATAAGGTAGTTGCCAACCAGCGGGACAAAGAGAGGTGCCTGCGGTTTCGGATGTATAGCCGTCTGTTTGAGTATTAGCACCATCATATGGGATTATACTAGCTATAGCAGCAGCCCAAGTGTAATAATTACCATAGCTATACCATTGAGCATAATCATTATTAGCGTTGCGACTGACGATAAGATTTATGCCGGTCGAATTAATACCATCACGATTAGTGTTGGGCTAAAACCTTGTTGGTGTCGCCAAGGGTGTCTTCGGCATCAAGACGTAGATTCTCTATCATCCAACAATTACCGTCAGCCAGACGAGCTACCGCATAGGTTTCACCGTCACGTTGGTCAGTCAAAGCAGTTACGCTAGATAGAGCGGCAGACAACACCCCAGTTTCACTGTCATAGTTAGCCTGAGTCAAGGTAGAGAAATTCGACAATCTTGACGCGAGAATGGGCGCCGCGAGTAATCTGAATATTGGTTTTAGCAATTTTGAAATGCTTGGAAAGTAACTTAATAAGAGCAGTATTGGCCTCGCCATCGTGGGGCTTGGCCCGAAGATAGACTGTAAGTTCGCCAGCAGAAGTATCGGTTGCAGGTGCGACCTCGATGATTTTTTCTTGTGATGAACCAGGTTTAACTGTGACTTGGTATTTCATAACTATATTATATAATAATCTGGCGTGTTATAATAATAGATATGGCTAAATTTAAGTTAGTGTCAAAATATTCCCCGATGGGCGATCAACCGGCCGCAATCAAGCAGTTGGTGGACGGCATTAATCGTGGTGTCCACGAACAGACCTTACTAGGGGTAACTGGGTCGGGTAAGACTTTTACCATGGCTAATATCATTGAGCAGACTCAGCGTCCGACTTTGATTTTGGCGCACAATAAGACCTTGGCGGCACAATTATATTCGGAATTTCGAGAGTTTTTTCCGGACAACGAAGTGCATTATTTTGTGAGTTATTTCGACTATTACCAGCCAGAAGCCTATATTGCCTCGACCGATACTTATATCGAGAAGGACTCGGCGATTAATGATGAAATTGATCGGCTTCGGCATGGAGCGACCGAGGCGCTACTCACGAGGCGGGATGTGATCGTAGTTGCGAGCGTTTCTTGTATCTATGGTATTGGCTCGCCGGAGAATTATACCGAGATGTCGTTACCGTTATGGAAAAGTGTAGAAGGCTGGGGGGTAGCAGCAGATCGGTCTTTTGAGGAGGTTAGAGCAACGACGGGAGCAATTAGAGCGAGCGAGCCCCGTAACGACGGGCGCGAGCGAAGCGTTTCCGAAAAAGACCGATCTGTTGCTAGCCTATCGCAATTAGAGTTTATCCGACACCTCGTCAATATGCAGTATCATCGGAATGATCTGGCGTTTGAACGAGGGAATTTTCGGGTGATGGGGGATACGATTGATTTATATCCGGCTAATGGGGAATATGCGTATCGGTTTGAGTTTGGATTTGATACGCTGGAAGAGGTGAAGATTGTGGACCCGTTGACTTTTGAAGTGCGGGAGAATCCGGACCATGTGCATTTATTCCCGAACACGCATTATGCCACACCGCAGTCGCAACTGGAGAGGGCTCTCGTGACGATACGAGCGGAGTTCGAAGAGCGGTTAAAATATTTCGAAAAGCACCAAAAATATCTAGAGGCACAAAGATTAAGCCAGCGCACAAAATATGATCTAGAAATGTTAAAAGAAACGGGGTTCGTAAAGGGGATTGAGAATTATTCAAGGCACTTAGACGGGAGAGCCCCAGGGCAGCCACCGGCGACTCTGCTAGATTTCTTCCCGAGGGACTGGCTGCTGATTGTAGATGAATCGCATATGACCCTGCCGCAGGTACGGGGAATGTATAATGGCGACCACGCGCGGAAGTTGAATCTCGTGGAATACGGGTTCCGGCTGCCGAGCGCGCTAGATAACCGGCCATTAACTTACGGTGAGTTTCAAGGGCATATCAACCAAGCGATTTATGTATCGGCTACACCAGGGGAATACGAGCTAGAACATTCGCCTGAGCCAGCGGAGCAAGTGATTCGCCCAACGGGGCTACTGGACCCCGAAATAGAAGTAAGGCCCTCGGAAGGACAGATTGATGATTTGATGGAGGAAATTGACCGACGCATCGCTAAGGGACAGCGGACTTTGATCACCACCCTGACCAAACGGATGGCGGAAGACCTCTCAGATCACTTGAAAGAGCGGGGAGTAAAAACAGCGTATATTCACTCGGATATTGATACTTTGGAGCGGGGCGATATTCTGCGTGACTTGCGTGAAGGGGTATATGATGTGCTAGTAGGGATTAATCTGCTGCGTGAAGGACTGGATTTACCAGAAGTATCATTAGTCGCAATATTGGACGCGGACAAGGAAGGGTTTTTACGCTCAGAGTCGGCATTGATTCAGACGATTGGCCGGGCGGCGCGACATGAAGAAGGCAAAGTGATTATGTATGCTGATTATATCACCGAAAGTATGGAAAGGGCGATTAGTGAGACCAACCGCCGGCGCGAGATTCAGAAAGAATACAATGAAAAACACGGAATTACGCCGCATTCGATCAAAAAGGAAGTATCAAAGGGCCTTCGCGCGATTATTCCAGAGAAAGAAAAGGTGGATAAACTAGACATTAAGAAAATACCCAAGGATGAGTTGCCGGCGCTAGTGAAACAACTGTCTTCCGAGATGCAACTGGCTGCAGCGAATCTAGAGTTTGAGCGAGCGGCTTTACTCCGAGACGAAATTGAAAAAATCAAAGCGATTATGATATAATGGTGATAGAATGAGTGGGCAGAGTAGTTTTGAAGCATTAGAAAAAATCCGCCGACGGATACGATTGTGCGATTATTTGGTGGTGGCGCAGCTTTTCTTGCAAGATAATTTTTTAATGGAAAGAGAACTAGCCTTTGACGATATCAAGCCGAGACTACTCGGGCACTGGGGGACTTGCCACGGAATTAATGTGGCCTATGCCAATCTCAAGGCGCATTTTGGTGATGACCCGAATTTTAGCTTTATTTTGGGGCCAGGACACGGATTTCCGGCACTCAATGCAAACCTCTGGCTGGACGGGGAGCTAGCCAAAGTAGATACAAAAGCAACGCGTGATGCCAAGGGACTGGCTTATCTTTGTAAGCAGTTTTCTTGGCCGGACGGGTTTCCGAGTCACGCTAGTCCATTAACACCAGGAATTATCACTGAGGGCGGTGAACTCGGTTATGCGCTAGCCAATGCCTACGGACTGAGCCTAGGCCACCCAGAAAAAACTACCGCCGTACTGATTGGAGATGGAGAATTAGAAACCGCTACAGCCTTAGACTCGTTGAATTTGCGAGATTTACTGGCGAGCGAGAATAACGGACGGATACTGCCGATTTTGCATTTGAATGGTTATAAGATTTCGGCACCGTCTATCTATGCCCGTAAATCTGAGCGGGAACTAATGGAGCTAATCCGCGGATTTGGTTACACGCCGATAGCGATTGAGGGTGACAAGACTGAAGATTTTCAACACGCGCTAGCAAAAGAAGTAGAAGCACCGTTTATCATCATGCGGACCGAAAAGGGTGAAGGCGGACCCAACCGTCACCAAGAGGCTCATCAGATTCCACTCAAAAACCCCAAGACCGACCCAGAAGAATTGAAACAACTCGAGAGATGGCTACAAAGCTATGAACCGGCAGAGTTGTTAGCCGAAATAATAACAGCGGGAGAAGCAAATGATTGAGCGAGTAGATAATCCGGGTGCAGAGCTATATTCGCCAGCAGAGAAAATCGGAGAGTTACTGACTGAACAGTTTGAAAAGAACCCGCACTTTTACTTCTTTTCACCAGATGAGACGACTTCAAATAAGTTTGACCGGATTTTTACGGTCGAAAAACGCGCCTGGGGAGATTTGGAGCAAGCGTCTTGGGATTTGCCGGAAGTGGCAGGGGGGAGAATTGTCGAAATGTTGTCAGAAAATGTACTGTTTTCTGTGATGACTGGTCATTTGATGAACGGGGAACAAGCGATGCTGGGGAGCTACGAAGCGTTTCTGCCCATTATTACTGCACAGCTGTTGCAACAGATGAAATTTATCAAGCAGGCCAAACAGGTGACTTGGCGTCAACCTTTGCCGGCGGTGAATTTGCTGGCTACTTCTACTTGTTGGCGGCAAGACCACAATGGATTTACGCATCAATCGCCAGCGCTGATTTCTACTTTGCTGTCGGTGCCGTCAAATCTGGCTAATTGTATCTTTCCGGTAGATGATGTAGCGGCTGAAGAAGCCTTTAATTTCATGCTAAATTCAAAGGATGTTGTAAATTTGACAACATTTGATAAAAATCCCCGGCCGCGTTATATTGATTCGCACCACGCAAAATATCAATACGACAACAACGGGGCCAGCATTTATGAGTTTATTTCAGATGAAAAGCCGGATTTTGTGCTGACGGCGGCAGGAGATATCGTAACACACGAAACTTTGGAGGCGATGAAGATTATTCGCGAGGATATCCCAGAAATCAAAATGCGATTTGTGGGGATTAATGCACTGAGCTATCGGGCAATTGGCACTACTCAGCACAAATTGACTAAAGAACAATTTGCAGAGTTATTTACCGAAAATAAACCGATTTTAGCAAATTTCCACGGTTATCCCGAAACTCTGGAAAATATTTTGGAGAATTATACGGCGAGAGGACGGCTGAGAGTACATGGGTTTAATGAAGAAGGCTCTACTACTACACCATTTGAGATGTTGAGGCGGAATGCGGCTTCGCGTTATGACCTAGCAATGGATATTGCAAGAGTTGTAGGTAGAGATGATTTGGTTACTAAATATGAGGCATTTTTGGCCCAAAATCATTTACACGCCACCAAGTATGGTGCAGATTTGATAGTTTAAGAGTGAGCCGGCTCTATGATATAATAAGTTCTATGGAAATATTGATTTTAATAATTGTGCTGGTGATTTTGGCGGAGACATCGTTTCTGACTGTGAAGCGACTAAAGCCACTCCGCACAAGCAGACGGAAAATATATATCGATACCTCAGCACTGATTGACGGGCGGATTTTGAACGTGGCACGGTCAGGGTTTATGGATGGGGATATTGTGGTGTTAAAAAGCGTGTTGAGAGAATTGCAACTCTTGGCCGATGGCAAGGATTCGGAGAGGCGCATTAAAGCTCGGGCGGGGCTAGAAGCAGTAGCAGAGCTAGAGCGAGTCATCAATGTAAACACCGAAATTTATGATGATGGGGAGGGGAGAATAATGGTGGATGAACAATTGTTAAAATTTGCCAAAGAGAACAAAGGGGCAATACTAACAATTGATTATAATTTGATCAAGGTAGCAGAAGCAGAAAAAATCGAGGCTTTAAATGTTAATGAGCTGGCCCTAGCGGTACGCACAGAGTTTTTGCCGGGTGAAAAAATGGAAGTCAAAATTACCGAAAAAGGTTCTAACCGTGGACAAGGTGTGGGGCATTTGACTGATGGGACAATGGTAGTAGTAGATAAAGCAGCCAGCAAAATTGGCAAGACCTTAACTGTGGAATTTGTCCGTTTCCACGAAACGCCGGCCGGCAAAATTATTTTTGCGAGAATCGTGACTAAACCACGACGTAATAATTAGCTTAGTTTAAGAGTTGCTGTCGACATTGGTGCTACCAGAAGAGCTCTTTTTACATGAACTGTCTGGGGTGAGGGTGATTTCGCCAGTAGAAGTGTAGCCAGCAGCATCGGAAACGGTAAGACGAGCTGAAGTTTCGGTGCCATCGAGAGCGTAGATGACACCACCACCAAGGGAAACACCGCCTTTTTCTACGCCATTGATGTAGAGCGTAGCACCAGCGAGGTCGGATGTCCCTCGGCTAATGTTGGCGCTAAGTTTGCAACCACTAACCGAAAGAGAAACCCGAGGTGGTTGATAATCACAAGTATCGTTTTGGTCGCGGTTATATGGCTCGGGAACACTATAAACGGCGTTGCCGGTCATTGGATCAATAGTCTTGGTGACATCGACTTCGATTTTTTGATCTTCTGGGGTACAAGCAGCAGCCAGTAGATGGTTGTAGCGGTTGAAAGTGAGTTTCTCAGTGGTAACGCCAGAGTTCTTTGAATTATACCAGCTAGGCCAAATATCAGTGCGGCCGTTGACGGTGAGAGTCTGAATGCCAGCGGGCCGAACGGGTTGGTCACCAGGGTTCCAACGACCATCGGGCTGGTAAACTTCTTTGTGGACGTGCTCCATATAATAGCCTACGGTATGACGCACGATATCATTAGAGTTGGAGCTAAGACCGGCGCCGTCGTGATTACCGTTCCAGACGAATGTAGAAACAGCGGTAGAAAAACTTTCGATCAAGGAGTCTTTGGTAACGGCAGAATTAGTGGTAGTGGTAGTACCAGTCTTGGTAGCAGTCCAAACACCTGGAACCACGAACCCCTCGTTATTAAACCAGCGGGCACTAGGATCGCTCAGAATATCAGCAATCATATAAGCAACTTGGGGGTCGACCACTGGGGTAGCCTCTGGATCGGTCCACGATTCGATGACTTCGCCGGAAGAATTTTTCATTTCTAGGACATAGGCAAGGTCTTTATAAGAACCGCCACGAGCTAGTGAAGCATAAGCGTTGGCATGCTCGACCATCCGAACATTACAACCAGAACCAATAGCAATGGAGAGACCGTAACCTTCTTGGCCTTCACAGTAGGTCTTGTCGCCAAGTTGATGTGCGATTTCAAGAGAATTGTCAATACCATTGATGTAAAGAGCCTTAACGGCGGCGATATTAAGAGAGTGGCCTAGTGAAAAGCGAATGGTGACATTGCCATAGAAAGTACCGGTAGCATTGGTTAGTGAACAGCTACCAGAATAGCCAGCACAATAAAGGCTGTTGATGTTTTCGTCTTTCAAGACGCTGCCCGGACCGTAATTGACGCCTTCACGTTGCATAAAGAGCGGGGAATAGTCCAAAATCGGCTTAATCGAAGAACCCGGTTCGATGAGGGAATCAGTGGTGGCATTCATTTCGCCATATTCGGCGTTGAAGAAATCAATTGAGCCCACCATAGCCACAACCTGAGAAGTCTCGACATCGACCGATACTAGGGCGAGGTCGTCACTGTTGTTTTTGTACATGTGTTGAGAGCCAACAGCGATGGCGTCTTCGGCGATTTTTTGAGCACGAAGATCAAGAGTGGTCTTAATAGTCCAACCACCAGCTCGCATAGTAGAAATACCGTATTTGTCTTCTAGCTGTTTTTTGACTTCTAGAACGAAATGCGGAGCCAACATGTCAGCGTATTGGCTAGATTCGGGCTTAATAGTGGCTAAAATGTCTACGGCCTTAGCTTCTTCGGCTTGCTCCTCCGTGATATAGCCCATTTCGACCATGGCGTCTAGAGTATAGTGCTGACGCCAAATCAGTTGTTCGTGACCATATTCATTGTAGGGGTTAAAAACGCCGGGATTGTTGGGGATAGAGGCGAGGAGAGCTGATTCGGCTAAGGTCAATTCTTTGGCGTGTTTGCCAAAATAAGTCTGGGCAGCCGATTCTACGCCGTTACGTCGACCACCATAAGGCGACTGATTGAGATACATTGTAAGAATTTGGTCTTTGGAATACATCTTTTCGAGCTCTACAGCCAAAATTAGCTCTTTGACCTTACGGGTAAGACCACCACGGTCGGCACTTTGAGCTTCATCAGAGAAATAAACTTGTTTAATCAGCTGTTGAGTAAGGGTAGAGCCACCCTGAACGCCCTGACCGGACAGGGTGGAGAAAGCGGCCCGAATCATGGCCCCAAAATCTACACCGGAGTGGTTATAGAAATTGCGATCCTCGATAGCAACAGTGGCTTGGTACATGGTTTCTGGTATATCTTCGGCGTCAATTACTAAACGATAATCATCGTTACCAGTGTCTTTCCAAAGTAATTCACCGTTGCGATCAAGGTAGGTATTGACTGTTTCGGAGATAGACATTTCGTCGAGGCGGATTTCGTCTAAATCTTTCTTGTAGTAGAGGAACAAGCCGCCAAGGAAGATGATGAAAATTAGAATACAAGCTGCAAAAAACTTGAGGATAGCCTTTTGCCCCCGCCAAGAAAACCACCATTTGAAGGCTCTCTTGGGGTGTAGTCGTGCAAAAAAACGTTTAACGGGCTCTTTAGGGAGTTTGGCCATATCCTCGGCTTGACGACGAGAATTGGCTTCTTTTTTGGCGCGA
This sequence comes from Candidatus Saccharimonadota bacterium, assembly GCA_017404795.1. Lineage (GTDB taxonomy): Bacteria > Patescibacteriota > Saccharimonadia > Saccharimonadales > Saccharimonadaceae > Nanosyncoccus. The sequence goes on along the minus strand of JAFRBR010000005.1, from coordinate 42,575 downwards.
TAATTATACGCCAAACTAGAATAAAGGTTCATGTTCTTTTTCGCAGTTTTAGAGGATTTTTTGCGTTTTTTGGTCTTAGAATTAGACTTGGACGGCAAAATCCTCTCCAATTTCTTTTTAGCCATATATACATTATACATCAAATTTCAAAAACATAAAGTTTTTTATATGGTATTATAATATATATGAGAAAGTTTAAATTTAAGTCGGTGGTGGCGTTAGCGCAGGCCAAAATGTCGGTTAAATCGGCAGCAATTGTATTGGCTTCATCGACTTTGATTTCGGCTTTGCTGGGGCTGTTTCGAGACCGGCTACTAAACTCGTATTATCTAGGAACCTACCCAACGGGGATTGATGCTTATACGGCGGCCTTTACGGTGCCGGACTTTATGTTTTTTATTTTGACTAGTGGCGCCCTGTCGGTGTCGTTTATACCAGTGTTTAATGAAAGGTTGGCGAAGGGGAACAAAAAATCCGCCTGGGAATTGTCGTCATCTCTTTTGAATCTGATGGCGATTTTGACTTTGATTGCGTCAGTACTAATTATGATTTTTGCGGATCCGTTAATTCGTTATGTGGTGTCGCCGGGGTTAGATGAATCTGGAATGGTGCTGGCGATAAATATGACACGCGTAATTGCGATTAACCCGTTCTTGTTTTCGATTGCGACGGTACTGACTTCAATTCAGCAAGCTGTGGGGCGGTTTATCTTTTATTCACTAGCGCCAGTGATTTATAATATTGGAATTATCATTGGTATCACTTGCTTTACTGACGGTATTAATTTGTTTGGCGTGGAAGTGTTTGGTGGAGGGATTATGGGGGTGGCGGTCGGCGTGATTCTGGGGGCGGTGATGCAATTAATTGTGTCATTGATTGGATTATTTGGTCTAGGAATGGATTACAATTTCAAGATTAAATGGAAAAATCAAGGATTCCGGTCGATTTTACGATTATTGCCGGCGCGATCTTTAGACCAAGGGATGGATTATGTAAACGGAATCGTAAATACCAATCTGTCATCTCGGATGGGGGCGGGAGCGGTGCGGTCGTTTAACCAAGCCTCGACTTTGCACCAGATGCCGGTGAATTTAATTGGGGTGGCGATTTCCACGGCGTTCTTCCCGAAACTAACTGAAGAATTAGGGGCAGGAGATAAAAAAGAATTCTATGAAACTTTTCGCCAGGCTTTAAGGACAATTGTCTGGATTGCTTTGCCGGTAACTGTGATTGCGTTTTTTGCCCGAGGTTACGTGACGAGCTTTATCTCAAACATCGGTAATAACGATAGTAACGGGACGATTGCTTCGGTGCTCGGAGTGCTCTGTATTGCGATTTTTGCCCGGAGCGTTTTTCATATTGCTTCGCGGGGGTTTTACGCTTTTCAGGACACCAAGACACCGTTTTACGTGTCAATTCTAGCGATTGGGCTGACGATTGGGTTGTCGGTATGGTTTTATTCGCTAAGTTGGGGTGTGGACGGGCTGGGTGCGGCGCAGTCAATTGGCGCAGTAGTAGAAATTGTAATTTTGCTTTCGATTTTGCAAAAAAGAGCGCATGGTGAGCTTCTAAATAAGGCTTTTTGGAAGGCGGCGGGGCGAATGGCATTTGCGGGGGTTATTACTGGTTGTGTGGCATTTTCAATGACGAAGTTTGTGCCGCTGATGGTGACGGATACATCGTTAGTAATTACGATTCCGAAGTTCCTATTGATTGCGGGAGTATCTTTGGCGGCTTATTTGATTGCGAGTTATTTCCTAGACTTAAAAGAAGCCAAACCAGTGTTTAATTATATTAAGAAAATTCTGTTCCGTAACGCCAAATAATCTGGTATAATGGTTTTATGGATATAAAACGCGAGGATATTTTGCATTTGGCTGATTTGTCGAATTTTGCAGTTTCGGAAGGGGAGGCCGAGTCTTTGCAAAAGGATCTGCAGAGTATTATTGAGTATATATCGCAGCTGGATGAGTTAGACACTGCAGACGTGGAGCCAACTTACCAAGTATTTGAGATGGAAAATGTCTGGCGCGAAGATGAGATTTTGCCGCAAGAGGCCGATAGAGAGGCTTTGCTGGCCTTGACGGTAGAGGCCAAAGATAATCAAATAAAGGTGCCAAAAGTATTATGAAAATAGCTAACAAGAAAGTCACCGCCGAGAGATTAGTGAAGGACGCCCTGGCAAAGGCGAAACATTTTGCAGATTATAACATTTTTACGTATTTAAATGAGGAGGGAGCCTTGAAGCGAGCACGAGAGATTGATGCCCGGATTGCCCGCGGTGAAAAGGTTGGACGCCTGGCGGGTGTGCCGTATGCTTTGAAGGACAATTTTCTTTCGCCAGAGGGCGAGACGACTGCTTCGGCTCATATTTTACAAGGGTTTACGGCGCCGATTACGGCTACGGCGGTGAAAAAATTGGAAGATGAGGGAGCAATTATGATTGGGCGGACCAATCTTGATGCTTTTGCTCACGGGTCATCGACGGAAAATTCGTATTTTGGACCGACTTTGAATGCCTATGACCGCGAGCGAGTGGCTGGAGGGTCGTCTGGCGGCTCGGCGGTGGCGGTGGCGCTAGATATTGTCGAGTTTGCGACTGGCACTGATACGGGTGGTTCGATTCGGCAACCGGCTTCGTTTAACGGCGTATATGGCCTGAAGCCTACTTATGGATGTGTTTCGCGATATGGCGTGGTGGCGATGGCTTCCTCCACTGATTGCATTGGCTTCTTTACTAAGACACCAGAGGATATGGATTTACTAATGTCAGTTGCGAGCGGTCGTGATCCGAAGGATCTGACTACTCTTGATGATTACTATAACGTAAGTTCGAACGCAGAATCGGACGATTCGAGAGCGTTTGCGACAACGGGAGCAATCGACGAAGCGAGCCCCGTGACGACGGGCGCGAGCGAGGAGGCGAACGAAGCGTCTGATTCTTGCGTTCGAATAGGAATTATTAAGGAATTTGATAATGATAGCGTAGATAAGGAAATTCGGAACGCATTGAAACATAAATGCGAACTACTGAAGTCTAAAGGTCATGAAATCGTGGAGCTCGAAATGCCGGCATTAAAATATGCCCTGGCAGCATATTATATTATTGTGCCGGCGGAGGTGGCTTCGAATCTGTCGCGCTACGACGGGGTGCGATATGGATTTCGGTCAGAAAATTCGGAAGATTTGGACGCGCTTTATTCCAATACGCGGGACGAGGGTTTTATGCCCGAAAACAAGCGACGGATTATGATTGGGAATTTTGTGCTGTCAAGCGGGTTCTATGATGCTTATTTCCTGAAAGCGGCCAAAGCTCGGACTTTGATTGTTAAGGAATACGAAAAGGCGTTTAAACAGTGTGATTATATTTTGACACCTGTGGCACCAAACCCGGCTTTTAAACTGGGTGAAAAGGTAAACGATCCGGTGGCGATGTATCTAGAGGATGTGATGAGCGTGCCCTTGAATTTGGCGGGGGTACCAGGACTGACGATTCCAGCGGGTAAAACCAAAACTGGCCTACCAATTGGTTTACAATTAGTGGGGCCACGACGAAGCGACAAGAGCTTAATAGAGTTTAGCAAGGAGTTACAAGAAGATGACTAATACTACCATTATATCACAGATGACTACAAATGTCAAGTTTAACAGGGGTGAAATGTGATGGATGGCGGAGTGGTGACTTTTATTATCGCTGTTTTGATTGTGGCAGTGTTTATCTTTGTGGCGATTTTGCTGACAGGTAAGCGCGGATATACTTTTAATAAGGAGTTATATCAGACTAGATTTTTAGCTATTGAAAATAAACTAAACCAAGACAGTCCGGCGACTTGGACAGTGGTGATTATTGAGGCAGACAAATTATTGGACAAAGCAATGGTAGAAATGGGCGTGCCGGGCAAAACTATGGGTGATAGACTGAAGCGACGCGGGGACAAATTTGAACATTTGAATGCGGTGTGGCGAGTACATAAACTGCGTAATGCCATTGCGCATGAGTCGGGTTTTGAGATTAGTTATAAGCAGGCGTCGAATGCATTGGCGGTTTATAAACAAGCCTTAAAAGATTTAGGAGCAATATGAGACTAAAAAACAAAGCCATACGAGCCTATTTAACGGTGAAGCGCGGAAGGAGCAAATTATGAAATATGTGCCGACGATTGGGATTGAGTGTCATGTACAACTATGTACGAAGACCAAATTGTTTTCGGAGGTAGATAATGACGCGCGGGGTAAAGAGCCAAATTCGTGTGTGTCGCCGGTGGATTATGCTCTGCCGGGGATGTTGCCGCGCTTAAACGGCGAGGCGATTCGGTATGCAATTCGGGCGGGGCGAGCGATGAATTGCAAAATTAACGCTTTTAGCAGGTTTGACCGCAAACATTATTTTTATCCGGATTCACCGAAGGGCTACCAGATTACCCAATTCTATGCGCCGATTATTGGCGAGGGGTATGTGGAATTGCCGTCGGGCACAAAGATTCGGATCGAACACGCGCATCTAGAGGGCGACGCGGGGAAATTGACTCATTTCTCGGATTATTCTTTGGTGGACTTGAATCGGGTAGATACGCCGCTAATCGAAATTGTCTCGATGCCGGATATTCATTCGGCCAAGGACGCGCACGATTACTGTAAAGAATTGTGGCGCTTGATGCGATTTGCGGGAGTGACTTATGGGGATCTCTACAACGGCAACATGCGGTTTGACGTGAATATTTCGCTAGCACCGGAGGGCTCGTCTGAGTTGGGCACGCGGGCGGAAGTGAAGAATTTGAATTCGTTTAGAAGTGTGGAAAGAGCAGTAGAGTATGAAATTAAGCGGCAAACGCGAGTTTTGGAGTCTGGCAAAAAAGTGGTGCAGGAAACACGGGGGTGGAGTGATGCGGATGGCAAGACTACTGGACAACGCTCAAAGGAAGAGGCTAAAGATTATCGCTATATGCCAGAACCAGACCTGCCGCCGATTAATCTATCGGCTGAGTTTATTAAAACTGAATCAGCTAAATTACCATTGATGCCTTCTGATTACCGGGTCAAGTTTAAAGATACAATTAAGGCCGATATTTTGGAAATATTGCTTGATTACCCCGAGCTAATGAACAAACTAAACGAAATGGACCAATCGGAACACGACTTTCCGGGACACGCGTCGCCTCGGCCCGTCGTCACGGGCGAGGCGCGCTCATTCTCGGTCGTAACCTCCGAAAGGTCCCGGAAAGTGTGTTCTCGATTGGTCTTAATTGCCAACTTATTTACCTCTGTGTTATTAGCGGAGGAGAAGTCGGCAGAATATTTGAACGACTTGCCAAGCGCGAAGGATTTGAATGAGTTGGCGGAGATGAATGAGAAAAAGGAGTTATCCTCTACGGCGACGAAGGAAGTCTTCTTGAGATTATTTGGTCCGCAGATGAAGGGACATGGAGCACGGCAGATTGCAAAGGAGCTGGGCGTGATTCAGGAAAACGACCTCGGAGCCTTGGAAAAAATCGTAGATGCAGTACTGGCCAAGCCGGAAACTCAAAAAGCCCAGGCAGATTTTAAGGCTGGAGAAGAAAAAGTGATTGGCTTTTTGGTCGGACAAGTGATGAAAGAATCCAAAGGCAAAGCCAACCCTAGCGCCGTGCAAGAAATTTTGCGGGAAAAGTTGTCATAACTTGAATTTTTATGCTATAATTAATGCAGATGAACATTCTTTTTGAGTGTGGACTCAAGAGAGCAAAATATTAAATAAAGGAGCATATGGCTGACATTAAAGATTTGCACAATTTGCGGAATATTGGGATTATTGCCCATATTGACGCAGGCAAGACTACGGCTTCGGAGGCGATTTTGTATCGTACGGGGCTAAAACACAAAATTGACCTCGTGAAGGGTGGCACCGGTGGTGCTGATACCGACTGGATGGAGCAGGAGAAGGAGCGGGGAATTACGATTACTTCGGCAGCGGTGACGGTGTATTGGAAAAACCACCAGATTAATATTATTGATACCCCGGGGCATATTGACTTTACTGCAGAGGTGGAACGGAGTCTTCGCGTGCTAGACGGCGCCGTGGTAGTGTTTGACGGTAAAATGGGGGTGGAAGCCCAGTCTGAAACCGTGTGGCGCCAAGCAACTAAATACGGCGTGCCGCGGATTTGTTTTGTGAATAAGATTAACCAAATTGGTGGCGATTTTTATAAATCTCTAGATTCAATTCACAAGCGTTTATCTAAAAACGCGGTGGCAATTCACTTGCCGATTGGGTTTGAAAAGGATGTTTGTGGGGTGGTAGACCTCCTTGACATGAAGGCTTACACCTACAAAGATTACGCTGACCATGAGTTGACAGTGGGCGAAATCCCTGAAGATATGGTAGAAAAGGCCAAAAATGCTCGTTCAATGTTGGTTGAGGAAGCCGTCCAAGCCGATGAAGCTTTGATGGAAAAGTTCTTTAACGAGGGTGAAGAAGCCATTACTGTAGATGAGTTAAAATCTGCCCTGCGCAAGAGAGTTTTGGATGGTGATTTCTTCCTGGTGACTGGCGGGGATGGTCGCGGGGTAATCGTAGAGAAATTGCTAGATTTGATGACGGATTATTTGCCGTCGCCTCTAGACCGTGATCAAGGACAAACTGTAGGAACTGATCCAAAGACTGGCGATCAGGTGGTTCGCAAGGCGGATAATTCTGAGCCTCTGACGGCTCTCGCCTTTAAGATTGCAACCGACCCGTTTGTGGGTAAGTTGATTTTTATCCGCGTGTATGCTGGTAAATTAAAATCTGGTGATACGGTATTAAACGTTTCGACTGGCGACAAGGAACGGATTGGGCGCTTGGTGCGAATGCACGCTAACGACCGTAAGGACATCAACGAAATTGGCGCTGGCGATATCGCGGCGGTGGTGGGGTTAAAGAATTGTACTACTGGTACAACTCTGTGCGCCCCCAATGCTCCGATTCTCCTAGAGTCAATCGAATTTCCAGACCCACCGGTGTCAATTGCGGTAGAGCCCAAAACTAAGGCCGACCAAGAAAAAATGGCTCTTGGCCTCTCTAAGATGGCCGAGGAAGACCCGACCTTCCGAGTCCACACCGATGAAGAAACCGGACAAACCATTATCTCCGGGATGGGGGAACTCCACCTAGAAATTATCATTGACCGTTTGAAACGAGAACACAACGTAGAAGCCAACACTGGTGCGCCACAAGTGGCTTATCGTGAAACTATCCGCGGCACAGCCGAGGCTCAGGGTAAACACGTCAAGCAATCTGGTGGCCGCGGTCAGTATGGCGACGTATGGATTAAATTTGAACCCAACGAAGCAGGGAAGGGCTTTGAGTTTATTGACCAAATTAAGGGTGGTGTGGTGCCGCAAGAATACCGCAAACCGGTACAGAAAGGTATCGAAGACACTCTCGCTGGTGGCGTGATTGCCGGCTATCCAGTGGTAGACGTTAAGGCTACTCTATATGATGGTAGTTATCACGATGTAGACTCTTCGGAACTAGCCTTTACCTTGGCAGGTGCTCTAGCGACGCGTGAGGGTATTAAAAAAGCTAATCCGGTGCTCCTCGAGCCAGTGATGAAGCTCGAAATTACCACCCCTGAGGAGTTTATGGGTGACGTGATTGGTGATATCAACTCGCGTCGAGGCCGAATTGACGAAATGGAGGATTTGAACGGCGGTGCTAAACTAATTAAAGCGTTTTGCCCGCTGGCGAATCTATTTGGCTATACTGGCGACCTCCGCGGCATGACGCAGGGTCGGGCGGCTTCCTCGATGGAGCTCTTCTCCTACGAAGAAGTACCGCCCAATGTAGCTCAGGAGATTATCGAGAAGCGAAATTCTAAATAATTCTTTGGGGGCATAAATAGCCGGTCTTAAAGACCGGCTATTTTGTTGCAATGGTCCTGAACCATTACGTTTTGTTTGACTTTTTGGCATAAGTGTGATATAATTAGGGTATATAGGGGGTGTTCTTTAAGAGAAAGGAATGGGGGATTTATTTGGATTTTGTTGGCCAAAACCAACTGGATATAGATTGGACAGGTTGCTACTAGGGAAGGAGAAATAATGCAAGTAGCAAAAATTGTTGGTTTGTTCGTACTGTCGATGATGATGTTCTTCATGATTGGCTGTATGGACAAATCTACTACGGCCGATCAGGCGCGTTCTGTAGATTACGCTGGTTACGGTACCCTGAATGACGAATATGGCTATGGCGGCTACCGATTGGAAGATTTCATGGTAGCCTGCGGAGCAGTGGTAGTCTTTCAGCAAGAAGGAAATGGTATTATCGCCGACTGCAATGGTTGGGCGATTCGAATCGAAAACTACGAAATAAAATCTGGACAAGATGAGCCGTTTCGGTGTACCCAAATACTGCTATCGAAGGAGGGACTGCCTTCTTCGTATGCTTTTGGACATCTTAAGGACTCGATGCCACGTACCGTGTCACAACCTGATCAGGTGTTAGTGCGCGACTCCGGTCTACGTCCTTGGCGACAAAAACTAGAAAAATCCAGCTTAGAGGACTTAATTGAGTTAATGACCTCTGGAAATTTATGGGAAGAAAAAGATGACCCGCTAGAGGGACTCGGCTTCTCTTATCTGGAAACCGATGTCGTTTCCGGAAAGAAAACGATTCACCGGGCGGACGGTTCGTCTACTCCGATGGAAGGCATTAGCTCTACCGATGAGGCCTAAGCTAAACCCAAACCGCACCTAGAGAAAGAGGTAAGAATTATGGGTAAGAAATCCAAATCTAACCAACTTACGGTGAAAACGGCTGACCTGGCTGCTAGCTTGGCGGCCAACCTGTTTGCTGCACTCAACCCGATGGAAGTTGAGTACATGCGATATCATCCGTTTAACCAAATGTCGCTGCCCGCAGCGGGGATAATTATCACCGATGCCGACCCGGAAACTCTCTATTACCCAGAGGGGTGGTACTTTGCGAAAGGCAACTTCCGCAATAAGCACAACACCACCTCTGGGAAGTACGAGGAAATCCCGATGCTGAAGCATGACGGTACCCCTTGGTAAAACCTCTTTGAGCCTTTATGGACTCTCTTGGGTGGCTCAAGCACCCCCGGTCAATCGACCGGGGGGTTTCTTTTGTTTTTTGAGGTAAGAAAAACCCCGAGGGTAAGGGGCGCTAGAGTGCGCAAGCCGACCTCGGGGTACCGCCGAGGCGGGGCGCAGGGCGCCGACCTCGGGTGTTTTTCCAATATTCAGTTGTATGGGGCGCGGGCGTTACCCGCGTGAGCTAAGGCCAAAACATAGTTTGGGCACCTCCTTTCATTTACGATTTTTGCAGCGTCAAGGCCAAGTCTTCATTGGCCACTCCTTTCATGGTCCGTCTGCAGGGGCGGGCTAGCGGCGGATGATCATCTGTTCACCCTTCGCCTGAATCGTTCGCCAGCCCTTGTCGGCGGCGAGCCGCAGCACATCGCGCTGCATTTCCTGACGGTTCTTATACGAAGTCTCGAAGACGTCCTTCTTCTGCGTGGCCATAGATGGCCTCCTTTCTGGACCTCCTGGTCCAACCCGGAATGAAACACAACTCACAACTCACAACTAAATTGGTTCTTAATTTACTAAGCAGTAAAACTCTTGCTTATTGTTTATATTATAGCACACATAGTTATTTTTGTCAATGGGTTTTATATAAAATCTTTCTTTTTACAAGTCCATTGAGTTAATGGTTCTCATTATAGAAAATGTGTTATAATAAGGGCAATAACAATTTAATGGAGATAATACTTATGAATAGAGAAGGATTGAACAATGTCGATGAAGCCTTGACAAACCCCAACGCGAAGAGGATGAGCGACAGTGCGCTAGACCAAGAATATGCTGGTATCGAGGCAGACGGATTTCGCCGCGAAGAGCCTCAAAAACCAGAGGTACGTGCGGAAATTACCCCTGTTAATAATAGCCCAGAAACCCAAGAAGTAAATGCTTTTCTAGATGAACTCGATGAGGAGCGTGGGCATTTTAATAATGTTGATGAAGCCGTAGATCGTCGACATGACCCTAATTTTATGGAATCTGGCTTTGATACGTACGAGCAGGCCAGTTACATCGATCGCGAATTGGCTGACGTATTTGAAAACATGGCACAGATGTTACGCCAAAAGAGTGAAGTTAATCGCAACAAAAAAGCGGGCGAAACCGCTCTCCGTGGCACAGAAAGGCTTGAAACTCAGCCAGCGACCACTCAGGCTGATGCTAATGAGCAAGAAAAAGGCACATCTATTGAGACCAGCACTGAGACCGGATCCGTTGACGCAACCCCCGGCGAATAATTTTGCATAATTAAAGGCCGTCCCTGCGGGACGGCCTTTTTGTGATTCTGGGTGAGGTCATTCGCTCCAACTTGGCACCGCGGCTGCGTTGAGATAGATTCCTCTTGCAGCTAAGCTTTTTTCGAGCTTGTATACCTCCTTCGTGGTTATACCAGGAAGCTGGCAGATCGTCTCGCGAGTGTTTTTTGCCACTTCGTAAGCGTTTTGAATACCGGCTCTTCGCAAAATAGCCACAGTTTTGCGATTGACGATCGAACCGTTAAAAGGATCGGCCGCGTAGGGGGTTGCAAGTTCGGACACATCCACCTTGCTGCCTCGCATGCTGATTTCTTTCAAATAGGCCTCTTTGGCCGACAGGGCCGCAATCTGAGTAAGGATTTCGTCCGTCTCAGAAAGGGAATAATCCCCAACTACTCGCACGATGAACGTCGACCGCATGGGCTCGTAGCTTGGATTATCGCGTCCAACCTTGTAGAGCTCATACTGTGCATGGCAAACTTGCCTCATAGCAAGGTCAACGAGATTCGGCTCGAAACAATCCAGCCAAAAGCCGATTGAAATCATATTCCAGCCAACTCGTTCTACTTGAATTGGACTTGCGCAGACCATTACCTCTTTGCGCGGAATCTGAATAGTCTTGACAACATTACGATTATTGTGCGTTTTCTGCCGACTGCTCACCACCTTAAATTCAATTACATTGCTCATTTCATTACCACCTTATCTCTCTGTTCTTTGCCTAGACTAATATGCCTTTCTACCTAGAATCCAATATTAATGTGCTTAAATTGCCCCTTGCCAATTTGTCTTCTAATTTTAGCACAAAAGGTTTATTTTGTCAAGATATGTGTAATATTTGGTCTCAATTGAGGGATTTAGCGGACCCGTCCCCGGTTCTAAGTAACCGAGGATTTTTTAGTCAGAATGAAGTTTTTTTAAAATAACAAAATAGCCTCTTTACAATTTGCCAAAAATAGTCTAAAATAAGAGGGTAGAGTCTTGGAGCTGGTTTTTATTAGCGCTCCAACCGTAATTAATAAAAAGGAGAAAGAATGGCAAATTTTGACCGTTCCAAGCCACATATCAATGTTGGCACCATGGGTCACGTAGACCATGGAAAAACCACTTTGACGGCTGCTATCACCAAGGTGTTGGCTGATCGCCTACCTTCGGATGTTAACAAGCCTGTCGCTTATGATCAAATTGATAACGCGCCTGAGGAAAAGGCCCGCGGTATTACTATCGCGACTTCACACCAGGAGTATGAGTCCGACAAGCGCCACTATGCGCACGTTGACATGCCAGGCCACGCCGACTACATCAAAAACATGATTACCGGTGCTGCCCAGGTAGATGGCGCTATCCTCGTGGTAGCTGCTAATGATGGCCCGTTGCCACAAACTCGTGAGCACGTACTTTTGGCTCACCAGGTAAACGTACCAAAAATCATCGTATTTTTGAACAAAATGGACCTCGCTGATCCTGAACTAGTAGAACTAGTAGAAATGGACGTCCGTGAGCTTTTGAACAAGTACGGCTTTGATGGCGACAATGCGCCAATCATCAAGGGTTCCGCTACTAAGGCTCTTGAGGGTGACAAAGAAAACGAAGACGCAGTGATGGAGCTCGTCAAGGCGATGGATGAATACTTTGAAGTACCTGAGCACGATCTTGACAAGCCGTTCCTAATGCCAATTGAGGACGTGTTCTCAATTAAAGGCCGTGGGACCGTGGCTACTGGTCGTATCGAGCAGGGTGTGATCAAGCTAAACGACGAAGTTGAGATTGTTGGTCTGAAAGACACTCAAAAGTCCGTAGTGACCGGTATTGAGGCCTTCCACAAGACTTTGGATCAGGGCCAAGCTGGCGATAACGCAGGTCTCTTGCTCCGTGGTATTGAACGCGACCAAATCGAGCGTGGTCAGGTGATTGCCAAGCCAGGCACGATTACTCCGCATACCGAGTTTGAGGCAGAGGTTTACATCTTGAAGAAGGAAGAAGGCGGCCGCCACACTCCGTTCTCCAAGGGCTATAAGCCTCAGTTCTACTTCCGTACCACTGATGTGACGGGTGAGGTAGAGCTACCAGCCGACAAGGAAATCGTGATGCCTGGTGACCAAGTGACCTTCAAGGTCAAATTGCTCCAGCCAGTCGCGATGAACGACAACGACCGCTTCGCGATCCGCGAAGGCGGTAAGACCGTTGGTTCTGGTGTCATCACCAAGGTTATCAAATAATTTGAGCCTGAGAAAGCCACCCTACATGAGGGTGGCTTTTTGATGCAAGTTAAGACGCTTTTAATACTGGTTGGACTTGAGTCTACTTTCGGTAAGACATGATGCTGTAGAAAGTGACGGGGCAGCCGCCCTCTTGTTTCCAAGTCTCAAAGTTGGGGCCAATACCAAGACCTTTGTGATTACGCTCCTTCCGATAAATGTAGTATTGGTACCTTTCTTCGATTCCGACAATAGTTACGGGCTCGGAGATTTTGGAGAGTTGGTCGATTTGCCCCTCCAAATATCTAATGTAAAAACTCCGACGAGCTCCACCGTAGTACAGATTGCGAGCGAGAGCGCGCAACATGCGGTAGTTGAGTCCCTGCTCAATGTCAAGCCTGGCAGAGGCCCGACAGACCATCTCATAGGCCTCGCAAAAATCCTTGAATTCTTGTGGTTGACTGGAAATGATCGGGTGGCCCTTGTCAAAAAACTCTTCGAGCCGGTAGTCGTACGCAACCCAATACTTTGGCAACTCAGCCATGTAAAGCAAAGCCTTATAATAGGGCTTTAATTGCTCTACTGGATACTTGGACGTACTTGCATCTGTAACGTGCGTGGGCATAGTAATCTCCTTCCTCAATTATAGACTGCCCAATAGTTGACTCAATTATACCACTGGGGAGCGTTTTTGTCAACTTGGGGGCTTGATTTGCATTTTTGGCAGAGTGTGGTATAATGGGGCTACAAGTAAATTAATTATCTAGCTCTAACTACTCACCGGCGGCCTGTCTAGGGGCGAACCTGAGGTTATAGAGCAGAAAGGACAACAAATTATGGCAGATAAAAAAGAAAAAGATACTGGGCTGACCATTCGGATTCGGCTGAAGGCTTACGATCACCGAGTAATTGACCAGAGTGCTCGACAGATTGTGGACACGGCAATTCGGACTGGGGCAAGCGTTTCGGGGCCGATTCCTCTGCCGACCAAGCGGTCTACTTTTACCGTGGTTAAGTCACCTCACGTCTATAAGACTGGCGGGGAAGCGTTTGAAATGAAAGTCCATAAACGGCTGATTGATATCTCTAATGCTACACCGAAGACGATCGAGAGCTTGCAAAACCTATCCCTCCCGGCTGGCGTAGACGCCGAAATCCGCATGTAAATTTGCCATTAAAATCGCACATCTCACCTTTTTCGGAATTTCGCTCGTCCAATAGACGCGCTTCAATTCCTCAAAAGGCAATCTGTGCGATTTTAATTGGCAAATTACGACAACTACACATCTCACCTTTTTCGGAATTTCGCTCGTCCAATAGACGCGCTTCACTCGGAGAAAATACCAATCTGGCGGATTTTTTCTAAGAATTTACGCATAAATAAGGTATAATAGAGAGTATGAGTGTTTCTAGTTACAAGAAACGGTTTTACTTTGTTGCGGCGAAGTATTTTCGGCATTTTGCGAATCGAGTGTATAAGAGGTGGAATCCGCGAACAGTAGCGGTGACGGGCTCGGCTGGTAAGACTACGATGCTGAACATGATCGAGTTTGAAATGGGGGATAAGGCGCATTATTCACATAATGCTAATAGTGCTTTTGGAATTTCGTTTGATTTGCTAGGGCTAAAGGGGGTGACTGGGTCTAAACTGCGCTGGATTTATCTGTTTATCATGGCGCCGATTAAGGGGCTGATTAAACGCCATAAACAGAGGTACTACGTGGTAGAGATTGACGGTGAACGCCCGCACGAGGCGGAATTCCTGGCAGAGTGGCTGCGCCCAGAGGTGACGATTTGGGTATCGATAGGTTTATCCCATGCGGTGCAGTTTGAAAGAGTGGTGGAAGAAGGTAAATTCAAAGATTTATCAGAGGCGATTACAGCAGAATTTGCTAATTTGCCAGCCAATACGAGCAAGCGAGTGTATATCGATGCAGATTCTAGGTTGATGGTAGAGGCGACCAAGGGAGTCAAGGCTCAAGTGATTCCAATCAAGAAGACGGAGATGAAAAAATACGTAGTTTACCCTGATTCGACTGATTTTACCTATGGGGATACGACTTTTCATTTTGACCGACCAGAGCCAAAGGACGTGGCGTTCAATCTGTTCGTGTTGCAGGATTTGATGAAATATCTGAAACTAAAGTTTAATCCTGATTTCACCGGGATGGAAGTGGCGCCGGGGCGAAGTTCGCATTTTAAGGGGTATAAGGGGATAGATATTGTGGATTGTAGCTACAATGCGCACATGATTAGCATGGCTTCGACCCTAGATATGGCGAAAAGGATGCACGCAGAGAAAAAGTGGCTGGTGATTGGGGATATTGTCGATCAGGGGTCGCTAGCGGAGGAGGAGCATCGGCGGTTGGCGGATTTGATTGCCAGAGTAAAACCGGACAAAGTAGTGCTAGTAGGGCGGCGGACTAAGGAGTACACGGCACCGGAACTAAAGAAACTGGGTATTTCGGCGGTGGCAACGACTGACCCCAGGAAAGCCTTGGAATATATCAAGAAGAATGTTAGAGGAACGGAGACTTTGATTTTTAAGGGGAGCCAATATCTAGAATGGGTGGTCGAGAAGCTACTAGCCGACCCCTCTGATGCGGACAAATTATGCCGGCGAGAAAAGGCCGCGGTAGCTAGACGTAAAAGTTGGGGGTTAGATTGATGAAAGGAGGTTTTTAGTGGCGGATTTGTACATAATTCATGGGTGGACTTACACGGTGGAGCCGTGGAAGGAAACGATTTCACTGTTGCGCGACAAGGGGATTAGCGTCAAAATGCTGCATGTGCCGGGGCTAACAGAGGAGTCAAAGAAGGAGTGGACAATCTATGACTATATGAAGTGGGCTGACAGAGAAATCCCTGACGGAGCGGTGGCACTAGGGCATAGTAACGGGGGCCGGATTTTGCTGAACCTCTGTGCTCAGAAATCAGGGAAGCTGAAATATTTGATTTTGCTGGATTCGGCGGGGGTGTATGAGCCGTCAATGCGCAAGAAAATAGTGGAAAAACTAGCCAAAATTGGACAGCCACTGAAAAAAATACCTCTAGTAGACAAGGGTTTCCACCGTGTGACGGGGTCTACAGATTATTCCAAGGCGCCAGAGAATATGAAGAAAACTTTGGCTAATATGCTGGAATCAGATAAAGAATTAGACCTTACCAAGGTAGAAACAAGGACCTTTATCCTCTGGGGCAAGAAGGACACTACCACGCCACCTCGGCAGGCTACAGAGATGTATGAGAAATTACCCAATGCAGAACTGAAGTTCTATGCTAATTGGACCCATGCGCCATATATTTCGGATCCAGAGGGGCTGGCCCGAGCTATTGGTATATTGATAGAGAGGATGAAAAAGGAGCCCGAAGCCAAGAACGAAAATGATAAGAATACAAAAGCTACTTTCAAGAAACCTGCGCCAAAAAAGGAGGGAGTAATCTAGTGAAGCGGTATTTTCTAGGGATGGCTGCGGGATATTCTACAGGGGAAGTATGGCGACATACTTTTGCCATGGGGCGGAAAAGTGATTGTCGAGCGCTAAAAAAGTATTTGCGGGGACGGTACGGGGGTGAATCGACAGAGGATACTAGGGTGGTTTTGTGTAAAAATGGACGCTCGGCCCTCTGTTTGGCCTTGATGGCATATTTTGAGCCTGGGGACGCGGTGATCGTGAATGGGTTTACCTGTTATGCGGTATATGAGGCGGTGAAATCCGCGGGGCTTACTCCTATTTGGACGGATGTTTCTAGAGAGGATTTGAATTTTGACTTGAGTTTACTGCAGGTCACACGGGCGGGTGACGGCTCTGGGGGGAACCCCAAAAATGTTTTACGAAGTAAAAATTTTTGGGGAGGAAAAGAGCCGGCAGGACCCGCCCGGAAAATTGCTGGAATTATTATCCAAAACAGTTTAGGGAATCCGGTGGATGTCAAGCAAGTTGAGGCCTTTGCCAGGAAGCACGAGTTGACTATAATCGAGGATTTAGCACATTCGGCAGGGGTGAAATACGCCGATGGACGCGAGGCGGGGACGGTGGGAGCGGCGGCGGTGTTTTCGTTTGGTAAGGACAAAGCAATAGACACGGTGTCTGGTGGAGCGGTGGTACTACGCCACCCCTGTAAACGCGAGATTAAAGCGCCTAGCAAACTTCCGAAATTGTCAGACCACTTGAGGGCGAGATTTTATCCATTTTTTGGGACGGTTTGTCGGGGGCTAGCCTCTGTACATCTTGGGGGCGCTTTGATGCGAGGGTTAGTCAAGATTCACTGGGTAGAAAAATCAGCAGACAACAGATTAGACTTGGAGCGCAAAATCAGCAAATTTGAGGCCCGGCTAGCTTTGAAACAGTTTAAAAAGTTTAAAAAATCTGGTGAGGCGCCTCTGAGGAAGTTCTGTTTGGTGCAGAATAGGGGTGAAGTTTTGCGAGAATTACAGAAGGCAGGGTATTATTTTGGTGGATTCTGGTATGAACGGCCGGTGTCACCCGAGAGATATTACAAAAAAGTCCACTTCCCAGAGGAGAATTGCCCGAATTCGGTGTTTGTGGCGAAGCATATCATCAATTTGCCGACATATTACAGCAAGGCGGATTTAGCGCCAGCGCTAAAGATTATTGAGAAATATTTGTTAAGAGATACTAGGGGGGGACGTGAAAAATAACAATAAGGCAGCCAAATTCACGATCACAGAGGCGGGGTGGCGAGAGGCAATTGAGGAATTCCCTGAGGCGAACTTCTTGCAGTCGCCGGCTTATGGGCGGATGAATGAGCTGATGGGGGCCAAGGTGGTGAGTGAAGATTTTGGCGGTAAGGGGTGGGCGATAATGGTAGTGCGCAATGCCAAGCGAGGACGCTATCTGGAGATTCCTTGTGGGCCACTGATTGACTGGGGTGATAAAGGGCTAGTGAAAGAAGTGATGAGCCGGATTACTGAGGTGGCGGAGAAGGAAAAATGTGTGTTTGTGCGACTGAGGCCACAACTTCTGGCTAACCGCGAGAATTTGGAGGTTTTGGAACGAATGGGGCTGAAAAAATCACCGATGCACCTAGCGGCCGAGCACACAGTGATGATAGATCTCAGTTTATCCGAGGAAGAATTACTGGCTGGAATGCGACGACAGACTCGCTACGAGGTGCGCCGAGCGGGTAAACTGGGGATTACGGTAGAGCGGGATGATTCGGAGGAGATTTTGCGCGAATTCCACCAGGTACAGATGGAGACGGCGCGGCGACAGGGGTTTGTGCCGCCGTCACTAGAGGTATTGCTGGCAGAAAGGGAAGCTTTTGGGGACAATTTTGCGATTTATGTGGCGCGAACAGCCGAGGGAGAACCTGTGGCTTATGGCCTGATAATAAAGGATGGGCGCGAAGGAGATTATTACGAGGCGGCCTCGACCGATTTGAATCGCAAACTCCCTGGGGCGTATGCTTTGCTCTGGCAGGCGATGCGGGATTTGAAGGCCGAGGGGTATGAGCGATTTAACCTCTGGGGGATTGCACCGGCTGGGCAGCCGGGGCACCGCTATGCTGGGGTGACGACCTTTAAGACGGGGTTTGGGGGCTCGGTGGTAGAATACGTACCAGCCCACGACCTAGTAATTTCGCGCGTGGGATACCTAAAAGACTTAGTAGTAGAAAAGGTCCGGAAGAAACGGAGGCGATTGTGAATAGGCAAAGTGTTTCATCGCATCTCGGGTCGCGTCGCTCGCGCCCGTCGACTGATGTCGTCTGCCAGTTGTCATCTCGGAAGAACGAACTAGTTCGTTCTTCGCTCGACTCCTCCGGCAGTCCGCCACGGGGCTCGCGCGCTAACTCTCGCGCTGCCGCGCTCCGAAATCCCCTCGATTGCGATAAAACACTTTGCCTTACTAATATCGACAATCGTTCTACTTGGGACCGGTTTATTACTTCGCATCCTGAGGCGAATTTCTTGCAGTCGTGGGATTTTTACGAGTTCCATAAGGCGCGAGGGAAAAAGATAGTTCGAAGAGCACTGACAGATGAGGATAATAAAATTGTGGCGGCGTATGCTGGGGTAGTGGAAACGGCTAAGCGGGGCAAATACTTGGCGATTGCCGGTGGGCCGATTATGGACTGGGAGGACGATAAGGCGGTAAAGGCAGTGTTTGACGATATCGAGGCGCAAGGTTTAGAGACTGGCTGTGTGTTTGTGCGAGTACGGCCGCAGCTGGAGCTATCAGATAAATCTTTGGCGCTAATGCGGGAGCTAGGCCTGAAGCGAGCACCAATGTATCTATCGGTGGAGTTTGCTGGAGTACTGGATTTGCGGAAGTCGGAGGAAGAGATTCTGGCCGGAGCGTCGCAAGGTTTCCGACGCAAACTACGCAAAGCCGAAAAGAACGAAATCGAAATTGCGGCCGAGACTAGTGATCAGGCGATTGACGAATTTTGCCGATTAGAAAAATTGCACGCTGAGCGACAAAAATATGTGGCGTTTTCGAGTGATTTCCTGCGCAAGCAATTTGAAGCCTTCCGCGAGGGCGGAGAGGTGTTAATCTACACTGCGAAGAAGGACGGGGAAGTTTTGGCGCAGAATTTTATGATTTTTTATGGGCCGGAAGCGAGCTATCATTACGGAGTATCGTCGGAGCTGGGGACAAAGTATTCGGCGGCGCCGCTACTCCACATGGCGGCGATGAAGGAGGCTAGGGAGCGAGGCTGCATCCGCTATAATCTGTGGGGGATAGTGGAGCCGGAGGAGACGACCCATCGGTTCTATGGGGTTTCCGAATTCAAGCGTTCGTTCGGCTGTGAAGAGCTCCGCTATACTCCGGCGCATGATCTGATCTTGAAGCCACTAATTTATCAAAAAACTAAGTTAATTGAATCGGCGCGGAAGAGGATTCGGCGGGTGTAGAGTTAATTATCAGCGATGCAACGAGCTGTAAGACCTCTAAATCTATCATTGCTGCCTCCACCCGTAGTAGTGGCGCTAAAATATCTATAATCCATATTCTTTCTGGACGCTGAATTCGGATCACCTTGTGGTGCCATCTTTAAATTCGTATTGCGTATCGATATTAAAATCTCGGTACACGTAAATTATAAAATCGTTGCACTTTGATTATAGCATAATTTTTGAAAATGACATAAAATTTGTGCTATAATGAGCATAAGTAATAAAGGATTTTTATGGCAAAGATAAATCGAAAATATATTGACAAACATTGGTTAATGTTTTTAATCCGCGGGGGGCTAGCAATCGCCTTTGGTTGTGTGATTTTGTTTAGCGGGATGACGGAAGTAGACAATATTGTTGCACTGGCGAGTGTTTTTCTACTGTCGATGGGGATTGTGGATGCGGTGGGCGCGCTTTATGCGTCGACCAAGAAGCACGGCTGGATTAATTCGATTATCGATGCGTTGATTGATGTAATAGCGGCGGTGGCGCTACTCTTCTTTGCTAAGAACAATTTGGTACTAGGAGTGGTGATTATTTCGGTTTACACGATTCTGTCTGGGGTGATTGATATTTTTCATGGGTTTTTGTCGACGGTGGACCCGACCGATCGGTTTATCCGGATTTTGGCGGGGGCAGCTGGCTGTGTGATTGGCCTGGTGATTTTGAACGCGGGTGGGTTTGAGATGATGACCTTCATGCGCTTCTTTGGTGTGTATATGCTGATTGTGGGGGTGACGAGTATGATTTATGGCGCGCACAACCGTGCGCAGGGGATTGAAGACAAGACCGCTCGGTCGGTGGCGCGGAAGTCGGCAACTCGGAAAAAAGCTGGTAAAAAATCCAAAAAATAGTTATAATGGGGATATTAATATCAAGAAGGGGTGAGGGAACGGCCCGGTGACCCCCTGCCAACCTAGTGAAAACCAAGGTGGTAAATCCGACCAAGAAAGGAAAGATATGTTCTATCGAACGGCGGAGAGCGTTTCTCCAAAACACCCAGATAAACTTTGCGACCAGATTAGCGATGCGATTTTGGACGCGTATTTAGCTACCGACCCGATGGCGCGTGTGGCGGTAGAGACTTGTGGCGGGCACGGAGTGGTATTTGTGACTGGCGAGGTCACTTCAACGGCCGACGAGATGGATATTCCGGCAATCGTTAAACGGATTGCTGGTGATGACGCAGAAGTCCACACTAAAATCGTCAAGCAGTCACCAGAGATTGCCCAAGGCGTAGACACGGGCGGCGCCGGCGACCAAGGAATCATGATTGGCTACGCCTGCGACGAGACCGACGAGATGTTGCCGCTGGAAGTGATTTTGGCGCGGCGGCTGAATCAGTTTATTTTTGATAAACACCCATATGATGGCAAGACTCAAATAACCTTGGCGCCGGATGGCTCTGTGGATTCGGTGGTGGCAAGTTTTCAAAATGTGCCTCATGACGAACTAGCAAAATTGGTACAAGAATTTGTCAAAAATAAAAAACTGGCTGGCAAGTTAGAGCTCCATATCAACCCTGCTGGCGATTGGAACCAAGGTGGATTTGACGCCGACACCGGCCTGACTGGTCGCAAATTAATCGTGGACAACTACGGGCCACGAGTGGCGATTGGCGGGGGCTGCTATTCTGGTAAGGATGCGACAAAGGTAGACCGCTCAGCCGCTTACATGGCGCGCAAAATCGCGGTGGATTATTTGCGGGAGCGCAAAGCGCACGAAGTCTTGGTGCGGCTAGCCTACGCCATTGGCTACGCGGAACCTCTGGAAAAGACCGTGTTAATTGATAGTAAACCTGAAGAAATCGAGGGGTACGATTTGACACCGGCGGGGATTATTAAGTTTTTGGATTTGCGACGGCCGATTTACGAAAAAACTGCTATGTGGGGCCATTACGGCGAAGGGTTTGACTGGGATAAATAATCGTGCCATAATATAAGCATGGCACAATCTAAAAATATCAAGCGGACTCTGCATTACTTTTGGCAGACACTAATGCAACACAAAATTAGGACGATCTTGCTGTTAGCATTAGTTCCAGTTTGGATTTTCTTATCAAATGTGGTGGTGCCATATGGTACTTCGGAAATTATCGGTAAGCTATCGGACGGAGATTTTGAAATCGCGAATTATACCAGTATATTACTACTGACTATTTTGTCAGCGGCGGCAAATAATTTGGTGGTGCTTCGGTCGATCGACTGGCTAGATTGGTCGCTGGATGCGCTGGGTGGAGAATATTTGTCAAAACTGGCTTTTACGGCGGTGATAAACCAGTCAATGACTTTTCATAATGATAAATTCTCTGGGTCACTGACGAGCGCGGCCAACAAATTGCCTGGGGCGTTTATTAGCCTGAAATCTAATTTTGTGTGGGATCTTTACCCATTGATATTGACGGCGTTTTATTCGATTGGAGTAACGGCGATAGTTTGTGCACCTTTTGCGGGAATTTTGGCGATATACACAGTAATATATATGGTAGTAGCAATAACCACTTATTATAAAACGCGTAAAGTAGATGAAGCGTTGGCGGATGCCGAGAACAAGCAGACTGGACAACTAGCGGACGCGATTACAAACGAAATGTCGGTGAAGTCCTACGCTCGCGAAGATTTAGAAGAAACTCGATTCAGTGGGGCCACTAAGCAGACTAAACAAGCGACCTTCCGAGCGGCCAAAGTGTCGTTTTGGCGGAATCTATCAATGAATTCGATAAATCTGGTGACTTTTGCAGGACTTCTAATTTTGATAATTATGAGCCATGATTGGTTTGGGCTGACTATTGCAAATATGGTGTTCTTGTATTCTTTGTCCAATTCGCTACTTTCGAATGTGTGGACGATTAACCACATCCTTAGATCCGTCAATCGGTCGCTAGGGAACGCTAAAGAAATGGTGGGGATACTAGATTTGCCGCTGATTGTCGACGATAAGACTGACCAGCCTTTGAAAATCGCTCAAGCTAAAATTGAAATTGCCCATATTACCTTTAAACACAACGAACAAAAAGAACCACTGTTCAATGATTTTAGTCTAGATGTGCCGGCCGGGAAGAGTGTTGGGCTGGTTGGAGTGTCGGGGTCAGGAAAAACTACATTAACAAAACTGCTACTGAGGTTTGATGATGTAATGAAGGGGGCGATTTATATTGACGGGAAAGACATCCGCGACGTGACCCAGAAAAGCTTGCGCGAAGCGATTGCTTATGTACCTCAAGAATCTTCGCTGTTTCATCGTTCAATTTACGAAAATATTTCTTATGGAAAGATAAATGCGACGCGCGAGGAGGTGCTGCAGGCAGCGAAGCTGGCTAATGCCGATGAATTTATTAAAGAGCTGCCGGATGGCTATGATACCTTGGTCGGCGAACGAGGAGTAAAATTGTCTGGTGGTCAGAGACAGCGGGTGGCAATAGCCCGGGCGATTCTGAAAGATGCACCGATACTAGTACTAGACGAGGCCACCTCGGCGCTAGATTCGGAATCAGAAGGGTTAATCCAGGGGGCTTTGGCAAATTTGATGAAAGACCGGACTTCCATTGTGGTAGCGCATCGGCTATCGACAATCGCAGGATTAGATGAAATTATAGTACTGAAGAACGGTTTGATTGTGGAGCGAGGTTCACATCAGGAGCTATTAAAGGCCGGCGGGGAATATGCCAAGCTCTGGTCACGACAGAGCGGAGCTTTTTTGGAAGAGAAATAGCGAGAAGGTAAGCTTGACCTTTATGCTATAATGTAGCTAAGGATTAATCGGGCAAAAGCCCAAAAGGAGAGAACATGGCAACAAAAAACAACAAAACTTCCACGAGAGTCAAGATTAACGCGGGGCTGCTGATTTTGATGGCGATAATGTTTGGCGTGATTACTTTTTGCGGGGTGAATGAGCTGGCTAAGTTTAGGAAAAATTTGATTGGGATTTCGGATGCTCCGGCGCTTTGTTTTGACGAAGAATTATACGAAAAAAACGACGGAACCGTGATTCAGGATACTTATCCGTGCGTGCTGAACGGGACCGAAGAGGCGACCAGCCAAAGAGACCACACGATGTTCCTTTATGACAAAATCAATTTCACCGCTACGATTAATTCCTATCAAAACGACATTTTGCTGGTAGCGGTTGGTAGCATGATGACGATTGCCAGCCTTGTCGGTGCGGTTGTTTACTGGAATCATAATAGATAGGGGTAGGGAAAGAAAAACCCCGAGGGTAGGGACGCAAAGAAGCGCTAAGCCGACCTCGGGGTACCACCGAGGCGGGGCGCAGGGGCGCCAGCTTCGGGTGTTTTTCTGCTTAGTTGCTTTTAGGGCCAGGGCATCTGGCGCCTCCTTTTTAATCTAGCGGTCGTTGGGGTGGAGGAGGATGATGACCTCCTCATCAACAGTCTCATGATGACGGAACCGATGTCCTTCGTGGGTGGTATACTGGTATCTGCGCAAGACGCCACGCAAGCAGTCGGCGGTGTGTTCCTCTACCATAAAGACTGAGAAAACCATCGCGCCGAAGTCGCCTTGTCCCCAGCTTTCCCAGTTTTCCGCCACTTCAATGATATGATCATGAAGTTCGTGTACGGTAGGCCAA
The DNA here is from genome assembly GCA_017404795.1 of Candidatus Saccharimonadota bacterium. Lineage (GTDB taxonomy): Bacteria > Patescibacteriota > Saccharimonadia > Saccharimonadales > Saccharimonadaceae > Nanosyncoccus. The sequence goes on along the minus strand of JAFRBR010000005.1, from coordinate 18,555 downwards.
TAGGGGATGGCGCAATGATCGTTCAGGAATGCACAGGAAGTGCGCCCAGTTAGGTCTCCGGCATTACGACAGAGGATTTCGTCCAGCGTGAAGCCAGAACAGCCATGAACCCCGTCCGAAGTCCGGTACTCGGTCTTCAGTAATGGGTAGTTTTGACCTTCGTAGCTATCCTCCTCGAAATACACCGAGGGGAAGGACTTGACGGTGACGGGCATAGGATGATCGTCTGTGGCAATTTGCTTTCCGAAGGCCTTAACCTTCTGCTCGAGTTTGGATACGCGTGCACTAGGGGTGACGGTCAGCATAGCTGACTCCTTTCTGGGCTTTAAGCCCGGTTGCCTAAACAACTAACAGATTGATAATATTACGAAGCAATAAAACTTTTGCTTAATATCTTCATTATAGCATACTTTGTATTAAATGTCAATAGGTAGATAATATATTGGGGGTGGAGGCTAAAAAGGATAAGGAGTTTTGATTTTTCATACTAAAATAGGTTCTAGCGACATCGTAAAGTCGCACCAGAAAAAATACAGAATCTGAAGATTTTGTATTTTTTCTGGTGGGCGAGGAGGGACTTGAACCCTCACGGCCCGAAGGCCACAAGATTTTGAGTCTAGCGCGTCTACCAGTTCCGCCACTCGCCCGTAGAATGCCCCTAAAGATGCTCGTAGAAACCGCTCCTAGAGACGTTCATAGAGGCATTATATCATATTTTAATGATTTATGCTATAATTGGCCTATGGATTCAGCAAACGGTGGGCAGTCTTCGAATGACTTACAGAGACAAGCAGCAGCTGCGCTAGCCAGAAAGAAGGTTCTGGCGGCCTATGCTGAGAATGCCAAAAAATCAGCCCAAGAGGCCGTTACCAATGATGGTCACTTGAAAGACGAGCCTATCAGCCCCAAAATCAATTCCGAATCTTGGAAAAAATACCACTCGGCTTGGCAAGATTACTACCAGAAATACTACAGCGAATACTATTCCAAGGCGGCTCGGACCTATATAGAAAAGGAAAAACTCAAACAAGCTAGGGAAAAAGCCGAAGAAGAAGAGATTTTGAAATCTTTGACAAAGTCTAGCGCTAAATTGGGCAAAAAATCAGACATGACGCTTCAAACAGGGAACGGGACGCTTGCTAGCGCGTCCGCAAACTCCGCAGGTGAGGAGAGTATCCGGGACGATTTGCGCCGTAAAATCCGCAAAAAAGCTACTGACAACGCCAAAAAATCTCGCCGACACCGGCATTTAATCCCGATTCTAGCAGGAGTAGCGGTGGCATTATTGATTTTGTTCTTGCAATACAACCGATTGATTTTTGCGCCGATTATGGCCTATGTGTCACCAGGCAATGCGCCAGCTTCGCAGATTGAAGCGGTGGACCCTACGATCACCCAGAAAGTTTCGGCTGACCCGCGGTTAATTATCCCCAAACTAAACGTAGATGTGCCAGTACATTTTGGAATTCCACTTAGCGAGGTAATGAGCGCAATGAATAATGGTGTGGCGCATTACCGCGTTGCGGGGGCTAGCGCCTACCCGGGCGAAATCGGCAATTTGGTGATTACCGGCCACTCAGCGGGGGATGTGTATAGTTCAAACCAGTACAAATACATCTTCTCGGGACTTGAGAGACTAGAAGACGGGGATTTGATTTATATCAACTACAACTCGGTGCGCTATACTTACCAAGTAATCAAAAAAGAAGTGGTGGAGCCGACCAATGTGGCGGCCCTAGTGGTGCAGACAGATAAACCACTACTCACCCTGGTGACTTGCACGCCATTAGGGACTTCGAGATACCGTTTACTGGTGACGGCGGAACAAATTGCGCCAGATTACGAAGGGGCCGAAAAGGCTGAGAGTCTGCCCACTGTAGACCAAAACACGTCCGAATCAATGCCGTCTAATGAGCCGTCTTTCTTTGAAGGGATTTGGAACTGGCTAACGGGCAACTAATTCCCGAATTAAACTGCCGTCACTAAAATAATAAAGCCATTTGTCATCGGTAATGGTGACTGGAAAATGGCTAGAAACATTGTGGGCTAGAGTCCGGCGGTTAAAACCATCGAAATCATAAACGATTAGTTCGCCATCAGTAATTGTGTAAATCATATCATTGTCTAACCAGCCAAAACTGTCGCCTTCGGCTCGCCATTCGCGAACAGACAAAGCTTCCATGTCGAGAGTAGCTATCTCGGTACCAGTATACATAGTAATGAATTCGCCGCCTTGGCCGACTTTTATGTATTCGGGGTTAAAGCTTAGTTCAAAACTCGAAACTGGGGTGAAGTCGGTTTTTTGATAGAGAGAAACGGTGTTACCTTGCAAGACAGTAAGATACATTTCGTCATAAAATTTGGAAATTACTACTTTGGCGAATGTGGAGGTAGATTCTAATTTGGTGATTTCGTCGTCGCCAATCCGAAGAAGATTAATAGTATATCCACCGGTGGAATTGGTAGCTGAAAAAACGATTTCGGTTTCGTAATGATCGAAATCTACCACCTGATCAGCGAGAACAGCAGAGATGGCCTTGCCAGGAATGTCAATCTTGCGAAGATGACCGTCTTGAACGGCGAGTAGATTGCTAGAGGAATTATCCAAAATCTCTACTAAGGTAAAGTTAGCGCCAAATTCTTTGGAAAGGTTGAGGCTGTTTTTGAGGTTTTCGGTGTCGATAAGGACCCATTCGGTGCTATCTGGAGTTTCTACCCTTACGAGAACGTGGCTACTACCACGATCCCAGTCAATATTTGTGATTTTACCAGTAAAAAGCCCGACTGAAGCGCCCTCGGCTAGACTAACACTAGAAAAATACGGGGCGATATTGAGTTTTTTGGGTTCTAGATTGTCATTGCGCAAATTAACTAGCTCCCATTCGGTAGTGTTGTTGAGAAGTAGAAGTTTGTTGCGATCAGGGGAAACACTGGCCGAAGTAGCGCTGCTGGTATCGAGGACTTTGGTGGATTCGCGATCGATAAGAAAGAGCCGCGGATATTGTAAGCGATAGAGCAAGCCTTCGGTGATATTGATCTGCTTGGACCAAGTGTCGTAGCCCTCTTTGGAGATAGTGACGGTATGCTGACCGCTAGGTAAAACTTTAGAAGTATTGGTACGTTGCAGCCAAGATGATTCACCATCAATATCTAGGTCGGCGCCGGTAGGGATAGAGGCGACCTGGAGCATGCCTTGACGTTCTACTTTGAAATCTGAATTTACCCAATAACCGGAAACAATCAGCGCTAGAACCGCCACCATAATCACTACGGCCAAAACCATAATAGCCTCCGAAATGATTACTTTGAGGCTCTGCTTTTTTTTGATTTTTTCGCTGTCCATAACTATTAATACCGGAATTTACCAGTTGACTATATTATAACATAATAATTAATAAAAATAACCCTTGTGTTTTTATAAAAAGTGGAGTATGATAGATATAAGAATAAGCGAGGTAATATGCAGACAACTGAAAATCAGCGAGTTAATCAAGCTAATCATCGTCGGGTGCAGGCTTCTACTACTCTGAGTCGTAAATACACTAAGCGCCCCGCGCAAAGCTCGGATGTAAAGGTAAAGATTAAACGTAGCGACAAGGTACAGCATTTTAATATGCCAAAGCAAGAGCAGCCGATGCAGCAGGAAGAGATGATGGCTCCCGCTATGGCTCACCCCTTGCAGGAAACCGCCCGCACTAGGATGCAAAAACGAATGCAAGTGGCGGCACCAGCCGAAATGTCTAAAGTTAGCGCCAAAGAACTAAAAGACCAGGCCATCCAAAAAGCCTTGGCATCAGCGGAAAAGGTCAAAGTGGAGGAAAAAGCAACGATGCAAGCTCAGACTAAGAAAATAAAGGCTAACAAAGTGAGTGGACGGATGCATTTTGGATTTGGACGGGTTATGCTAGCTACAGCTTGTGCAGCGGCAGCAGTATTTGCAATTGTTTATTTTGTAAATTTGAACATGCCCGATATCTCGCTTCGGGTGGCAGCGATGCAGACAGGAATGGACCCGGCTTACCCTAATTATGTGCCTAGAGATTACAGTATTTCTAGTATTACCTCAGAAGAAGGCAAAATTACCATGGTCTTTACTAATGGTGACACAGGTGACAGCTTTACTTTGTCCGAAGAAAAGTCGTCTTGGGACACTAATGCGCTTGTTTCTAATTACGTTAAGGACACTTACGGAGAAGATTACACTATTGTGCGTGAACAGGGCCTGACTATTTATATCAGCGAGAGTGATGCAGCTTGGGTTAATGGGGGGATGGTTTACAAAATTACAACCACGGCTGGGACTTTGACCAATAAGCAGATTCGTTCGATTGCAGTATCGCTCTAGATACTTCTAGCTACGGCGTTTAGTCGGGAGAGGGAGGTGTCCCGACCTAAGACCTCGAGGGTGAGATTGAGTGCGGGGCTAAAGGGGGCAAAACTAAGGGCGATTCGGATGAGGCTAAACAGTTCAGCGGGTTTGCGGCCGGTTTCTAATAATAGTTCGTTTAGGGCCTGTTGCAGGCTGTCGGCTTGCCAATCTTTTAGGTCTGTAAGCTTTTGGATGGTCTGTTTTAGTAGCTCTTCTATGGTGGATTCGGACAGTTTTTTGAGGAATTTGTTATTTGTTAGCATGTCGAGGTCGATAACAGGATCAGCAAAGAAATAATCGGTCATAACCCGAAGGTCAGAAAGGGTCTTTAAACGGTCATAGATGATGCTGAGGACTTTGAGTTTGTATGCGTCGTCGTAGCTACTGGCAGACTCGGGCCAAAACCTAGTAGTGCGAGCATAAAGAGCCTCGGGGCCTTGTTCGTCGTAAATCCGGCGGAGCCATTGGCCATTATACCAGAGTAGTTTGGTTTCATCGTAGCGCGCACCGGAGCTCTGAATATGGTCTAGAGAAAAGCGCTGGATGAGCTCATCTTTGGTGTAGATTTCTTGCTCGGTGCCATCGTTCCAGCCTAGACAAGCCAAGTAGTTGAGCATAGCCTCGGAAAGAATGCCGTCATCGCGGTATTCGGTGACAGATTTAGCGCCATCACGCTTGCCGAGCTTCTTATTGCCCTGAGGAGCTAAAATATGAGGAAGGGAAACAAGCTTAGGGCGTTCAAGGCCTAGGGCGTCGTAGAGGGCCAAGTAATTAGGGGTACTAGAAAGGTATTCTGCACCACGCATAACGTGGGTGACCCCCATTTCGGCATCGTCGACAATATGGGCAAAGTTGTAAGTCGGGTAGCCGTCCCTTTTGATTAAAATAATGTCATCTTGGATTTCGGGACCGGCACTAAGATCGCCCATGACTTCATCATGCCAAGTGTAAGGCCTAGGCTCGGCCTTGAACCTGAGAGGTATACCTGGTTGCCATTCAGGAGTGTCCTTGGGGCGGAAATTACGATAGAGAAAAGGGATTTTCTTGGCGCTACATTCCTTGCGGTAAGCTTCGATCTGCTCTGGCGGGGTAGGATCGGCATAGGCGCGGCCGGATTCAATTAGTTTACGAGCCCACCGGTGATAAATTTCTTGGCGTTCGCTTTGGAAATAAGGCCGATGTGGGCCACCCACAATGGGACCCTCATCCCAATTAAGGCCTAACCACTCCAAAGTGTCTTCAATTAATTCGGTGGCACCTTCAACATGGCGAGCACGATCGGTATCTTCAATCCGTAGAATCATTATGCCATTCTCGCCGGCTTGACGGGCTAACAAATAGGGGTAAATAGCCGAGCGGACATTACCAATATGGATATAGCCGGTAGGACTAGGGGCAAATCTAGTAACAATTTTCATATCTGTATTATACCATACTCTGGGGATTTAGGCGGACTCTTCTTCTTCGTCTTCGTCGTCTCCTCGACGCTTGGCTAGGATGAAGAAGAACATGCCAGAAGTAGCGGCGACGGTCGAGGCTACGGCTAGACCAGTGGCGACTGGGGTATTGTCGTTGATGCTAGCAACGGTGTTTTCGGTGACGCCAGCTGGGTTGGAGTAACTGTTGCGAGTATCGCCACCGCTGACCTGAGTAGTAGTGGTGTTGGTAGCGGAAGAACCAGAACCGCTAGTAGAGGTGGTAGTGTAAGTGGTCCAGCCCTCGTCGCCATTATTGCCATAATTGGTGGCGTAGGATGGATTGGTACCGTTAGTATCGTTGTCTACGGCTGGGTTGACTGGTGTAACTGGGTTGTAATCGGGATCGGTATTATCGTTTTCGATGGCGCCGCCAACTACACTAATAATCACGGTACCAATGTAGGTACCGGAAGCCTTGGTCACATCGGCTTTAGCGCCAAAATAGACATCTTGACTAGCAGAGGTAGTGCCAGAAGCGGCAGTGATGAGGTTAATGGGGCTGCTGCTAGTGCTGACCATCGGGCTGTAGGTGCCGGTATGGGAGGCGTCATTAGTAGAATACCCCCAAACGTTAGTACCAAACTCTGTACAAGCAGCTGTGCTACAAGTATAGGTAGTGCCGGAAGAAATAGTAGGGATAGTAGCCGTACTCTTGGCGGTATTAGTAAGATCAGTGGTATCCTTGGAATACATTGAGGCCGTAAAGCCGGCGGTATTATTAGAGATAACGCTGACGTTAATGTCGTTACGAAGGAAAGTGTTGATATTGCCAACTGCCCCGGTCTGGGGAGAGGTTACGCTGACGGTGAGGTTCTCTACGACATTAACTTCGAAGGTTGTATTAGCAGCAGTAGCCTGATTAGCAACAAAATTACCAGCCTGGACCCCTGCCGCAATTGACAAGACCGCCACAAAAGCAATGTTGACCCTCGTTTTTGTCTTAAGCATAGTCTTATTATAACATAAGAACTTTAGACATTTACGACTTTTTTGAAAATTTTTGTATTTCATTTTCAGTGTGTGACCTTTATAGGTTTATATTAACATAAGAAATTACAAAAGTAAACTATTATGCTAATTTTTTGAAAAAGGTTGTGGAAAACTTCTGAAAAATTTGTAATAAACTTATGTTTAGGTTATAATAGAGGAGAAATAGTTTAAAAGTGGAGTAAGCTATGGACAAACAAAATAATTCAACTGTGACAAGCGAGGAACTGAGAGCGGCTTTTACTGGTGAAACAAAGCCAGAAAAAAAATTAGGGAAAGAACAGGGACAAGAAAGGATATTAGTAAAAAAAGAAAGGTCGGTCCAGTCCGCGGGTGGTAAAAAGTGGCTGGTGATGAAAATAGCCGGTGGGGTAAGTTTTGCAGGAGGATTGATTTGTTTGTTGGTGGCTTTGCTGGGGTTTAATACCGAACCGGCTAGTTTGAATTTTCCGACCATCCCGTCTAAAACATCCGAAAAGGCCGATTATAGTGCCTTAACCGGGGAGATTGTGACTAATGCGGAACTTTTGAACGCGCCTACATACTGCGTCCAGATGCCAAACGGCACCGATGGAGCTAGACCGCAAGCGGGGCTAACTGATGCAGGGGTGGTATTTGAGGCCATTGCCGAGGCGGGGATTACGCGTTTTGCAGCGATTTACCAAAATCCGACTGCGGCAATTATTGGGCCGGTGCGGTCGCTCAGGATTTACTATTTACAGTGGGATACGCCGTTTGATTGTACAATTGTTCACGCTGGTGGTTCTGGCGATGCTCTGAGCGCAGTAGCTAACGGGTACCGAAATCTTGATGAAAACTATACTTATATGTACCGGGGGACTTATGGGGGTAGGTTGTGGAACAATTTGTTTACCACATCGGCTAGTTTGAAGCAATTTGGGGTTGACCAGGGATACAACAGCTCAGATGTGAAGGGTTTTGCGAGATTGACGCCAGCAGAGTCTGAGCAGCAGAGAGTGGATGAATCGGTAGCAGAAAAATTGGAGATCACTAAGGCTACAGAGAAAGATACCTCAGCAATGGAGACAAAGGTCCCCACGGTTGCTTTGAATTTGGGGGGCTGGGCAGATTTTAATGTTAATTATAATTATGATTCGAACAGCAACACTTACGCACGAAGCTATGCCAGTGGGGGCCCTCATCAAGTCTACAATTGCGGAGCAGAGGATTTGGGCCAGAAAAACCCCGAGGATGTCTGTAGTTTGACCCAAGTTGCGCCATCGGTGGTAATAGCGATGATAGTGCAAGAATCACGAGCCTCAGATAATTATCACGAGGACATCACGGCGATTGGCTCGGGCGAGGCGTATATCTTTCAAAACGGTATCGTAATAAAGGGTAATTGGCAAAAATCTAGTGCTGCGGATCAGATTAAATTTACTGATGCGAACGGGGAGGAAATCAAATTAGCCCCCGGGCAGACTTTTATTACCGCAGTGCCAAATTATGGTAATGTGGTTTATTAAAAAAATGAGACCCTTAGTGTCTATTTTATTTCTTGGTGATCTCGGCGGGATTCGAACCCGCGATTGCCTGGATGAGAACCAGGAGTCCTAGACCGCTAGACGACGAGACCTTAACTCAAAATTGCGGACCCAAGGGGGGTTAGGTCCGCAGTTTTATTGTATCATATGAATAGCAACCGTGTCAATACTTTATTTTTTATGGTTTTATGGTATAATTTGGATATGAGTAAACTGCCGATTGTAGCACTGATTGGACAGACTAACGCCGGAAAATCCAGCCTACTCAACCGAATGGCCCGCAAAAATATCGCGATTGTGGCGCGGGAAGAGGGGACCACTCGGGATAATGTAGTAGCAACGATTGACGACGCGTTTGTCCTAATTGATACGGCGGGGCTGAAGGATCCGACGGATGATTTTGAGGCTTCGATTCAAGAGCAGATTGCAGATGCGATAGAGGTAGCGGATATAATCTTGGTGACGCTAGATTCAACTAAATATTTTGACCATAAAGATGCTAAAATCGCCAAAGATGCGTTGCGGTCCAACAAACCGGTGTTTTTGGTGCTGAATAAGTGCGATTTGAAAGAATCGTTGCCGGTGACAGAGTTTCGGGCGCTGGGGGTTGACCCCGAAAGGATCTTCTATACTTCGGCTACGACCGGCCAAGGCATTCGTGATCTAAAAGGCGCGTTGGCGCGGGTCCTGGTGGGAATGCCTTTTTCAGGACCGACTTTCTCGCCCTCGACGTCATACACTGGGCGTCCGGGAAAGTCTGCCCTTCGGGCAGCTTTCTCGGCGCCGTCAGGAATATACGTCTCGGGGCTCGAAAATCGGGAAACGTCCGTGAAAAAGGCATTTCCCACCACCCGCGCCAAACTTCCTCTTAGATTAGCGCTAATTGGGCGGCCGAATGTAGGGAAGAGTAGCTTGTTTAATTCGCTGGGGAAGAAACAGCAGGCGATTGTGAGCTCTAAACAAGGGACAACTCGAGATGTGAACCGAGTGCAGGTCAAGTACAAGGGACGAGAGCTGGAGATTTTAGATACGGCGGGGCTGCGTAAGCCTGGCAAACGAGAAGTGGGGATAGAGAAGTTTAGCGCTATCCGCACTCTGGCGGCAATTGAGGAATCTGATGTCTGTGCGCTACTCGTCGACAGTACTGAACCACACGCCAAGCTGGACCAGTCCCTAGCGGGGCAAATTGTAGAGGCGGGGAAGGGAGTTGTATTGGTTTTGACTAAGACGGATTTGGTGGAAGATACTGATGAAATCTTGGACGAGTTAGAGAGAGATTTTGATTTTTTGCCTTATGCGCCAGTGCTAATTACTAGCGCTGAGACAGGGAAAAATGTAACCCGGCTGTTTGAGTTGGCGCTAGAGATAGATGAAAGCCGCCATACAGAGATAAAGACATCGGAATTAAACAAGATTTTAAGCGAAGCGGTAGCCGCGCATCCGCCGGCTGGGCTCAAAAACACTCGCCCGAAACCTAAATACATGGTGCAGACGGACGTTTGCCCGCCTTGGTTTGTGGTCCATGGACACGATTTGGGGCTTTTGCATTGGTCGTGGAAACGGTTTTTGGAGCGAAAATTGCGTGAAAAATATCCCTTGGTCGGCACTCCGGTAATGTTTTCTTTTCGGAACGACAAGGGTAAAGATTGACAAAATAACATAAGTGTGATATAATAAGGGGTGAATGGGGCTTTTAATCGCCCATTTTTTGTGCTAAACTGGATATAAGTGGGAGTGGTTTACTAAGCGTGAAACTACTCTTTTTCGTAGCTTAGGAACCTTACGATCTTTAAAAAGGAGGAACGAAAATGGCTGAAGATCGACCTACCTACGTCATTGACACCAATATCTTGGTAGATTATCCTGGTGTCATCCCGGGGGCAGACGGAAAGCAGCCGCATGAGCCGACGATTGATTTGAGCGGGGCACACCTCGTGATTCCGACCGTTGTAGTGCGTGAGCTGTCTAATTTTAAGGGGGAAAAGTCTGACCGCGGCAGGGCGGCACGCATGATTCTGAGGCGACTGAGGGGCTTGTCTGAAGACAGCCTTCATACTCTGAGTGAGGTCTATAATTTGCAGGCACCGATTGAAATCCCAGAGAGCAATCAGTTGATTTCGATTTTGCCAGTGCATGAGAGTTTTTGGAAATGTCTGCCGTTTCATCCGGCTGACGACGACATGGACGGACAAATCATCTTGACGGCGCTAACAGCAAGTTTAGCTAAAAAGGGCCGTCCAACTAATGGCTGTGAACTGAAGGGTAGCGTGCAAAATATCTCGTTTGACAATGTGGTGCTCCTGACCAACGACAACGGTCTGGCTATCCGAGCGCGCGAACGCGGGATTGCTACCATGCGCTATGGCTACAAGTATCCCGAGCCCTATACGGGCCGACGTGATATCGAGGTGCCGAGGGAGCTGTTTCACGAGTTCTACAGTGCCAAATACTTGCCGCACGATAGGTTCAAAGAGCTGATGCCGAACGAGCCAGATTTGGTGGCTAACGAATTCATCGTGATGGATGTAGCGGAGCTAGAGGACTTACCGGTAGGGTTTGATCCGACCTACAACCCGTATTTCGAGCATATCGGGCGCTACGACATTAAGGAAGACGCCATCTTGCCCCTGCGCTATGTGGGAGATTTTCCGACTCGTATCGAAAACGATGGCCAAGCTATCTACGCCGAAGCATTGATGGATCCCGATATTGCGGCGGTTGTTTGCACTGGGCCGGCTGGCTCGGGCAAGACTTACATGGCCACGATTTTTGGCTATGAGGCTTGCAAGGATGGGAGCTTTATCGGCGTGACGGCAGTGCCGTGCGAAAGCCGAAGCAAGTTGGGAGCTCTGCCGGGAGATTTGGATGAAAAAATGGATCCGGATATCCAGCCGCTCAAAAATGCGCTGAGAAATTACCTACTGCATGAGGACTCTAAGCTCAATAAAGAGCTGGCGAATCTAAAGAAGTATGGAACTGGTAGCGCCAAAAAGAACGGCAATGGCAATGGCAACGGTAAGAATGGCAACGGTTGTTGCAATGGTCAAAATGGCGAGACGGTTCGACGTTCAATCAAGGCTAAACTGAAAGACCGCGTGGATATGATTTGGGACAACTGGTTCTCGAGCGTCCCGATTGAGCATGCCCGTGGGCGAGATTTTGCCTATGAGTTGGCTATCTACGACGAGTTCCAGGACCAAAACGCGGCCCAAGCGGATACTCTGATTAAGCGAATCGGCATGGAAGGTAAAATCATCCTGACCGGTGACATCGAGCAGATTCACGCCCCCTATCTGGACCGAGACAACAACGGCCTAGTCTATGCCTCGAGGCAGCTGTTTGACAATCCGATGGTGGCGCAAGTCCATTTCATTGAAGATGAAGTGGTGAGGCACCCCTTGGTGAAAATGGTCGCCCAGCGGCAAAAGGACGAGCAGACTAAGCCCCCCTTAAACTAGGCTATTCGTCCTCCTTAAACCCCCTGTTTTAGGACAGGGGGTTTCTCTTTTAATTTTGGGTGATTTTTTGTATAATAGGGGCATGAAATTAGTAGTTGGACTGGGGAATCCAGAGAGTAAATACAACTGGACGCGGCATAATACGGGGTTTTTGGCGCTAGATTTTTATTTTAAGCTAAAGGGGCTGGAGTGGGGGGCAAAACCGCGCCTGGGGGCGATTGCTGGCCGTTCTGGGGATGTTTGGTTTATTAAACCGCAAGATTTTTATAATTTGAGCGGGCAGGCGGTGCGTGAATATCAGCGATTTTATAAGGTAGACACCTCTGATATTTTGGTGGTGTGTGATGATTTTAACTTAGAATTTGGCAAAATTCGCTACCGTGCTAAGGGGTCGGCTGGGGGAAATAATGGGCTAAAGTCCATTAGTGCGGAGTTGGGCACTGATGAATTTACTAGATTGAGAATCGGGACGGCTAACGATGAATTGCGGGCTAAGGTGGGAGATGTGGACTTTGTGCTGTCAAAATTCACCCCTGAGGAAAAGGGGTTACTACCTCAGATACTAAGAGAGGTGGCTGACAGGGTTGATTTTTGGACAAAAATGTGATATAATAGAGGGTGGCTGGGGCCGAAATTACCCTAGTCGTTCTTTTAGATAGTTAGTCTGAAGACTATGAAAATACCGTGGTGCTATAGATGGGGATTTCTAGAGAAAGGAAGGCTATGGCAAAAACAGTAATCCCTGCCAAACTATGGAAAACGATGGAGGGGAAGTATGTAACTGACGCACTTGAGAATTACACGGCCGTGCTCCAGAATCAGTCGTCTCTGCCCCTAGTGGCGGACGGCATCTGGTGCGCGTTGGAAGAAGCTCACAACACCTGGCGAACTAGGCCTGGCTTTGCGGAGTTGATTGGTTCGGAAGAGTACGCTAACTCTTTGAACGCAGCTGCTCGCTTGGAATTGGCTGGCCCCGTCGTTTACAATATTTGGGCCAAAAAGGCCCAGGATTGTCTAGAGGAGTTGGGTCTACCCCTGAACGAGACGGTCATGACCACTGGTTTTGAAAAGCAGATGATCGAGATGGAGGAGCTGGATTTTGACCAGCCACCCCTGATGAACAACATCTTCGTGATTAACCGGCGGAGATTTGTGGACGGCACGAGGATTTCGGGGAAGGGGGCGCTGTTTGAGTATATGATGGAACGGCACCCTACTACGGATATCAACTTCTTGTTCCGGCTGACGCGCCAGATTATTCTGGCCAACGGTGGAGGGGCGCCGATTGAGTGGTAGCCCCTAGTCTATAGGCTAAGATGAGATAAAGGTCGCTTTTAGGTATTAGAGCGACCTTTTTCATGCCCTGAGAGCGGGGTGCGGAGCCTGGGTTGGGTCTTGGGCTTGAAGCTGGGTCATTAGATTAGACCCCAATTATTCATTCCGAGTGGACGGAGGCGGGATTTAATTTCAAGGAGGGTGACAGTCTGGTTGAAGACTTCTGGGGGAAGGTGGGTTTTGGCCATGATTTCTTCGCCGGAGCGACAGCCTCTGGCAATGGCCTGGAGGATTATGGTTTCGACATCGGTGTCGCCAAATAACTGCTGCTCACGGAGTTTTTGGTGCTTTTTGGTGTAATCTTCTGGGAAGAGTTCCCGAAGAACATCATCAGGGGAAGTATAGGGGAGGGCGCCTTGTTTAATGAGTTTGTTGCACCCCTGAGAATAAGGGTTGGTGATATTGCCAGGGACGGCAAAAACGGTTTTGCCTTGCTCTAGGGCGTGGGAGGCGGTATTGAGGGAGCCGGATTTCTCAGCGGCCTCGATCACAACGACAATATCAGAGAGACCAGAGATGAGGCGGTTGCGATAGAGAAAAGAGGTCTTGTACTTCACTTGACGACGACCGGTGTCGGATAGGTATTCGCCTGGAGCGAAATAGGTACTATCCGAGGTAGAGGGTGGATATTCAGAGATGATGGCTCCGCCATTTTTGATAATTTCTTTAGCAAGAGGTGTGTGGCTACTGGGGTGGATACGGTCTATAGGATTGCCGAGAACGGCCACGGTGATACCGCCAGCGTCCAAGCACCCCTGATGGCCGATGCTGTCTATACCGTAGGCTAGTCCAGAGACGACAATAACACCTTTCTGAGCCAGTTTATAGGCTAGATTATGGGCTACCTCCTGACCATAGCGGGTATTATGCCTAGAACCCACGATAGCTACGGTTTTAGGACGGATTTTGTGACCATTTTTTGACACATTTTCGGGTAATTTTCCACGAAAATACAATGTTTTAGGCGTAAGCGCAATAGTGCTTAACACCTCTGTAAAATCGTGCTCTTGGGGTGAAATTTGATTGATTTTTGTAAAAATAAGTGAAAAAAGTGTTGACATATTTTTCCTCCTGTGATATAATTAACTCAGTTGGGGCACAAAAAAGTGCTCCACACCGCACCTAAATAAGTTATAATTTCAGTTATACTACTCCTAGTATAACAGAAATTGCGAGCTTTTGAAACCCTTTCGGGCGTTAAATTTCTTCATGGTTTAACTGCTTATAAGTATTACCTCCACTTTGAAAGGACCATTTCGAAGGCTTAGCAATCCCTCTAACCGGCGGGCCCCAATATCGTGTGAGGTGGGTTACGCTCCGGGGTTCACCCGGTATAGTAGTGAAGCGTTAGAGGGCCAAAATACCCCTATTAGGTGATGCCCACCCTTACCTAATGGGGGTATTTTGGTTTTTGTGATATAATGGGTGATATGGCAAAGAATTTGGTAATAGTGGAGAGCCCGGCAAAAGCGAAGACGATTGAGAAATACCTGGGGTCAGATTATAAGGTCTTGGCCTCGATTGGGCATATTCGGAAGGATACCAAGGTAGATAAAGAGACTTTTGAGGTGACCTACGAAATAGACCCAGAACATACCAAGATTATTTCAGAGTTAAAAAAGGCGGCGAAGGCCGCTGACAAAGTCTGGCTAGCGACGGATGAAGACCGCGAAGGTGAGTCGATTTCTTGGCACCTGTGTGAGGTGCTGGGGCTACCCAAAAACACCGCGCGGATTACTTTTCACGAGATTACCAAGCCGGCCTTAGAAGAAGCGATTAAGAGCCCGCGCAAGGTAGATATGGATATGGTTTCCAGCCAGCAGGCTAGGCAGACCCTAGATATGCTGGTGGGGTACGATTTGTCGGATATGGTGCGACGCAAGGTGCCAGGGGCGATTTCGGCAGGGCGGGTGCAGTCGCCGGCGCTAAGACTCGTTGTGGAGCGGGAGAAAGAGATTGAGAAGTTTGAAAGTAAATCAGATTTCAAGATCAGTGGTAGATTTGTTAAAGATACAGAGTTTAGTGCTAATTTAGAAAAAAGTAATTTAACAGATGAAGAATCTGCTAGGAAATTACTAGAGGAGCTCGCGCAGGCGCGGTTCGTGGTGGCAAAAGTGGAAGAGGCGGAGGGGGCGAAGTCAGCGCCGGTGCCATTTACTACGGCGGCGCTGCAAATTGAGGCCAACTCTAAACTGGGGTTTTCGGCACGAACCACGATGAGTGCAGCTCAGGGGCTGTATCAGGCGGGGTTGATTACTTATCACAGAACTGACTCTTTGAACCTGTCCAAGCAAGCACTAGGGGCGATTTCTGGCTATATCAAGGGAGAATTTGGCGAAAAATATCTAAAAACACGCAATTTTAAGACCAAATCGGCCAGTGCCCAAGAGGCCCATGAAGCTATCCGGCCAACCGATGTGTTTAAAACTACGGCGGGGAAGAATAATTACGAAAAACGGCTGTATCAATTAATCTGGGCGCGGACTGTGGCCACCCAAATGGCCAATGCCAGAGTCGCCAAAACTACCATTACAATAAAAGCCGAGGAACAGGTTTCGGCTTTTATAGCAAAAGGTGAGGTGGTGATATTCGATGGGTTTTTGAAGGTTTATGGTAAGAGCAAGGATACGGAACTACCCAAGTTGGCAAAGGGCGACAGTGTAGATTGCTTAGAATTAGTGGCTAGGCAATGTTTTGCTAAGCCACCGGCTAGATACACCGAGGGGTCGCTGGTGAAGAAATTGGAGGAGCTAGGTATTGGCCGACCGTCGACCTACGCCTCGATTATGTCTGCAATTCAGGCGCGGGGATACGTGGTTAAGGGCGAGAGCGAAGGGGAAGAACGTGAAGTGGTTGAGCTGAAAGTGGAGGGAGCAACAGCCGCGATGTGTCCTAAGGGACATGAGGACTTGGCCAGAGCGGCTTGGGAGCTGCTGCCCGAAGGGCACGCTCCGGCTGTTGCTTCCTCCGTAAAACGCAAAATAGTTAAGGAAAAATACGGCGCGAATAAGGGCAAGTTGATCCCGACGCCGATAGGAGAGCTGGTCTCGGGGTTTTTGACCGATAATTTTAAGAATATTGTGGATTATAAGTTTACAGCGAATATCGAGAAAGACTTGGATTTGATTGCAGATGCTAAGTTGGAGCGAGTCAAGATGCTGCGGGATTTTTACGGACCGTTTCGGGATACGGTGTTAGTCGCTAACGGAGTAGAGAGGTACAATAATGCGCGGCTACTCGGTCATCACCCTAAGGATGGCAAGCCAATATACGCGAAGGTCGGAAAGAACGGCGGTTTTATCCAACTCGGCGATAACGAGAAGGAGTCGGGAGAAAAGCCGCGGTTTGCGCCTTTGCCAAAGCGGAAATCTGTCAAAACTGTGACTTTGGAGCAGGCTTTGAAACAATTAGAGTTGCCGGCTCTACCTAGAGTGCTCGGCAAGGCCCCAGATGGAGCGGAGCTGGTGGCGGCCAGTGGGCCATTTGGGCCGTATCTTAAAGGTGGCAAATATAATATTCCAATGAAGGACCATGACCCCTATACTGTGAGTTTAGAGGAGGCTTTGCCGTTATACCAGAAAAAAGTAGATTCGATCATCGCCGACTGGGGCGAGATTATGATTATTAACGGCGCCTACGGGCCGTATGTCAAGGGGCCAGGGCGGCGCAATAACGTCAAAATCCCTAAAGAAACTGACCCTAAGAAAATCACTGAAGCTAAGGCGCGCGAGATGCTCGAAAACAAGCCCAAAACCACCCGCCGAGGTACGCGTGGTGGGCGGAAGAAGACCGCTGCTAAGAAGACAACAAGAAAGAGCGCTAAAAAAACCACGAAGAAGGTTGCCGCCAAAAAGACTACGAAGTAGGCCGCCGCATGATGTATTTAGCGTCGTGAGTAGCGCCTACGAGTTCTAAGTATCCGCTGTCGACTAGTTTTTTGAGTCTACGCTGAATAGAACGCCGGTTCATCTCTGGTAAGATTGCTTCCGCTTCTGAAATTTCAATCGCCCCAAATTTTGCCACGTAACTCAAAATGTCCTCATCTTCACGACTGAGACTATCAGTTTTGGGTAGCATAGTATCTAGAATACGAATTTCTGCATTCAATACATGTAACGAAGCGACAAATCCATTCGTAAAGTATTCTAGCCATGAGGTCAAATCTGTATCCATAGATTCTGAGTAGTTTTTTCCGTGCGTTTTTTGTAGTATTTCGTAATATGTACGTCGGTCTGAGGCATAATAGGGATCCAAAGATAAAGTACCGTTGCAATCATAATTATTAAGCGAAAGCCATAGCATAGTAAGAGCGCGCGATGTACGTCCATTGCCGTCTGTAAAGGGGTGAATCGTAACTAGCTGGTAATGTAGCACTCCGGCAATAATAGCCACAGGGATAATCGCGCGGTTATCATTAACCCAATCCAGCAAGGCCTGCACGTCATTTTCTACCATATCTGCTGGACCCGCTTCATAAATTAAGTTATGATCCTGGTCTTCAATATAAACTGGGTTGTGACGAAAATGGCCACAACGGGTCTTATCTAGGAGCCTATTGGTAATGATACGATGAAGCTCTAGGACGTCAGATATCTCAAGCTTAGTAGTTCCATTTTTGCGCTCCGAAATATAGTCAATGGCCTTTTTATAGTTTTGCACCTCAATTTCGGCGTATTCTTTTTTGGATATTTTTTTGTCTTCGGTGATTACGGCTCGTACCTCATTGATATTAAGAGGGTTGCCTTCGATAGAGGTGGAGCTATGCACGGTGTCTACTGTAGCCCGAAGACGAATCGAAGCCTCTGCTGCGGGCAGAATTTGATGCCCTCGTACGATGTCTTTTAGGTCTTCAATTTCTTGCAGATTGGCGTGAATTTTGTTATTGATAGTATATCTTGGCGTATATTTCATATGTTTATTATAACACACTTGCGACAGTTTGCGACAATTTTTGCGACAGTTTGCGACATTGTAAAAATTACTACAGTGGGGGCTAGGAGCTAGCTAGATAATAAGCAACGGACTGTCCTACCGTAGTACTTACCGTTGTTGCTGGTCCCTGGGTAGACGCCCGTGGAGGTGAAATGCAGGTAGTAGGCATAGTTGCTAGCGTCCGCCGAAGACGACCGATAGTACCCGCTGCTACCCCGACTGTACGCCGACGCCGTATTGAAGTTGCCGGAGTAGACGAAGTTGTTAGGAAAGGCTCTGATTAGTTTGTCTACAGGGCCGGCTTCAGTGGAACCATTGTAGTATGGGCTGGAGCTACTATCGTAATTAGCTGGTAAAGTATTGTTATTAAGATTTACTACGATTAGGTTCCAAAATTCATTATTGTTGTCCGAAGTAATTCTAGTCTTATCACCGCCAGTAGGGATATGCCAGCCAGTGGGACAGAGAGAGGTACCAGCAGATTCGGAGGC
>JAFRBR010000004.1 GCA_017404795.1 Candidatus Saccharimonadota bacterium | reverse complement strand
GCCTCCGAATCTGCTGGTACCTCTCTCTGTCCCACTGGCTGGCATATCCCTACTGGCGGTGATAAGACTAGAATTACTTCGGACAACAATAATGAATTTTGGAACCTAATCGTAGTAAATCTTAATAACAATACTTTACCATCTAATTACGATAGAAGCTCCAGCCCATACTACGATGTTTCCACTGAAGCCGGCCCTGTAGACAAACTAATCAGAGCCTTTCCTAACAACTTCGTCTACTCCGGCTACTTCCTTACGGCGTCGGCGCGCAATCGGGGTAGCAGCGGGTACTATTGGTCGTCTTCGGCGAACTATAGCAGCAGTGCCTACTACCTGAGTTTCCTCTCCACGAACGTCTACCCAGGGTCCAACAGCAATAATAAGTACTACGGTAGGTCAGTCCGTTGCTTATTATCTAGTTAGTTCTTTTACTTATTCGTCCGTGTAGATTCCCGGGAATCAGGGGGTCCGCAAGGACCCCCTTAGATTTGCGGGCGCCATAGCGACCGCAAGTCCATCCTTGCCCCGATTTAAGGGGCAAGGATCCAGAGCGTGGTCGCTTGCGTCCACGCTCTAAGAGGAGTATAATATATGATAAGAGGTAGAAAAATGGAGAAGGGAGAATAATGGTAAAGGATTCAAAAAAATTGAATAATTCATCCGATCTACCTGTAGAGACGAAACTAGACGAAAAGAATACTGAGAAAATTTATAAGGAATACTACGATTGTAAACAAGTTGCTTTGACTTTGGAAAAGATGAATAATTCACGGATAATTGTTTTCCCTTCTGTGGCGTCTAAAGGGGATAAAGATGAGTGGTTTAAAATAGCTGGAAATTCAGTGTATTTTTATAAATATTATGTAGCTCCAAGGCTAAAAAGAAGAAAACCACCGACAGTTCATCCAGATACAGATATGAGATGTCGTTCTAGAAATGGCGTGATATTTTTGCATTGGAAAGAGAATATTTTAAAGACGATGGAGGGGTTGGGCTATGAAATGAAGGAAGAGTCTGGCGTAATGATTTTTGAATTGGATTATAAATTTTCTTTTGACGAAATCAAGGCTTTGAAAAAGCGAGAAAAAGAAGATCTGGAGGCTTTGAACGACTTGTTTCGCCCTAAAAAAGTATTTCCAGATTTATATGGTATTATACTAGAATTATCAAAAACGATACCGGTGAAGGCTAAGAGGTTAAAAGACGGATTTCGAGAAGATTTTGCGCCAGAATTGAATTGTGGAATGATTCGTTTAATGAAAGCCTATCATCGTTTCGCTAACGGACGGATGAAACAAGAAGAGGCGAAAAACGAAATGTTGATGGCGATAGATGATCTGGAGGCGGTTTTGAGATTGTTGTCAGAGAATGATTGTTTGGATGTGACGGGTCAAATAAGAATTGGAAAACTGCTTGCTGATATGAAAGTTGGCATAGAAAGGCACTTTAATGAAAAATAAAATAGATGTCTCATGGAATTCCTTGCTCTTGATATTGCCACCGGTAAAATTAAGAAGTATTTTACAAGAAATGGATGAAACTGACAGAGAGTGGTTACGAACACAAGAAAATCAGATGGCGTTGATTTTATATATAGCGTATTTAGAGGCGAGAAAAGGTGGAAAACGTAAGACCTATGATGAGCATAGTTTTGAAATAAATGTTTTTGATAATATAAGAATTATGGTAAAAAATCTTAAAGAGCGTACTTATCGGCCGTCACGTAGCGCAGCCCATATTATTTTTTCACCAGTGATACGGGAGATTTTTGCAGCGCCTTTTCGGGATCGAGTAGTACATCATTTATTATTTATGGCGGTGTATGAATGGTGGGACCGACATTTTATTTATGATTCGTATTCTTGTCGAAAGGGTAAGGGGGTTTTATTTGGTATACGAAGATTAGAGCATCATATTCATTCGGTGGAACAGAAATATGGAAGAGTGCCGTATGTGTATAAGTTTGATATTCAGGGATATTTTATGAGTTTGCCAAGAGAAAAATTGTATAGAACGGCCATAAGAGGTTTGAATATGCAATTTGAGGGTAGAGAAGATACGCCTTTGTATTATTTATTGAAATTTTTGTGGAGACAGATTATTTTTGATGATCCGGTGAAGGGTGCGACGAGAAAAGGGAAAATATCTAATTGGAAATTAATCCCGACCTCGAAGAGTTTGTTCTGCCAGCCCAAGGGGAGAGGAATCGTGATTGGGAATCTAACATCACAACTTTTGTCTAATATTTATTTGGACCAATTGGATAGATTTGTGACTATGTCATTGGGATATAAACATTATGGTCGGTATGTGGATGATTTTTATATTGTGGTGGATAAATCACAATTAGAACAATTGAAACGAGATGTGAAAGTGATTGAAAACTTTTTGAGATCAATTGAATTGACGTTGCACCCCAAGAAGAGACATCTGATTAGGGTGGATCAGGGGGTGCCGTTTTTGGGGGTGGTAGTATATATGCATTATACGGTTCCTGGGAAGAGGCTAATTCGCAATATGAATCAAGCGTTTCGTGAGGTAGCGATGGGGAAAAGAGAACTGAGTACAGTGGCGTCATATCTTGGACATACATTGCATATAAATGGTTTTATTAGTGTAAAAAAGGCATTTGAAAATGCGGGGTGGGAGTATAGAAATGATAAATTGTTTGAAAGAAGATAAAAAACTGTGCCTTGATGAGGCACAGAATTATAATTACCGAACGGGATGCTACACGGACGAATAAGTAAAAGAACTAACTAGATAATAAGCAACGGACTGTCCTACCGTTGTACTTATTATTGTTGTTGGTCCCTGGGTTGACGTTCGTGGAGTTGAAATTCAGGTTGTAGGCATTGTTGCTATTGTTCGCCGAAGACGACCAATAGTTCCCGTTGCTACCCCGATTGTTCGCCGACGCCGTATTGAAGTTGCCGGAGTAGACGAAGAAATGGGACTCCGTTATTAAAGATTCTCTCTGACCTATTAAAAGCCGTAACTCTTAAAAGGGGCTTCTTAAAAATAATAAGTATTATTTAAAAAAGCAGATACTTCTATGTTTAGATGATTTGATAAAAGTGGATTCTTGATTCCCGTGCGGCAAACCTGTTTGGCTAGACGATGATATTTATAAATATCATTCGAAATAGCAACAATTATTGCTGTACCATTATATCACAGTGGGTGGATTATTTCAGATTGAACAATTTGTCTAATTTGCTTTTTTTCAAATTGTCCAGAATGATAATTATTTCATAAATTAATGCGGTATGATATAATATAGCTTATGGATAATATGAACGGAATGAATGGAGCAAGTGGCATGCCAGGAGCACCAGGGATACCACAAGTGCAATCAATGCAGCAGGCTGGCGTACCGGTAAGTAGTGGAGTACCCGGGCAGATGATGGTGCAGCAGGTGCCAGAGGCGGCATTGCCCAAGAAAGATATGTCGGGGCTGATTAAGACAATTGTGATTATTATACTATCGCTAGTTGCGGTGACTTTTATTGGGCTGTTCATCTGGATGACTATGAATTACCAGGAGGCGCAGACGGATTTGGACACTAAGGTAGCTGTAGCCGTGGCCGAGGCCAAGGATGAGCAAGCGATGGAGCTAGAAAATGACTTTCTGGAGCGAGAAAAATATCCGTATAAGACTTTTTCGGGGCCGGCGGATTATGGGCAACTTACTTTTGAGTATCCTAAGACTTGGAGTGTATATGTAGCACAATCGGCGGCAAGCTCGGACGGAGATTTCAATGCTTACTTTAACCCGATTCAAGTAGATGCGGTAGGTGATGATACAGTGAATGCGCTGAGAGTGGTCATCCGAGACGAGAGTTTTGATGAGGTGACGGAAGAATACCAGCGCGAAATGGAAAGAGATAATTCGGGACTGACAATGGCGACTACGACGATTGGTAAGAATAACAACATCACCGCTAATCGCTATACTGGAGTAATACCAAATACTGAGGATTTGGTAGGATATGTGGTGACATTTAAGATTCGGGACAAGACTGCAATCTTGCAGACTGATTCAGTACTATTTGAAGAAGATTTTAATAAGTTACTGGGGACCGTTACATTTAACGAGTAGTTGTGTGTTATAATGGGGGGTATGGAGAGTGAGGTAGATGGGATTTTGGTGGCGGCGCACGAGCTAAAGGCGCCGCTGGCGGTGCTTCGGCAGTTGGCATTGGGTTTGCCAGGGATGGATGTTGGTGGTGAGCAGATGCGGAGTGAGATGGTGAGTGTAAGTGAGCGGGCCATCCGCCAAGTAAATGATTTGACTCGGATTCGTCGATTAGAGGATGGATTATTTGTCATGGAGCCAGTAGCGATAAGGGCGGTGTGCGACGAAGTAACGGCGGAGTTGACTTGTTTGTTTAATTATAATCAGCGAGATTTGTGCATTAAATATAGTAATCGGGCGCGGCTGGTGACGGCAAATCGGGATTTATTAAAAAGTGTAGTGTATAATTTTCTGCTCAATGCGATGCATTATTCGGGTGAGGGAGCGCGAGCGGAGCTACTCGTGCGAGATTTTCATGACCGAGTCAAGGTGGTGGTGCGAGATTACGGGCCAGCATTGCCGATGGACGTGTGGCGCGAGATGAAGCAAGGCTGGGTAAAGCGGCCAACTTCAATCGCAATGCGACCAGGGTCTTCGGGACTAGGGCTCTATATTGCTTCGCGTTTTGCACGAGCGATGGGCGCCAAAGTGGGAGCTGTGCGACATCGGGACGGGACAAGTTTTTACGTAGAACTGCTAACATCTAAGCAAGCGAGTTTGTGGACATGATCTATGTTATTGATGATGACGAAATAATGGCGGGGTGTATAGCGCGAGCGTGTGAGGGAGTGGATGCGGTGCGAGTGTTTGATAATGCGATCGAGGCAGTGCAGGCACTAGATGGAGCGAAACTACCAAACTTGATTTTTTTGGATATTTTGTTGACTGGACCGGATGGGTTTACGTTTTTGAACGAGTTGGCGTCGTATGTGGACACGGCCAAAGTGCCAGTAGTGGTGGTGTCGTCGCTGGATTTTGCGGGGTGGGATTTGAGGGTATATGGTGTAGTGGAAGTGCTAGACAAGGCGACAATGACGCCAGAGGAAATTAGAAGTTATGCCGAGGAATACTGCTGATTTAAAGACTTTAGCCGTGGTACTGAGGCGGACTAATTATGGAGAGGCGGACAGGATTTTGAACCTGATTACGCCGGTGGGCAAGATAGCAGTAATTGCCAAAGGAGTGCGGCGAGCGCGATCCAAATTGGCGGGAGGAATAGAAATGTTTTGTCTATCTGAAATACAAATTCACCAAGGGCGAGGGAAGTTGGGAGTAGTAACGAGCGCACGGATGGTCAGGCACTATAGTGGAATTTTGCAAAGCTATGAACGAATGGAGCTAGCGGGGTTGATTTTGAAAAAAGTCAGTATGGCGGCGGAGCATGCGGAGGGGCCGGAATATTTTGAATTGACACGGCAATGTTTGGAGGAATTAAATAATGAAACAAATGTTGCATTAATAGAAAGTTGGTTTTGGTTGAACTTATTGCGGATTGGTGGTGAGGAAGTGAATTTGTATCGAGATGCGGCGGGGGAGAAGCTGGCAGAAGGGAAAAGTTATGATTGGGATGGCTATGAGCGGAATTTTTATTTGGATGGTAGTGGACGATATGGGACTAATGAAATTAAATTAATGAGATTGATGTCAAAAATGAGTCTTGCGGCGATTAAAAAAATTAAAGTTGAACAAGATACAATTGATAGGGTGTATGATATAATAAGGTTATGGGAAAATTAGAAGACATTGTAAGTTTATGTAAGAGGCGGGGATTTATCTTTCAGGGGTCTGAAGTTTATGGGGGGATGGCTGGGACTTGGGATTACGGTCCGCTAGGGGTGGAATTAAAGCGGCGAATCATGGATACCTGGTGGAAGTATTTTGTAGAAAACCGGGATGACATGTACGGAGTGGATGCGGCGATAATCATGAATCCACGTGTCTGGCAGGCATCGGGGCATACGGCGACTTTTGCGGACCCGCTGGTGGAATGTAAGGAGTGTAAAAATCGGTTCCGAGCGGACAAGATTGCGGAGGGGGTTGGCGAGGGAGTGACTAGTGAAGAGTTTTGGAATTTGCATGTGAAGTGTCCGGTCTGTGGTAAGGAAAACTGGGGGCCGATTCGGAAGTTTAATATGATGTTTTCTACTCATGTGGGGGCGGTGTTGCCGGAGGACGTTTCTGAGAATCCAGAATTGGCCGAGAGGGGAGTGGCGTATCTGCGCCCCGAAACAGCACAAGGGATTTTTACGAATTATAAAAATGTAGTGGATACGGTTTATCCGGATATGCCGTTTGGAATTGCGCAGCAAGGCAAGGCGTTTCGGAATGAAATCAGCCCGCGGGATTTTATTTTGCGAGACCGGGAATGCTCGCAGATGGAGATTGAGTATTTTGTAACTCCAGAGACGTGGGAAGAGAATTTTGATAAGATGTTGGCTTTGCAACATGATTTTCTGGAAAACTTGATGGGGCTACCGGCGGAGGCAATTCATGAACTAGATGTACCAGAGGCGGATAGAGCGCATTATAGTAAACGGACGATCGATTTGATGTTTGATTATCCGAACGGAACCGAGGAATTGATGGGTTTGGCGTATCGGACGGATTTTGATCTTACCAATATTCAGCGGGAGAGTGGCAAAAACATGGAATACCGCGACAAGAAGACGGGCGAGGCGTTTATCCCGCATGTGATTGAGCCGTCGATTGGGGTGGAGAGATTGTTCCTAGCGGTAATGTCGGCAGCCTATTCTGAAGATGAGGTAGGTGGATCTTCGCGCGTGGTGCTGAAATTGCCAGAACGGTTGGCTCCGTATCGGTTCTGCGTGTCGCCACTTCTCAAGAATAAACCGGAATTGGTGGAGAAAGCGCGAGAGGTTTATAAGATTTTGCGAGAGAAATATGGTAATGTGACTTGGGACGACTCGGGTAATATCGGCAAGCGCTATCGCAAGCAAGATGAAATTGGCACGCCAAAATGCGTAGTGGTGGATTTTGATACTTTGGCTGATGATACAGTGACGGTGCGAGACCGAGATACCACTGAGCAAGTTAGAATTGCTATTGCTAAACTTTGATTTCGTTGCTATAATTGTAAACATAAAAGGAGAATATTTATGGCTAACAAAGCAAAAAAAGAGAACAAAAACATGATTATTGGTGGCATTTGTGCTGCGGTAGTGGTAGTCGTGATTATTGTCGTGGCAGTATTGCTAGCGACCAATGGTAATAAACTAAATGACAGTTATTTTCAGTCGGATGATACTAAATACGTGTTGACGGTTGAGAGTGAGCTGACGGGTGATGAGGAAGAGGACGTCTATACACCGGTTAAGACGCACATTGTCTACACTTATTCTGGCGATGAGGTGACGGGTATGAAGACCTACGGCGAATTTGCTGATGCCAGTAGCGCTCAGAAGGCCTTTGATGCTATTAAGGAATCTGGCGAGGACATGACTAACTATGCCCTAGATGGCAAATATATCATTGTCACTGCTACTCCTGATCAATACGAAGGGATGACGGCTAGCGATGTAAAATCTCAAATTGAGTTTTATGAAAGTCTGCAGAATATGACTTTGGATGAAGAGAATGTAGATGAAGCTGAAGTAGTAGAAGGTGGTGAGAGCGTAGAAGTAGAAGTTGAGGAATAAATAGCTCAAATATTAAACTCCCCGCTTATGATGAGCGGGGAGTTTTTGGTTTGTTGGGTTGTTGGGTCTGTTGGTCTGTTGGATTATTTGTTTATTTGTAGCGCTTGATGGCGGCAGCGATGACCTTCTTGGCTTCGTCTAGACCATCGAAAGATTCGACTTTCGTGGTGCCAGGCTTTTTTAAATCTTTGTAGTGGTTGAAGTGGAATTCGATTTGCTTTAAGGTCTGAGCGGGGAGGTCTGCTAGGGTCTGGTATTTGTCGCCATTATTGCGGTCGTCTAGTGGGACACAGATGATTTTGTCGTCGACCTCGCCACCGTCGACGAATTTCATCACGCCGAGAATTTTGCCCTGCATCCAGATGCCGGTAGTGAGAGGTTGGTCGGTGATCATCAAGACATCGAGCTCGTCGCCGTCTTCGTCGAGAGTCTGAGGGATGAACCCATAGTTACAAGGCTTGGCAAAGGCCATAGGCTCGACGCGGTCGAGCATGAAACAAGCGTGCTCGCGGTCCCATTCGATTTTATGATTGCTACCAGTAGGGATTTCGATGACGACGTTGAGCTCGCCCTTTTCATAATCCCCAGGGGTCAAAATTTTATTGAAATCTGCCATAATAATCTCCTTTTTTATATATTTATTATAGCACAGTTTATTGTTGTTTCTGAGACGCCTGCGTCCGCGAAAAGTAAAAGGCACGGAGGCCTTGACTTTTCGCTGGGACTCCGGGAAAATGTCTCAGAAACAACAATAAACTGTTCTGATTATAAGAAGGTAGATGGTTCGGCGGGGTCGGTCCAAAAGTCGGTGGGGTCGGAAGTGGTTTCGGAGTTTGGCTCTAGCAAGCTCTCGGTGGTGAAACTAAAATCGCGGGATTTGCCGGTGGCGAAATCTTTGACTTTGAGCTGGCCGGATTCTACTTCTTGTTCGCCGATGACGATGCCATTGGCAGCGACTTTGGCGGCGTAAGTGAGTTTGTCGCCGAGTTTTTTGTCGCTAAAGACGATGGTAGCGCTGTGGTGCTTGGAGCGGAGCTCGTCGGCTAGCTTGAAAGCGTATTCGTTTTCGAGTTCGGAGACGGGGATGAGGGCATATTCGGTGAGAGCGGGGCTATTAATGTGGAGTAGGTCATGTTCGCGGAGGATGTAGAAAAGACGAGTTAGCCCGATAGAGCCACCGACGCCAGGGAAGGATTTGGCGGAAAAATGCCCGGTGAGATTGTCGTAGCGGCCGCCGCCGGCGATAGAGCCGATATTGGTGTGCTCGGGGAGGATGAATTCAAAGACGGTGCCGGTGTAGTAATCTAGGCCGCGGATGATTTTCATATCGGCGGTGATTTGCTCGTCGTAGTTTGCGGCTTCTAAAAGGCCGAGGACTTGATCTAGTTCGGAGATGCCTTGGTAGAAGACGTCGTCGTTGATTTCAAGATTATTGAGGGCGGTGATGACGTCAAAACGAGGCCCGTGGAGGTCGATGAAGTCTAGGATAGTCTTGACTTGGGATTTATTAAGGCCGAGCTCTTCGAGGCTGACTTTGGTCTGCTCGGGAGTGACCTTTTCGGCGTGGTCGATGATGTGGCTGATTTCGGTGATTTGATCTTTTAGATTTAGTGAATTAAGAAGGCCGGCGAGGATTTTGCGATTGGAAATGCGAGCCAGGATGGGGGTGTCGAGATCAAAAGCCTTGAGGGTGTCAATGAGAGTGGAAATAACGTCGGCGTCATAGGCGAGGGGAAGCGTGTCGCGGCCAATGATGTCGATATCGCATTGGTAAAATTCACGGAAGCGGCCCTTCTGGGCGCGTTCACCACGAAAATTAGGACCGGTTTGCTGGACTTTGAAGGGGAAGTTGAGATCGTTTTCGTGTTCGATGATGTAGCGAGCTAGAGGGACGGTGTGGTCAAAACGGAGGGCCTGGGAAGCTTTGACGTTGGACTTTTCGCCGGTTTTTTTGACTTCGTAGATTTGTTTTTCGGTGTCGCCGCCGGCTTTGGCGAGGAGAACCTCGATGCGTTCGATGCAGGGGGTTTCGATATGTTGATAGCCGTGGTTTTGGTAGATTTGGTGAATTTTGGTTTTAAGTGTATCAAAGGTAGCTTGTTGCTCTGGCAAGAGCTCCTCGGCACCTGAAATGGGTGAAGTATTAAACTTTTTCATAATTTTATTATAACAAAAAAGACCGAGTAGGTCTATGGTGGGCGGTAGAGGATTTGAACCTCTGACCTCGTCTACGTCAAAGACGCGCTCTAGCCAACTGAGCTAACCGCCCCTAATCGTCTAGAGATTGGTGAGCCGGGAGGGGCTCGAACCCTCGACACCGGGCTTAAAAGGCCCGTGCTCTAACCAGCTGAGCTACCGGCCCAATTACTAGGCGATTATGTGAATTTGGTGGCTCCGACTGGACTTGAACCAGTGACACAAGGCTCTTCAGGCCTCTGCTCTACCAACTGAGCTACAGAGCCACTCCGCTTATTATACCACAGATATGATATAATTGGTAGATGAAAATTGGAATTTTTGATTCTGGTAAGGGTGGAACTACGGTGATGAAAGAGATCCAGAGGTTTTTTTCGCGGGCTTGATTGATAGATGGGAATGAAGGAGTGGCAAAAAGAGTATTAGAATTGACTAAACAGGGGTAAACTTGTGGAAAACTTGTGGAAAACTTGAGTAAATTTAGTGTTCAAAAAAAGCCCCTAACAGGGGCTTTAAGTGTGAGGTGGGTTATTTCTTCTTTTCGGTGTTTGCCACGATATCGCGAGTATTGCGCCAAATCATGATGAACATCATGGTCATTTCATAAGTCAAACGAACGATGATCGGCCCGAAGATGAGACACATGAAGAAGGAAAGAACGCCGACTCCGCCTAGCGCCAAGAAGGAGAAGGAGAAGAGGATAACGAAAATAGTAGCAATATAGTAGACTACTTTCAAGATTGGTTCGATCCACATGATCTTGAAGCTGAGGAAATCCTTGAGCCACTTGGCGAATTTGCCCTTAGGCTCGGTTTTGGCTTTGACAAACAAGAAATAAACTAAAATACCACCAATGATAGCTAGTATGGCTGCAATGATCATCCAGATGGCGGCGCCTTCTAGGCCTGTGGACACTGATGAGCTGCCACCGAGAAGACTATCGATATTCTCGTAGTCATAGCCACCATAATTATAGCTATTGGTAACTGCAAAGTTTGTCATTTTGTAACTCCTTTTATTAACTACCTTAATTTTAGCATAAAATATTTTGATTTGTAAAGAGTTTTTGAAGAAAAAGTTTATGTTTGAGACTGGTGGAAAATTTTGTATAATAATAGTATGAATAGAGTGCCACTAGCGGAGAGAATGCGTCCGACTAAATTGTCGGAAGTGTTGGGGCAGGAGGAGATTATCGGTGAGGGGAAGATTTTGACGGAGATTGTGAAAAAGGGTGAGCCGGTGAATTTGATTTTTTGGGGGCCGCCGGGAACAGGTAAAACGACTTTGGCGCGGATTTTAGCCCGAGAGTTTAAGGCGGATTTTGTGGAAATTTCAGCGGTGACGGCAGGCAAAAAAGATGTGGAGGCGGTGGTAGCACGGGCGCGGACGAATTGGAATTTGAAAACTAGGACGATTTTGTTTGTGGATGAAATTCACCGGTTTAATAAGGCGCAGCAGGATGCGTTTTTGCCACATGTGGAATCGGGGTTGATTATATTGATTGGGGCGACGACGGAGAACCCGTCGTTTGAGGTGATTTCGCCACTGCTGAGCCGGTCGCGAGTGGTGGTGGTGTCGCCACTGTCCAAGACGGCGATTTTGACAGTTTTGAAACGGGCTGTAAAAACCGAAAAAGCTGGGAAGCGAGTGAGCAGGAAAGCTTTGGAACTAATCGCGGAGTTGTCGGGAGGAGATGCGAGGAGTGCGCTTGGGGATTTGGAGCTGGCGCTTTCTTTGTCTGAAAAAGTAGATGAAGAAGTGGTGCTGGAGGCAGCCGGGCGGAAAATGCCGGGCTATGACAAGAAGGGTGATAAGCATTATGATACGATTTCGGCGTTTATTAAGTCAATGCGAGGCTCGGATGTGGACGCGGCGCTGTATTATTTGGCGCGGATGGTGGAAGCGGGTGAGGACCCGAAGTTTATTGCGCGGCGGATGGTGATTTTTGCTTCAGAGGATATTGGGTTGGCAGGTAATGGGGCGCTGAGCCTAGCGACAGCGTGTTTTCAGGCGGTGGAACGAGTAGGGATGCCGGAGTCGGGGCTGATGTTGGCGCACACCTGTGTGGCGCTGACTTTGTCCAAAAAATCACGAGAGACCTCGGATGCGTGGTATAAAGCTTTGGAGCTAGCACGGAAAACACGGGGAGAACCGGTGCCGGTGTGGCTTCGGAATGCGCCGACGAAGCTGATGAAAGATTTAGGCTATGGTAAGGGTCAAAAATGGGAGGCGGGATTCCATCTAGACAAAAATTATTTGCCGGATAGTATTAAGCAAGTGCGGATTTGGAGAGTTGAGTAAATACTATTACTTCTGGGGCGCCTCCGTCCGCAAAAAGTAAAGGCGCGGAGGCCTTGACTTTTCGCTGGGACTCCGGGAAAATGCCCCAGAAGTAATAGTATTTACTCAGCTCTCCAGGCCGGCTTGGAAATACATTTGGACATATTCCCAACCCCAGGAGAGGTCGAAGCCGGAGCTGGTGTAGTTGTTGAATTTGAAATAAGGCATGCCTTGGACGAGCTTGGCGGATTTTTGGGCGTTGGTCTTAATTTCTTCTAGAGGCTCATCGTTTTCGACGCAAGATTTGAAGGAGTCGCCGAGGCCGATTTGCTGGCCGAGTTTAATCCAATAGTTTTTGTCAAGTTTCGACATGCTGGAAACGGCGGATTTGCCGAGGTCTTTGAAGTAGCTATTCCAGACGGTGGTGATAATATGATTATAATAATCCCAGAATTTGCCCTCGTTTTTGGCGCAGTAGGTGGCGATGGCGGAGTAGCGCGAGTTGATGGGCCGAGATTCGCCGTATTCGTAGAGGAAGTCAGAGAGACGGATTTCGACTAAAATGTCGTTTTCCTCGATGTATTTTTGGAATTCTGATTCGTGCTCGACGATAGCGTTCTCAAAAGCAACGCAGTATGGGCAGACGATGTCGGAATAGATGATGAAGTAGTTTTTGGCGTCGAGATTGCCGGTGGTCATTTGCTCGTCCCAGACCATTTCGGAGTTGGAGGGTTTGGACTGGTGCATACTGGCTATGATAGCTCCGACAATTAGGATTACTACTACGACGATGCCGAAAATTCTAAGAAATTTTTTCATTTTTTGCTCCTTTGGCCTCTTTGGCTTTGCGCGCTAGATATTTTTCATTTATTATTATAGCATAGGTTTCGACACCGAGGCGCTTCAGGGCAAAAATGGCGATGACGATGGCGAGAAGAGTGACAACAATCGAAATGGTGCTGGCGATAGCGAGGCTGCCAGTAGAAAAAATGGCAGCAATGAGAGGTGTAATAAGGGTGGCGCCGCAAGTGGGGCAGCCGGCGCCGAGAGCGATAAGCCCGGTGATAATGCCGGCTTTTTCGATGTTTTCGGAGTTGGTGGAGGCGTTTTGGCGTTTTTTGTTCCAAAGTAGGACAATAAGGCCGATCAGGATTCCTTGCAAGATAGAGATAGCGAAAATTGGCAGCCAGTCCAGAAAAGGTTGGTTATATCCGAAAATGGCTAGAAATGAATGTCCGAGGATTTTGAGAGATTCGGGGAAGCCGAGAGTGGCCATTAGTTCAAATTTGGTGGTGCCGCCAGCTAAGAGGCTCATGAGCATGCCAAAAAAGAGAAAACTAGGTACAAAACCGTACCAAAAGCGCTTTTCTTTAGCAGCTAGTAAAATACCTTTACCAGCTAAAGCGAATTCGTCGCACCATTTCCTCCAGTTCATGTTTAATATTATAGCATATTGTTTAGCAACTATTTATTACTTTTGGGGCGCCTCCGTCCGCAAAAAGTAAAGCCCTAAAGGGCGTTGACTTTTTGCTGGGACTCCGGGAAAATGCCCCAAAAATAATAAATAGTTGCTACTAACCAATTAATATATTCATTGTTTCTGGATTGCCTGCGTTCGCAAAAAGTAAATTTCTGTTCGGTTTTTGAGGGTTTGACCCCTGTTATTGAACAAAAATATTATACAATAAAAATTCTGAAAAAACAATATTGACAAGCATTTTGCCTATGCTAAAATGAGAGTAGGTTCGGACTGGTGTTGAGACCAGCCAGAGCCAAAGTTAAAACATTGGGAGGTGTTTTAGCAAAGCGGGTGGAGAGTTTGGAGCTGTTTTGGCTAAATTTGAATTTTGGCTACAATTCCACCTAGAAATTTGTAAATAAAAATCTGTCGCTGGTTGTGGCTGGTGGCAGATTTTTAGTATTTTGTTTTTGCTTAAAGTGTGGTATAATTGTCGTATGGAACTTTCGAGAAAGTTCGATAGGATTTTGTATGTATTGATAGCGCTAGTGATGGTGGTATTTTCTGGTTGTTTGATTAAGATTTATGCAACAAATACTTATGCTGAGGGGGATATTTACGCGGCAGAGGGGGCGAAATTTGTGACTTTTTATGATGGCGGGGGAAAGCTGACCGTTAAGACTACTGCAACGACGGTGGGCGAGGCAATTGAGCGAGCGGGGATTTTGATTAATGAGGGTGATATTGTCGAGCCGGGGCTAGAGGCGGAGATTAATGCGGATAATTTCTTTATCAATATTTACCGGGCGCGACCGGTGGTGGTGAAGGATGGGATCATAGAGAAGTATTTGATGACGGCGAGTTATGATTATAAGACAATCATGAACGAGGCAGGGGTGACGGTTTATGATGGCGACGAGATTAAAATGGTACCGAATGATAATTTCTTAGAAAATGGGGTGGCAAATGTCTATACTGTGACGCGAAACGGGGGTAGAGTGGTGACAGTAGAAGAAGAAATTCCGTTTGTTGAGGAGACGGTGCGCGATGCTAGTCTAGAGCGGGGTAAGACTGAAGTCAGGCAACTGGGTGAGGTGGGGACCAAGAAAGTATCTTATAACGTGCTATATGTAAATAATGAGGAAGTGTCTCGCGAGGTGGTCAGTGAGGATGTAGTGCGGCAGCCAGTCTCTAGAGTGACGGCAGTGGGGGCGAAGGCTTCGGTGCGACCAGATCAGGCGACTTGTGCAGAGTGGGTGCGAGCTGCAGGGGTGAGTGAGGCAGATGTGGCGGCAGCGGTAGATTTGATTTATCATGAGAGTGGTTGTAGAGTGGATGCCACGAATGCTTCTTCGGGGGCTTATGGAATTCCACAGGCTTTGCCAGGGAGCAAGATGGCCTCGGCGGGAGCAGACTGGGAGACTAATCCTGTGACTCAAATCCGCTGGATGGCGGGATATGTGAGTCGTTATGGGGGCTGGCAAGGGGCAGTTAATTTCTGGTACGCGCATGGTTGGTACTAAAAAATCTCTAGGTCAGCACTGGCTAAAAAACCGTGAGATTCTGAATGAGATTGCGGATTTGGCGACTGGTCAAAGCGCGTTTTCAAACTCCGCAAAAACAGGGGTGTGTGTGGAAATTGGCCCGGGACTGGGGACTTTAACGGCGTCGCTATTGAAACGGTTTGATAAGGTAATTGCGGTAGAATATGATGAGCGGTTGGCGGAGAATTTGCCAAAATCCTTCCCAGGGACTAATCTGGAGGTGGTCTGGGGGGATATTTTGGAGTTTGATTTTTCGACAATACGCGGAAAATATGTTATAGCAGGCAATATTCCGTATTATATTACAAGTCCGATTATCGAGAAGGTGCTGACGGCAGAGCCTTTACCAGAGAGAGTGGTATTGTTGGTGCAGAAAGAGGTGGCAGAGCGAATTTTGAGTGAAAAAGAAACGCAGTTGTCGCTATTTGTGAAAAATCGGGCTAGAGTAGAGGCAGGACCGGTGGTGTTTAAGTCGGAATTTACGCCACCGCCAAAGGTGGATTCAGAGGTGTTGATACTGGAGCCGCATGCGCCGGAGGTGCCTGAAGAAGTGTTTGAATTGATTAAGGTGGGGTTTAAAGCTCCGCGCAAAAAATTGATTCACAATCTTAGTGAGCTGAAATCTAAAGAGGAACTGATAGGGATTTTTGAGGGGCTAGGGATTGATCTGGACGCTAGGCCAGGAGATTTGAGGTTGATGGATTATCAGAGGTTATGGAAGGCAATGCTGGGGGATGGCTAGATTGAGTTTTGATTGATAAAATGGGTGTGTTATAATAAAAATATGTTAGATGTGAAGTTTATTCGAGAGAATTTAGCATTGGTGGAGAAATCAGCCAAGGAAAAGGGGTACAAAATCAACATCCAGGAAGTGCTGGATTTGGATGAAAAACGCAAAAAAGAGTTGGGGCGAGTAGAGGAACTGAGACGGCAGAGGAATGAAATTGCGGCCAAGATGAAGGGCGGCAAGCCGGCGCCAGAGCTAATTGAGGAAGGAAAGAGAGTCAAAGAGAAGCTGGCGGGTCTAGAAGTCAAATTAACAGAGGTGGAAGCGGAGTTTAAGGACGCGCTGAAATCTGTGCCGAATATTATTTTTGAGGATGTGCCACTAGGGGGTGAGGAGGATTCGGTAGAGATAAAGAACTGGGGTGGCAAGCCAGAGGGGGGAGCAGACCATCTGGATTACGCGGTGAGTCGGGACTGGGTGGATTTTGAACGGGGGGCGAAGGTGGCAGGAGCGAAGTTTTATTATCTCAAGAATGAGTTGGCTTTACTAGAAAACGCTTTGGTGCAATTTGGGCTGAAGAAAGTGATGGAGAAAGGGTTTAATTTTATCACGGTGCCGGATTTGGTATCTAGCAAAGTACTAGAGGGGACGGGATTTAGCCCGCGGAGTAGCGACCAGAGTGATGAATACTTTATTGAGGGGGAGGATTTGGCGTTGATTGCGACGGCAGAGATTGCATTGACAGGCTATCATATGAACGAGATTATTGAGGAAAAGGATTTGCCTTTGCTCTATGCGGGGTACTCGGCTTGTTTTCGCAAAGAAGCCGGGGCGGCCGGTAAGCATACGCGGGGGCTGTTCCGAGTGCATCAGTTTAATAAGTTGGAGATGTATGTATTTTGTTTGCCAGAGAAATCCAAAGAGATGCACGAGATGATTCTCGCGACTGAGGAAGAGATTTGGCAGGAGCTAGGGATACCATACCGAGTGATAAATATCGCGGCGGGGGACCTCGGCGCGCCAGCAGCTAAGAAGTACGATGTGGAGTATTGGTCGCCGGTGGATCAGTGTTATCGGGAGCTTACGAGTTGTTCGAACTGTACGGATTTTCAGGCGCGAAATTTGAATATTCGGGTGCGACGAGAGAACGGCTCGTTAGAAGTGTTGCACACCTTGAACGGGACGGCGGTGTCGCTGGCGAGGACGATGGTGGCAGTGATCGAAAATTACGCTACCCCTGGTGGTAAACTCAAGGTACCAGAGGTTTTGAAACCATATCTAAATAATAAGGAGGAGATATAAAATGATTGAAAAAATTGAAATGAGTGGTAAGGGCTACAAAATTGACGAGCCGTTTAAGAAGTATGTGCAAAAGCGGCTAGGGAAATTGGACCGGTATTTGCCACGAGGAGCCAAAAAAGACGTGATCATGAAAGTGACCGTGGCGGAAATTAGCAAGAGCAAGAATGATAAATACGAAATTGCCGTGACGATGGAGACGACTGGAGGCAAAGTGATTGCGGCCAAAGATGAGTGTTCGAACGTGTTTGCAGGGGTGGATTTGGTTGAAGCCAAGCTCACGGGGCAGATTCGGCGGTATAAATTGGAGGTTCAACCACATCGCCAGAAAAAGAGTTTAAAGAACCTCTTTATTAGGCGCAAATAATGTGATACAATAGGGGGTAGATTGGAGTTATATGGCGAAAAAAGATACAGACAGTAAGAAAACTGCCGAGAGGAAAGTTGCTAAACTGAAAAATAAGCCCGTAAAAAGAGTGCGGAAAGAGAAAAAACCGACCGATAAGTTGGCCGACCGAACGGCGCTGACGAAATTTTTGCAGGGGGTATTTGGAGACGCGCAGAAGAAGATTTTGAAGCGGTTGTGGAAGAGAGCACAAGAGATTAATAAGTTAGAGCCTAAGTATGAAAAAATGAGCGACGAGGAGCTGGCGGAGCAGTCGGAAAAGTTTCGGGAGCGAATTCGCAAGGCTCTGAAAGAGGTAGAAAGAGAGGCCGAGCGGGAAGAAAGCGCGTCGAAAAACTCCGCTAAACAGGGGAAAAAGCCCAAAAAAGCCAAAAAACGCAAGAAACCGCTGGATGACACGAAGATTTTGAATGAACTATTGCCAGAGGCGTTTGCGGTGGCTAGAGAGGCGTCGAAGCGGATTATGGGGCTTCGGCCGTATGATGTGCAGTTAATTGGGGGGATGGTTTTGCATGAAGGGGCGGTAGCAGAGATGAAGACTGGCGAGGGTAAGACTTTGGTAGCGATGTTGCCGGCTT
Organism: Candidatus Saccharimonadota bacterium; assembly: GCA_017404795.1. GTDB lineage: Bacteria > Patescibacteriota > Saccharimonadia > Saccharimonadales > Saccharimonadaceae > Nanosyncoccus. Next base: position 79,896 of record JAFRBR010000004.1, on the reverse strand, counting down.
ATCTCAATGGTTTGACGGGCCGTGGGGTGCACGTGGTGACGGTAAATGATTATTTGGCGCAGCGGGATGCGGGTTGGAATGGGCCGATTTATGATTTTCTGGGGCTTTCGGTTGCGGTGATTATTAACCAGGCGTCGTTTATTTATGACCGAGATTATGAGAACGAGGAGCACGATGATGAACGGTTTCGACATTTGAAGCCCTGCACTAGGAAGGAGGCTTACGCGGCGGATATTACCTACGGGACGAATAACGAGTTTGGGTTTGATTATTTGCGGGATAATATGACGAGTGAGGTGCAGTATTTGCGTCAGAGAGAGCTCAATTTTGCGATTGTGGATGAGGTGGATTCGATTTTGATTGATGAGGCGAGGACGCCGCTAATTATCTCGGCGCCAGCGGGAGATAATCCAGAGAGTTATTATCAATTTGCCAAGGTAGCAGCGCGGCTCACGCCAGATGATTATGTATTTGACGAAAAGAGACGCTCGGTGACTTTGACGGATGCTGGCATTGAGAAGGTGCAGAATCTCTTAGGGGTAGAGACTTTGTATTCGACTAAGAATACGCGGTTGGTGTATCATTTGAATCAGGCGATTCGGGCAGAGATTGTGTTTAAGCGGGACAAAGATTATGTAGTGACCAACTCGGGTGAAGTGTTGATTGTAGATGAGCACACCGGGCGACTGATGCAGGGGCGACGCTATAATGAGGGTCTGCACCAAGCGATTGAAGCTAAGGAGGGAGTGGCGGTAAAGCAGGAGTCGATGACGCTAGCGACGATTTCGTTCCAGAATTTCTTCCGGCTATACAAGAAGCTGTCGGGGATGACAGGGACGGCGTTTACAGAGGCGGAGGAGTTCCAGCAGATTTATGCGCTAGATGTGATTCAAATTCCACCCAACAAACCGATTGCTCGGGTGGATAAAGACGATTTGATTTACAAGACTAAATCAGCTAAATTAAAGGCGATTGCTGAGGAAATTAAGAAATATCACGAAAAAGGTCAGCCGGTGCTGGTAGGGTCGGGCTCGATCGCTAACAACGAGGAGATTGCGCGGTATTTGGAGCAGTTTGGGCTGCCGTATGAGATTTTGAACGCCAAGAATAACGAGCGTGAGGCGGCGATTATTGCCAAGGCGGGCGAAAAGGGCGCGATTACGCTGGCTACTAACATGGCGGGGCGGGGGACGGATATTAAATTAGGCGAGGGCGTGGCAGATTTAGGTGGTTTAGTGGTGATTGGCTCGGAGCGGCATGATTCGCGGCGGGTAGATAATCAGCTACGGGGCCGAGGTGGTCGGCAGGGTGATCCAGGCACGACTCAATTCTTTGTGAGTTGCGAGGATGATCTGATGCGGATTTTCCAGGGGGATAGGGTAAAGACTTTGATGTCGCGTCTAGGGGTGGATGACGATATGCCGATTCAGACGCGGTCGATTTCCAAGACTTTGGAGGCGGCGCAGAAGCGGATTGAAGGGTTTAACTTTGACTCACGGAAGAATGTGGTGCAGTATGACAACGTGATTAACCGGCACCGTAAGGTGGTGTATATGATCCGGCGGAAGATTTTGGAAGGGGATGATATTTATCCCGAAATCCACCGGTTGATGCGCGAAGAAGTAGAGATGTTGACGGAGTTTTCGTCGAGAGTAAACAAGAAGTTTGACGAGGAGTTTAAGGCGGCGTTTCCGACGATTGATGAGGATTTGATTCACGAAATTGGCCTGAAGCGCAAAGAAAAGGACCGATACAAGGTGGCGTTAGAAGCGGTGGAAGAGGCTTATAAGAAGCAAGAGGAGAAATTTGGCGCGGAAACGATGCGCAAAGTGGAGCGCGAAGTATACCTCAAGGTGCTAGATATTTTGTGGATGCAGCACCTAGAAAACATGCAACATTTGAGGGAGGGGATTCACTGGCGTTCGGTGGGTCAGCGGGATCCGCTGGTAGAATACAGGAGTGAGTCGCAGAAGTTGTTTGATGGATTGCAGAGGAATTTGCGTGAGGAAGTGATGAAGATACTGCTAACGGTGACGCCATCAGAGGCGGCGGCAGATAACGCTACAGATGGTGAGGAATACGAGTCAGAGCTAACTAAGATGGCAGAGTCTCAGACTGAGCGGGGAGTAAATGAGATTTCGGCGGGCGAGAAAAACATGGATGAGGAGTTTAAGAAAAAGACCGGAGCGCCCAAGCGGCGGTCGGCCACTAGGAAGAAAAGCTCTGGTAAATCTAGTAAATCTGGCAAGAAGAAGAAATCCAAAAGGAAGCGGAAATAATCCCGATGGTTTAATTATACCATAAGCGGAATAAAAAGTCAATAGTTTAGGTGTTAAAAGATGAAACATTCAGTCGAGGAGGTAAAACTAAAAAACGGATCTAGAGGGCTATTTATTGATATCCCAGGGGCGAGCGTGATGTCTACGAGGGTGCAATTCCGGGCGGGGATGATGTATGCCAAGAATAAAAATGTCTACGAAATCCCACACGTGGTGGAACATTTGGCTTTTGGGGCGAATGCAAAGTTTAAAGATGAGCAGGCCTTTGAGGCGGAATTTACGAAGAACGGAGCTTATCATAATGCTTGGACCTCGGATATTTCGGTGTGTTATGAGACGGAGTGTGCGGATTTTGAGTGGGAGCGGATTATGGAATTGCAGAAAGTGTCAATTACAGAGCCGCGGTTTAATGAGGAGGAGCTGAAGAGCGAGAAGGCGAATGTGCGTTCGGAGTTGACGGGTTACATGAATGATTATTATCGGTTGCTCTGGCCGAGGGTGCAGCAGGCGGTGGGGGAGGATATTTTGGATTTGTCGGAGCGGATTAAAACTATTCCAAATATTGAGCTTAAGGACATCCGGGAGCATTATCGGCGAACGCATACGGCGCACAATATGCGGTTTATTATCGCTGGGCGGATTAAAGGACGACGTAAGCAGCTGATCCACATGCTGGAGGAATGGGATTTGAAGGAGGGGCGGGAATTTGAGATACCGGTGGCGGATTTACATTCCTCGGAGGCGGTTTCTATTCGGCGGAAGGACGCGTCGAACATTACCTTTGGGTTTTCGCTGGTGACACCGAGGCATTTGGAGCCGGACGAGGTGTTTGCGATGAACTGCTTGAATCATATTTTGAATGGGACGACTAATTCGCGGATTTTTGGGGCGGCGCGGAAGCGAGGGTTAGTGTATGGGATGGGATCGTCGGTGGCGGCGAATGCGACGAGTACTTATTGGGATTTTGACGGGGAAGTGAATGTAGAAAATGCCGAGGCGCTATTTGATTTGATTCAGTTGGAGCTGATGCGGGCCTTAAATGGTGAGATTTTGGACATGGATTTCTTAGCGGCAAAATCGTATGCGCTGGGGCGATTCCAGATGGGGGCGCAGACACCGGCACAGATTGCGGATTATTATGCGGAAGGATATTTTACAAATGGGATGATTCAGCGGTATGATACAATGCCGAATTTGATTAAGTCGATTGATAAATTCAAGATGATTGAGCTAGCTAGGGAATTTGCGGGGTCAGGAATTAAAGGGTTTGCGGCAGTGTCGAGCGTGGAAAAAGCGTTTATTTCTGAACTAGAGAATAGGTTAAACTTCTAGTTGGTAATTTATTCGCGGTTGACTGCACGCCGTGTTAATTTTTACAACGTTTCACTCAATCCTCGCCTCGATCAAGTCGCCAGCTCGCTCGTCTTAAAAGACTCGCTCGGCGACTTTACTCGTCTCGGATGAGGAAAAGTTGTGAAAATTAACCGGGTTTGTCAAATGCTCATAAATTGCCAACTAGAATTTTATACTGGTTCCCTCTGTCGTAAACATTCTTAAACATATCAAACGAGGCGGCGGAGGGGGACATGAGGACTACAGGAGAATTAGCAGAGGTATCTAGGGCGATTTGCTCGGCGGTGTTTTTGGCTAGATTAACGGCCTCCTCGAGAGATTCGGCTAGCGTGAAGCGGCCATCTTGATATTTCTCGGCGAGGGCGTGGCCAGATTCGCCGAGGAGGATGATTTTTTTGATGTTTTTGGCTTGGAGGAGCTCGTAGATTTCGGGGAGATCTTGGTTGTCGGTCTTGTCGCGGCCGCCGATGATGATGACTAAGGGATTATCAGGGAAGGAGTTAATGGCTACCCGAGTAGAAGAGGGGTTGGTGGAGAAGTTGTCATCGTAATATTTGATGCCGTTTAATTCGCGGATGAATTCGAGACGGTGAGGAAGACCCTTAAAATTGCTCAACCCCTGTTTGATTTGTTTGGCGCTAGCGGCTAAATATTCATCTGGTGATATATTTTTGTAGCAGGCTACGGCAGCTATAGCGGCCATAGCGTTTTCTTGATTGTGGTTGCCGGGGAGTTTGACTGCGGTTTTGACGTCTGTTGGGGTTTCGAAGGGATAGGGGACTTTCTGGGCTTTGCTAGTTTTGGCGATTTTGACTGTTTCGAGATTTTTGGAATAGTAGACGAGGTAATCTTGTGCGGTCTGATGTTTGGTGATATTGGCTTTGGCACCGAGATAATCAACCATATCTTCATGCACATTGAGGTGGTCGGGCTCTAACTGGCCAATAACGGCAACAAATGGGGATTTCTCTAGATCCCAGAGCTGGAAGCTGGACATTTCGTAGACGACAATAGAGGTGGGCTGGAGGTCGTCCAAGATTTCGATAGCAGGGGTACCGATGTTGCCGACCAGATAAGCGTCTTGGCCATCGGCATCGAGTAGCGATTTAATAAAAGAACAGATAGTGCCTTTACCCTTGGTGGCGGTAACACCGATAATCGGACAGGGACAATGAGCAAAGAAATAGCGGGTAAGGCTGGATTCGTTCTCTAAGCGTAGGGGTGGGATAGAGGGGCTGCGCAGTATTATATCATAGGCTGAATAATCTCGGGCCCTAAGCTGCTCTGGGGTTTCGTTTTCAAAAATATCAAAAGTAGCGTCTTTATATTTGTTCTTGAAGTATTTTTCGGCGGCTTGGCCTTCTTTGCCGTAGCCTAGTAGTGCGATTCTCATGATTCTATTATAGCACGAGCTTCGGGAAGAGAGTGGGTTTCCATGAGTTTGGCGCGTAAATCCTTGGCGCCGGGGAAGTTGTTGATGTAGATTTTGAAGAAATGTTTGAGGCTTTCGTAAGGAATATGCCTGCATTTTTCGCAATATTTCGGAAGCTTCGCGAGATGATAATCTTCGATTATATCATCTCGCTCTGCCCCTTCGGCGGCAAAATCAAAGATTTTGCCTTTACGTTCCTCAATATTTGCGAAAAATGCAGACTTTTCATATAAGTTTAAATGCAGTTTTAAAAGCTCCATCAATTCCTCGCGGGTAGGGGCGTGAGAGGTGAAGCAGTAGGGGTTAGCGAAGACGCCACGGCCGATCATAAAGCCGTCTACTTCTGGATACTGTCGGTGTAGTTCTAGAGCGTGAGTTTTGTCTTTAATATCGCCGTTGACGACAAGTATAGTCTCGGGAGAGAGTTTGGTACGGAGCTTGACAATTTCAGGAATTAGTTCATAGTGGGCGGGGACTTTGCTCATTTCTTTTTTAGTACGGAGGTGGACGGTGAGGGCAGCGGGGTGTTGGTTCAAGAGGGTGGAGAGCCATTCTTGGTATTCTTCGGGTTTATTCCAGCCGAGGCGAGTTTTGATGGAAACGGGGAGATTGGTGGATTTTCTGGCATTTTGATAGCATTCTGTGGCGAGATTGGGATTTTGAATCATGGCGGCGCCGCCACCGGCTTTATTGACGTGTTTGTCGGGACAGCCGAAGTTTAAATCTACCCCTGAAAAACCGAGTGATTCGAGCGCCTCGGCAGTTTCCGCAAAATGTGCAGGGTCTTTGCCCCAGATTTGGGCGATAATAGGTTTATCGGTAGGAGTAATTTGTAGCCGTTCTAGAGCGTTGGCGCGACCTTTTTCAGAGGCGTAGCTAGATACATTGGTGAATTCAGTGAAAAATAAATCTGGTCGTCCGGCATGAGCGATAACTTGACGAAAAATAATATCCGTCACGCCCTCCATGGGGGCTAATACGAGAAATGGTTTAGGTAGCTCTTGCCAAATATTCATTTTTATATTTTAACATATTTTGGCGGGGAGGGCAAAATTTGGCTTGGAGGTGTTTTTGCATTTTGCATAAAAATTAGCCCCTTAAAGGGGCTAATTTAAGGTACAAGAAAGGGCTAGAGTAGATTTATTTTGTATTCATAGCGCTTTAACCATTTTTTGACCTCTGGATTGGGATTGATTTCTTGCCATTTTTGGATTGCTATTAGAAGCTCTTTGAGTCTCTGAGGGCCGAGATGTCGGATTTCGAGTAGGTTATTGGGGGTAAAACTCACAATATCTTCCACGTAGTTGATGTGGTGGTTTTTAAGACAGTTTATTGAGAGGGTCGAAAGTCCGAACGATTTGAGGGATCGAAGGGGCGTTTTTCGCTTTTGAGCGGTGGCGCCGGTTGCTGATTGGTTGGCGGAAGATTTAATTTTGATGGTTTTGCACTCCTTGGCTAGGGACTTTATAAAAGTGGTGGTTGCTGAATCGAGCTCTTTGACGCTGTCGATGGTGATTTTGATTTCGATATCGACCATTTGAGGCACCTTTCTCTATAAGGATACTTGGGTATTAGCTGAAAAACTATGTACTCACTGAGTAAATTTTACCATTTTTTGATAAAAAGTCAACCGTGGGGCGTTTTGGGCTTATGGGTGTGTTATAATGGTGGTATGCAGGAAATAGAGAAGAGATTGCTGGAGTTAGAGGGGGAGTTTTTGAAGGTATATGAGAGGTTGGGGGTGGCGGAGAAGGTGGCGCGAGTTTCAGAGCTAGAAACAGAGGTGGCGGAGCCGGAAATTTGGAAGGATGTAGAGAGGGCGACAGCGGCCAATCAAGAGTTGGCTAGATTGAACGATGAGGCGCAGCCGTGGGAGCTGTTAAGGACGCAGATTCATGATTTGAAGGAATTAATGGCGTTGGCGGATGAAGATTTGAAGGAGGAAATTGCCGGGCAAATTACAGGGATGGAGGTTGATTTTGCGGAGCTCAAGAAGGCGCTGGGGTTTAAGGGGAAATATGATTCTGGGGATGCGATTTTGAGGATTACCTCTGGGGCTGGGGGGACGGAGGCGATGGATTGGGCGGAGATGTTAGAGCGGATGTATCTGAGGTTTTGTGAGAAAAAGGGGTTTAAGGTGGCGTGTTTGGAGCGGGTGACAGGGGAAGAAGCGGGGATAAAGACTGCAGTGTATGAGGTTTCTGGTCCGAATGCTTATGGGTGGCTGAAATCTGAACATGGGGTGCATCGGTTGGTGCGATTGTCGCCGTTTAATGCGAACAATCTGAGACAGACGTCGTTTGCTTTGGTAGAAGTCTTGCCGAGAATCGCGGCGGATACAGATGTGGTGATTGATGAGAAGGATTTGCGCGTGGATGTGTACCGCTCTGGGGGGCACGGGGGTCAGGGGGTGAATACTACAGATTCGGCGGTGAGGATTACGCATTTGCCAACAGGGACGGTAGTGGCGATTCAAAATGAGCGTTCACAGATACAAAATAGAGAGAAGGCAATGGAGATTTTAAGGGGTAAATTGGTGCAGATGCAGCTGGAGCAACATACAGATACGATTGGTGAATTGCGGGCAGGAGAGTCGGCGGGCTGGGGGCAACAGATACGGAATTATGTGTTGCAGCCTTATAAATTAGTGAAGGATACTCGGACGGGGTATGAGTCGAAGGAGCCGGATAAGGTGCTAGATGGAGAGCTAGAGGGGTTTATAGAGGCGTATTTGGAGGGGTAATAGTTGCGAGTTTAGGGGGGCGGTTAAGGGGTGACCATTGACAAAATAGCTTAAGTGTGATACAATTAGGCGAATGGGTTTGATGACCCATTGTAGTTTTAACAGGTAGTGTGAAATAGAGATGTGTTGAAGAAAGGCGGAAAAATGCAGAATACGGCACTGAAACGCACTATGATTGTGATATTTGCCATTGTTTTTATAGAGTTGGCTATCTTTGTGAAGTTGGCTTATGGTGGTGATGACGCTTACGTGGACACCAGAAGTGAACCGCCGATGTTGGAGGTTCGAGAGGCTGTCTATGTGCCGCCGATTGAGGTTTTGCCCATATCGGAAGAAGTAATTACGGATGACGGCGTGGAAGACGGAGAGGAGATTTGGCCGGAAGAGAATGTTTTTGTCGGCGATGGCGGGGTTTGGTACTATGAGGACTACAGTGAGAGTGGCGAACAAGTGCTGGTTCCGTATGACGGGAGTGGCTACTATAATGCTAACCTTAATGATGCTTGGCATTCTGGCGGGGACTTTATGTTCTCTGGTGGATATGACTATGACGATGGTAGCGGCTTTTCGTACACTTGGTATTCGGAAAATGTGTTGCCTGGTGGCGAGCTAGATATCCCTGGTCGCCATGTGGATGATGAGGGCTATGTGGTCGATGGCGATAGTAATATTTGCATCGCCTCCGATGATTTGCCAAAAGGTACCGTAGTTGATGTCCCCTTTGGGGGTGGTACTGCGGTGGTGTATGATAGTGGTTCCGGCTATGGCAATTTGGACGTTTACGTTTCGTGGTAGCTTGCTATTTGGCCTTTATTACAACCTGTTTCAACGTACTACTAAAAGGTCGCGCCTGGTCGCGGCCTTTTTGCTGTTTGAAGTGTAGCTATGAAAACAGGGGTGGATAGGTGAGGGGTTGAAGTTTTGAATGACTTGTGTTAGGGTGGCGGTGTGGGGTTGACAGATTAAAAATTAAGAGCGAGCAGAAGAAAGGAGGTTTATGGAAGTTGAAATCGAAGACATAAAAGCTACGATTAAACTAAAAATTACTCCTCGCAAACGCGAAGAGTAAAACCAAAACTAATTTGATTCTACCGCACACTAATTGAAAAGTCAACCCCTCCGAGGCGTCCGCTGGACGTCGTTTCAGAATAGAAAGTAAACTTTCTATTTATTCAACTCCTTCAGTGGGCAACCCCCTTTGGAGGTGTTTGTCCTCCGGGGCTTTCATTTTTTGTGGTGTTACTATTGACTTTTTATTCCGTTTGTGCTATAATTAGGGTATAAATTGATTTTTCGTGCCTCTAGGGGTGCGTGGGAATAGGACTTTAAGAAAGTGGCTTGAGAGAAAGAAGGTTTTAGGAATGATTAAGGTAACTGCGGAATTTGAAGCTGACAGCGTAGATGAAATGCAAGGGGAAGCGAAAGCTTTTTTGGATGCACTTCGGGAGTATTGCGATGCGGATGTAGTGGTTACGACTGCCGATGAAGGCGAAGCAACAGAGGAAATCGGCATCGGATATAGGTATGATGATGGCGATCCCATTAATGATGCGCTTCGGGAGTTGTGCGAAAAAGCAGGAGTTGATGATTGGCGGAAGATCCCGCTTTATGGGTCGTTTTACGGACCTCCCTTTGGTTCTTCTAGCGATCTCTTTAAAGTAAAGGGAGATGGGCTTAATGGCTTTTATTTAGCGCTTGTTCGGGCAAACATTGGAACGCTTGGTGATTTAATGCGGTATTCCGAAAAAGATGTCTCATCTATTCGTGGATTGGGTCCAAAAAAGATGGATAGGATCCGCGAAAGGCTAAGTGAGCTTGGGCTTTTTCTCGTCGCAAGGTAAGGGCGCCGAAGGAAAAGGACATTTCAACCCTTTTCCGGGCGTCCTTTTCCATGCCCTGGGAATTTTGGAGAAACAGGGGTGGATAGGTGGGGGGGTTGAAGTTTTTGATTCTTTGTGCTAGGGTGACGGCGTGGGGTTGATAGATTAAAAATTAAGAGCGAGCAGAAGAAAGGAGGTTTATGGACGTTGAAATCGAAGATATAAAAGCTACGATTAAACTAAAAATTACTCCTGCTAAGAAGCAGAAGTAAAACCAAAACTGATTTGATTCTACCGCACACTAATTGAAAAGTCAACCCCACGTTTATGAAAGTGTTGACAAAAAAAGTGGAAAATAGGGGTTGGCAAGAGGGAGTTTTTGTGCTACAATAGAGGTGTTATATCTAGACACAAGGAGAGGTCCGATGTTTGGTGGAAGTGAGCGTCTTAAGCGATCCGTGAGCCGACAGGGGAAACCGACCTAAAAGTCTAGTTTTAATAGTGTAATTTTGCTTGGTGTACAGAGGCAAAATGCACGAATTGTGCCTTACAGGGGCGCGTGGAGTACTGGTTTTTGCCAGTAAGAGTAAATATTAAACGAAAGGAATAGGATGCAAGTCATTCTCGGCACCAAAATTGGTATGACTCAGATCATCGGTGACGACGGTGTGGTGACTCCGGTTACTATCCTCGAAGCTGGCCCTTGCACGGTGACTCAGATTAAAACCATCGAAACTGATGGTTATAACGCTGTGCAGGTGGGATATGGTACGAGTCGGAATCTGAGCAAGTCGGTCGCTGGCCACGCTAAGAAAGCCGGCGAAAACAACAGTCCTAAGGTCCTGAAAGAATTTCGCGTAGAGGAAATTCCAGAGGGGATGAAACTGGGCGACAAGATAGATGTCAACAGTTTTAAACTAGGCGACAAAGTAGCAGTAACCGGTACGAGCAAAGGTAAAGGGTTTGCTGGTACGGTGAAGCGACACAATTTTATCGAATCGCGTAATACGCACGGCTTTAAGGGAAATATCCGGCGAGTCGGGTCGATTGGTTCGATGTATCCGCAGAAAGTCTGGAAAGGCAAGAAAATGCCAGGTCGGATGGGTCACGAACAAGTGACGGTGAAGAATCTGGTAGTAGCCTACATTGACGCGGAGAAAAATTTGATTGGCCTCAAAGGCGCGGTGCCTGGCCCGAGAAAAGGAATCGTAAGTTTGGAGGGAAAGGAGTAATATGGCTACGTTAGATAAAGATATCTTTGGTCTAAAGGTTGAAAACCACGAGCTCGTGAAACTTGCTTACGATGCGTATCTTGCAAATTCACGTTCGAGCCACGCTAAAACTTTGAAGCGAGGCGAAGTCCGGGGTGGTGGCAAGAAGCCTTGGCGGCAAAAAGGTACCGGTAGAGCACGATTTGGCTCCACTCGGAACCCGATTTGGCGACATGGTGGAGTGGCGTTTGGTCGCACTGGTGAAGAGAATTTCACCAAGAAGATTAGTAAGCAAGCCAAGCGGCAGGCAGTTTGCCAGGCGCTTTCGATGAAAAATGCCGATAAGGCCGTGATTGTGTTAGAAACGCCGGCTAAGCTAACTGGCAAAACTAAGGATGCAGTTAAAATTTTGAAAGATTTGAAGCTCGAGGGCAAGAACGTGCTAGCAGTAGCAAACGAAAAGACCCCAGAGGTTCTACGTTCAACCAATAATTTGCCTAATGTCAAATTGGTACGAGCGACTTATCTCAATGTGTTTGACATTATGAATGCGGATGCGATTGTGTTTTCTGATGCGGCTTTGAAGGTGGCGACTAAGTGGCTAAAGGGAGAGGAGAAGTAAAATGGCAGAAGAAGCAGGAATTAAGTTAAACATGTTGGAGCCAAGGGCTACCGAGAAGAGCTATTTAGAGCAGACCAACCGGATTTATGTTTTTCCGGTGAAGAAGTCGATGAGCAAGCAAGCGATTGCGAGGCAGGTAGAAGAAGAGTTTAATGTGACGGTGACGGATGTCCGGACGATGATTCGTAAGGGCAAGAAGACGCGGTTTAGTCGGGGTAAGCACGCTTATCCAGGCACGACTTATCGCCAAGACAAGAAGTTTGCTTATGTGAGACTAAAGAAGGGTAATTCGATTCGGGTATTTGACGAAGATACGGCGAAGGAAGAGCCTAAGAAAACTAATAAAACCAGCGCAAAGGAAGCCAAGAAGCTAGAAAAAGCAGCTGAAAAAGCTACTAAAAAAGCGGAAAAGGCGGACAAGAATGCAGGTAAGGAGAAGAAGTAATGGCTATTAAGCAATATCGCCCCATGACTCCGGCTCAGCGTGGTAAGACAACTCAGGATTTTGATCAGATTACGACAAAGAAGCCGATGAAGTCTTTGCTGGCTAGTAAGAAGCAGCGAGCGGGTAGAAATAACCAAGGTCGCATTACAGTGCGACATCGTGGTGGCGGAGTAAAGCGCCACTATCGGATAATTACTTATAAATTGCCACGAGATTTGACTTTTACCGTGGAAGAGATTGAGTACGATCCAAATCGTTCGGCTCGGATTGCACGGGTGAAAGACGAAAAAGGTGTGTATTATTACGTAATTGCCGATACCAAGATGACTAAGGGGACTAAATTCAAGACTGGTAAAGAGGTAGAGGTGGAGACTTCCAACCGGATGCCACTTGAAAATATCCCAGTTGGTACTTTTGTTTACGCGATTGAGCTAAATCCAGGTAAGGGCGCTCAGATGGTGCGCGCGGCTGGTGCTCAGGCTCAGTTGATGGCGAAAGAAGGCGAATATGCTACCTTGAAGATGCCATCGGGCGAGGTGCGGAAGGTTTTGACCGCTTGTGAGGCCTCGATTGGCACAGTGTCGAATTTGCAACATCAGAATGTAAAAATTGGCTCGGCCGGTCGGAAACGCCGTAAGGGTATCCGCCCGACAGTACGTGGTGTCGTGATGAATGCGGTAGATCACCCACACGGTGGTGGTGACGGTGGTCGGCACGGTTCTGGTAAGGCGCCGAGAACACCATGGGGTCAATTGACGTTAGGGTACCGTACTCGCAAAAACAAGAAAACTAATAAGATGATCGTGCGCAGTCGCCACGAAGGAAAGAGGAGATAGAGATGTCTAGGAGTTTGAAAAAAGGTCCGTTTGTAGACTATAAACTAGCCAAAAAAGTCGCTGCTCTCTCGTCGGAAGACCGCACCGTGATAAAAACTTGGGCCAGGGCTTCGACTATTTCGCCAGAAATGGTGGGGCGGACGATTGCTGTGCACAACGGCAAAGTTCATGTGCCGGTTTATATTTCGGAAAACATGGTCGGTCATAAATTGGGTGAATTTGCGCCGACTCGTAAATTCCGCCGACACGGTGGTAAGAAGGCTGCCGAAGCCGCGGCCGCGAAAGGAAAGGGGTAAAAAATGGCAGAGACACATTTTGCACATGCATACGCCAAGGGTGTTGATTCCCAGCCACGCAAGACCAATATTGTGGCTAGCTTAGTGAGGGATCGCTATGTAGCGGATGCGGTAGTGATTTTGGAACATACACCCCGCAAGGCGGCAAGAGCAGTTTTGAAGGCCGTAGAATCGGCTAATGCGAATTTGCTAAACAATAACAAAGTTTCGATTGATCCGAAGACGATTCGGATTGCGAGGATTTTTGTAACTAGTGGCACTAGAATGCGACGCTATAAGCCCGCTTCTAGGGGTCGCGCATTGCCGTATGAGAAGATTTCGTCCAACATTTTTGTTGAGGTCGCAGGCGAAGAGAAAGTAAAGAAGACTGCCTTTGAGGACAAAAAAGACGCCAAAAAAAGCGCGTCTGAAAAGTCCGCAAAAACAGAGGTAGAAGCGAAGGAGAAAAAGTAATATGGGTCAGAAGGTTAATCCCATCTCTTACCGTCTTCAAGTAAGCAAAGACTGGTCCTCGAAGTGGTTTACCCGCAAGAGCGATTTTCGTCATTGGCTACGCGAAGATGACCAAATCCGCAAGCTGATTGAGGAGCGATTTAAGGCGCGTCCGACGATTGCGCGGATTGATATTGAGCGTTCGGCCAACCTGACAACCATTACGATTTTAACTGCGAAGGCAGGTGCCGTGATTGGTAAACAGGGGTCGGGGATCAATGAATTAAAGAAGCAACTCGAAAAAATCGTAGAGGGGCCGATTAGAATTAATGTCGAAGAGTTGAAGAAACCAGAATTAAACGCTAAACTAGTGGCTGAAAATATCGGTTTTCAGCTGGGCAAGCGGATGAATTTCCGTCGAGCAGTAAAAATGGCTTTGCAGTCGTCAATGAATGCCGGCGCTAAGGGGGTGCGTATTGAGGTAGCAGGACGGCTGAACGGCGCAGAAATGAGCCGGCGCGAGAAGTTTATTGAGGGGTCGGTGCCTCTACATACGCTTCGGGCGGATATTGATTTTTACTGTCATCATGCTCAGACGATTGCCGGGATTGTCGGTGTAAAAGTTTGGATTTATAAGGGGGAAAAGTAAGATGGCAATTTTAGTACCGAAAAAAGTTCCGCATCGCAAGGTGCGCAAAGGCAAAAACGAAGGTATCGCAACGCGTTGTAATACAGTGGCATTTGGTGAATTTGGCCTGATGTCGCTAGATAATGAGCGAATAACGGCGCGCCAGATTGAGGCGGCTCGTCAGGCGATTACCCGTTATGTGAAGCGGGGTGGTAAAATTTGGATTCGGATTTTCCCACATACACCAGTTAGTAAGAAGCCGTTAGATGTGAAAATGGGTTCTGGTAAGGGTGAGCCGCAGTTTTACGTAGCAAAGGTGAAGGCAGGTACGGTAATGTTTGAGATTGCCGATGTGACCGAAGCGCAGGCTAGAGAGGCTCTCCGGTTGGCTTCGCACAAGTTGCCGGTGAAATGTAAAATAATTAAGAAGGAGGAGTTTTAAGATGGCACACACTTTGATTGGAACCGTGACTTCTGACAAGCGCGATAAGACCATTACCGTCTCTATCGTGAGTAGAGAAACGCATCCTCTTTATCGGAAACAGTATTCCAAGACTCGGAAATACACGGCACATGATGCCAAGAATGAGGCGCATGTGGGGGACCGAGTGCAGATTGCGATGAGCCGGCCGATTTCTAAGACTAAGGCTTATACCTTGGTTAAGGTATTAGAGAAGTCGCGAGGCTCAGTAGAGCTAAAAGAAGATGTAAACAAGGCCTATGAAGCTGAAAAGGTCGGAGCAGATGCCGAGGCAAAGGCGCGAAGGGCGGCGGAGAAGGCTGAGGCTGAAAAGGCTGAAGCTGCTGAAGCTAGCGCGTCTAAAAGTTCCGATAAAACAGAGGTAGAAGCCGAAAAGAAGGCTAAGGCTGCTGAAGGGGAGGACGCATAAATGATACAGCAAGAAAGTAGATTAAAAGTAGCCGATAACAGTGGCGCTAAGGAGCTCGGAGTAATCCGGGTACTGGGTGGCACTAGGGCGCGTTATGCTCGGGTAGGTGACGTTGTGACTTGCTCGGTGAAGGAAGCAACGCCTAACGGTAACGTCAAGAAGAAGGCGATTGTGCGAGCAGTGATTGTCCGCACCCGTCAGCCGATTCGCCGGCCAGATGGCTCGACTATTCGGTTTGACGAAAACGCCGCAGTGTTAGTCAATGACGACAAGACGCCAAAGGGTACGCGGGTGTTTGGCCCGATTCCTAGAGAGCTACGCGAAAAGGGTTTTATGAAGATTATCAGTTTAGCACCGGAGGTACTCTAAAATGGCAAAAGGATTGAAAATTAACGACAAAGTGACGGTGATTGCTGGTAGCCACAAGGGCGAAACTGCAAAAATCGTTGGGATTGACCGCAAAGCTGGCAAGGCCTGCCTTGAGGGGATTGGGTTGGTCGAGCGCCATATGAAGAAAACTCAGTTCAATCCGGCTGGAGGCAAGAAGACGGTGCATGTGGGAATTGATTTTTCGAATTTGAAGCTGGTCGAAGCGGCAAAATTTGAGAAAAAAGCTGCCAAGAAGACAGATAAGAAAGGAGCTAAGTAATGGCGGAAAAGAAAACGGCTGCTAAAGCTACGGCTAAGACTGCTGCAAAACCGACTGAAAAACCGGCTGAAAAACCGGTCGCAAAGCCAGTCAAAGCTGACGCTAAAGCACAACCACGCCTTAAAGAGCTCTATAATAAAGAGTTTAAGGCGAAACTAGCCAAGGAACTTAATTTGGCTAATATCAACCAGGTGCCAGAGCTAAAGAAGGTGGTGGTATCCTGTGGCGTAGGTAAAAAGCGTGAAGACAAGCGGTTTACCGAGACGGTAGCGTTGACGCTGGGTAAGATTACCGGTCAAGCACCGACTTCGAGGCTGGCCAAGAAATCGATCGCGACTTTTAAGATTCGGAAAGGCATGGGCGCGCCGATTGGCTATCTCGTGACTTTGCGTAATGATAAGATGTATGAGTTCGTGGACCGGTTGATTAATGTGGCTTTGCCGCACGTAAGGGATTTTCACGGGGTGAGTCGGGCGGCTTTTGATCAACAAGGTAATTACAACCTAGGCATCAAGGAGCAGACGGTGTTCCCAGAGATTACTTTTGAGGACGCGAGCGTTTTGCACGGTCTAGAAGTAACGTTTATTATTAAAAATGGTTCAAAGGAAGGAAGTTTGAAATTGCTAGAACTCTTTGGAATGCCATTTGAAAGGGAGGGTAAATAGATGGCGAAGAAATCTGCTGTTTACCGCGACAAAAAGCGGCAAAAAATGTATGAGAAATATAAAGACAAGCGGGCGGCATTGAAGGCGGCAGGCGACCTCGAGGGTTTGCAGAAGTTACCGCGTAATTCATCGCCGACGCGGCTTAAGAATCGCGACATGTTGGATGGTCGACCACGTGGTTATATGCGCCGATTTGGTTTATCGCGTATTAATTTCCGGGAAAAAGCTTCGAAAGGCGAAATTCCGGGTGTAACAAAGAGTAGTTGGTAGGAGAAAGGAGAAATATGTCATTACAATCTACAGATCAAGTTGCTGATTTATTGACGCGGATTCGCAATGCGGTGATGGTCGGCAAAAATGAAATTTTAGTTCCTACCTCCAAGCTGAAAGTAGGCGTGATTGAGGTCTTGGCCAAGAATGGTTACGTTGCTGGTTACGAAGTAATCGAGGGGGAGCCACGAGGGATGCTGAAGGTAGTGATTTTTGAGCCGGGGACGGTTTCAAAGATTAACGAGATTTCTAAGGTTTCCAAGCCAGGACGCCGGGTGTATTCTTCGGCGGATGATTTGCCGGTGGTGAAATCTGGACGTGGTATGATCATTGTGTCTACTTCCAAAGGTTTGATGACTGGGCGCGAAGCCAAAAAGAACCGGCTGGGGGGTGAGATTTTGGTGAAGGTCTGGTAATTTCAGGTTGCTGGACTAATAAAATAGGCCCTTTGTAGGGTCTATTTTATTTTTTAAAATTTAGAGTGGAATTTGGCATAAGCTTCATTGCTTTTTTGGGGGGTTGTGTGGTAAAATATATTGAGAACAAATTATTTTGTAGTGTGGAAAATTGCGAAATGACAAAGAAAAAATCAACCGAGAAGGATTCAAGAGTTGGCATAGTAATGCCAGCATATAATAGCGGTGAAATTATTGAGAAAGCTTTGCGTTCGGTTATGGGGCAGAGCTATTCTGATTTTGAGGTCTTTGTGGTAGATGACCATTCTACTGATAAGACGGTTGAAATAGTAAAAAAACTCGCCAAAGAGGATAAACGAATTCACTTGATTCAGTTAAAAGATGATAGGGGTGCGGCAGCGGCTAGGAATCTGGCGATAAAAAGAATCGAAGAAGATCCATCTTTGAAATATATAGCATTTTTGGATAGCGATGATTGTTGGAGAAAAGATAAACTAAAAACGCAGATTGAGTTTATGAAAAAAAATAAAGTGGCTTTTTCGTACGGGGATTATGATATTTGTGATATTGTGACGGGGAGAATATATAGACGAAGGATTTGTCCGGCGAAGATGTCGTATTTTAGGATGTTGATTGGGTGTTCGGTGGGATGCTTGACGGTGGTGTATGACAAGGATGCGGTGGGGCATGTAGAAATACCGAATTTGCCCAAGCGGAATGATTATGCGCTTTGGTGCGTGATCTTAAAGAAGGTTCGCCACGGGATGAAATATCCAGGAGTTTTGGCGATTTATGATCGTAGTCCTGGGAGTATTAGTTCTGGCGGCAAAGCCCATTTAGTGAAGTATCACTATCGGATGCATAGGGATGCTAACCGTTTTAATCCGTTGGTAGCGAGTTTTTTTACGGCAACAAACATCGTGAATTACATTAATAATATTGTTGTGTGCGAAAAAAAACAATCTTTAAAGGGTGAGAATGATTATGGCCAATGATTTTATCATTGTTTTACCTACTCATTCTAAGTACAGTAAAATAACTGCAAATTTTTTAAAATTATTAAGGAAGAATTGGTCAGACTGTCAATTTGAAATAGTGGTTTCAATGACCGGCGAGGACATCAAGATAGAGGGAGTAAAAAACATCTACAACGGCAAGAATGCTTCATTGATTAAATGTTTAGTGGATGCATCAAAGGAGTATAAAAGCAAATACTATATCAGTTTCTTAGGCGATGCGTTTATTAGCAAAAAAATAAATAACTCCAGCGTAATGAATCTTTTAAATACTATAGATAATAGCAATATAGATTATTGTTCATTAAAATACGTAAAAGGGTATACGAAAGAAAAAAAATGCAATCAATATTTTAGATATATAAACGCTCTGGATAGATATAGTCATAATTTTACGGCTTTTGTCGTAAGTTATGATTATCTAAATGAAGAGTTTTTAAAGTTCAAGGATGATTTGGATTTTGAAGAATATTATTTAAAGAAAAAGACTAATAAATACTACGACAAACATTTAATTGTCAGAAAGAATTATTTTAGATTACTTCCAGGCATCATCAAAGGTGAATGGGATGCAATTAATTACAAAAGATTAAAGAAAGATAATCCAGAAATAAACTTTGATAACCGACCAGTTTTATCATTCAAAGAATCTGCTATTCGCCATATCAGGAATAATGTCGTTGCACGTATTCCAGCTAATGCAAGAATTGGTATTAAAAAATTCACCGAAAAAGCTTTTGGTTTTAAGTTTGGAGTTGATGGATAATGGAAGGTATTTATTATTACGAAAAAGCAAAAAATAGAACCACTGCAAGTATTGGTGTAGAAAAAAAGATTTTACAACAAATAAAATGCTTGAAATCTTTAGGTCAACTAAAAGTAATCAATTATGTTTTTAGTGATAATGCGATTGAAAAAATTAAGTTTTTATTGCCGTTTATAAAAAGCAATCGCGAAATGGGTTGGGGAAAGATTCTTGAGCCAGCCAATAAAAATACACGCTATATTTACATCCGTAAACCATCCTTGACCACTTATTTTTACAAAGTATTAAAAAAAGTTAAAAGATTATACCCTAGCATTTTTATCATTATAGAAATTCCAACATATCCATTCCATTCAGAGTATACTGGACTCTCAAGATTAATGATTGTCAAGAGCGTGCGTTGCGAAAAAAATCTTAGCAAGGTCGTAGACAGAATTGCAACTTATTCTGATGATAAGGCTATTTGGGGTATACCTACAATTAGGATGTCTAATTGTGTCAATTACAATGAAATTAAGCCAAGAAGTGAAAAGTTTAAACTAATACTAAATACTATTCGGCTGACTTGTGTTTCAAATTTTATGTATTGGCATGGGCTTGATAGATTAATTAATGGGATAAAAGAATACGAAGGCGACTATCATATAATTCTCAACGTAGTAGGTGGCGGTCAGGAAATTGATAACTTAAAAAAGCTTTCGGTAGATATGGACAATATAATATTTCATGGCGCAAAAACCGGCGACGGTTTAGACAAAATTTTTGATGAGACAGATATCGCTGTGGATGCGCTTGGTCGCCATAGGTCAGGAGTCTATTATAATAGTTCACTTAAAGGTAAGGAATATGTTGCTAGAGGAGTGCCAGTGATTTCGGCAGTTAAGACTGAATTGGATGATATTAAATTTCCATATTATTTAAAACTTCCAGCCGACGAAAGCTATATCAATATAGATAAAATTATAGATTTTTATGAAAAAATATATAAAGCTGAAAAACCGCAAGCTATAACTAATAAAATTAGAATTTTAACTGAAGAGCTATTTGATTATCAGAATGGTTTTACAAAAACAATAGAACATGAACTAACTAGCATGAAAAACGAGAGGACTAGTTAAATGCTTTTCTTTGTAATTCTTTTAATTCTAATTATTGCGCTAATTTTTATTAGTACGGTGTTTTTTAAAAAGACATTTAATCCTATATCAATTATCAATTTTGTATTTAGCTTGTGGTTAATATTAGGTCGACTCGGGCTTTATGGGCAATGCATTCCCACGCCAGAATCTTCTGTATTTATAGAACTCAATATATTGCTATTAGATTTATTTATTATTGTAGGATGCTTTATTAAAGTTTCAAAGAATAAAGAAAAGATACACAAAATCAGGTTTAATTCAGAATTATTTTTTAAGGTTTTTAGAATCATTTGCTTAATCCTGTCTTTAATTATCTTTGTAAATATGCTTATCGGAATAATTACTGGTCATTATTCAATCACTTCAATTCGTGAAATGAGCTATAGCACGAGATATGGCGATGACGCTTACACGAAAATATATTTTAATGGTTTTATCTATGTATTCTATCAATACATTGTCAGAGGCTTTGCTTTCTTTGATTTGACGTATCGTTTTGGGAAATTGCTTTGCAGGGGAGAAAAAATACCTATTGCTACGATATTAAATTTTATATTTTTCATCCTTATTATGCAAAGTCGGATTGAAATACTAAAGGTCGTAATTTTTGTAATCATTTTCTTCTTGTTTTCAAGCATCAAACTCAATAAAAAACAGAAGAAAATATTGATTAGGAGCGCGCTCGTATTGATAATAGCCGCTTTGGCAACTTTTTCTGTAAGATCGATTTCAGGTAATAATGGCGTTCTTTCAAATTCTGCAAACAGTTTAATAGTGGACTATTCCGGCTCGAATTACATGTTTTCTACATATTATGACGATCATAATAACGGCTTGACGCTTAAAGATTCTCCACTAGTACTCAAATATCTAGGCGGTCTCGGCTTAATTATAGAACGTACTCTAGCTCCTTTTGGTCTGATGTTCGATCATTCTGTAGTGAATGAATATTTGACAACTGGTCATGATATTGGTTCCTCCGACCACTATAATGCCTTTTATACGGTATATTTTGAATTTATGAATTCAGGTGGGTATTTTGGGTGTTTTCTCTTTTCGATTATCCTCGGTACTATAATCGGTTTTTCATATAAGAAGAGAGCCAAATCACCATCCTTAAAAACAATATATGTAGCCACTTTTTTGACTTACGTCGCAGTGATGGGGACATACAATTATGTGCTATCGGGAATTTATGCTTTCACAATCGTATGTTGCATTCTTTTATCCAATGACGATACGCGCTCTATTCCGGAAGGAGAACTCCATGGCTAAGAAGATATCGTCAACTAAAAAAAATTTTCTATATAACAGTTTGTATCAGATATTGCTGCTAATAATTCCATTAATCACTACCCCATACATAGCTAGAGTACTAGGCGCAGAAGAAATTGGCTCATATTCCTATGCGCATGCTATTGCGTACTATTTTGTAATATTTATTATGTTAGGCTTAAACAATTATGGCAATAGAACCATTGCATGTGTGAGAGATGATAAAGAAAAATTATCCAAAGTCTTTTCCGAAATCTACACTATGCAAGTTTTAGTTTCAGTATTCGCGATTACCCTGTATATCATATATGCAACATTTATATCTAATAATTTGATGACTTGGGTAATGCTAATATATGTAGTATCGGCGGCCTTTGATATCAATTGGCTTTTCTTTGGGTTAGAAAAATTCAAACTTACCGCATTACGTAGCTCAACTGTCAAAATTCTATCTATGCTTTCAATATTTATATTCGTTAAATCTAAAGAAGATGTTTTAATTTACGCATTGATAAATGTTCTTGCATCATTAGTTAGCCAACTAGTCTTATGGTTTTATCTAAAGAAGGATGTAAAGCCCCACAGAGTTCCAATTAGAGACGCTATCAAGCATTTAAAACCAAATTTAGTTTTATTTATTCCAATTATTGCAATTAGTTTATATAAAATGATGGATAAAATTATGCTAGGCAATATGTCGAGCTTAGAACAAGTTGGCTTTTATGAAAGTACCGAAAAATTTGTTCAAGTGCCACTAGCTTTAATCACATCACTAGGCACCGTAATGATGCCAAAAATATCAAATCTAGTTGCGAATAATAACCACACTGAAAGTAAAAAATATATTGAAAAGTCATTGTATTTTGCCATGTTCATCTCTTCGGCTATGTGTTTTGGTATTATGGCGATAGCTAAAGATTTTGTGCCATGGTATTATGGACCGGGTTTTGAACCGTGCGTAATGTTACTGCAAATTTTGATGCCAAGTTGCATGTTCCTCGCAATAGCTAATGTTGTTAGAACTCAACATTTAATCCCGTATAAATACGACAGTATTTTTATATGGTCAGTAGTCGCTGGAGCAATTATCAATTTGATTGCTAATAGTATTTTAATTCCACAATTTAGCGCAAACGGTGCTGCTGTTGGTACGCTTATGGCTGAAGCTGGTGTTTGCATATCGCAAATCATTTTAACTAGAAAGAATTTAAAAATTTGGCATATAGTTTTAAAATCTACGATATATTTAATTATTGGAATTGTAGTATTCTTGGTATTAATAATGGTGCCGAATGTGAGTAATTCAGATTTAATAAACATTATCTATAAAGTATTGATTGGCGGAGCGATATATTTACTGGCATCGTTGCCGTTTTTGTGTATGCAGAGGCTTCTCCCAGAATTTAAAAATGCTCAGAAAGGAAATGATAAATGAAAATAAAGAAGATATTAAAAAAACTAAAAACACCTGAATATTATTTACTTAGCTTAGACAAGATAGGCCTAATTCGTTTGAATGATAAAAAATATTTGGAATTGTATTATAAATACAAATTTGGCTACCGCCCAGATTTTGAGCACCCCAAAACACTAAATGAAAAAATACAATGGATGAAATTATACTATAGAAAACCAATTTTACCTCGCCTCGTAGACAAGGCTACTGCCAAAGAAGAAGTGGCTAAGATTATTGGTGAAAAATATATTATACCAACAATTGGCGTATATGATAGTTTTGATAATATTAATTTTGATGAATTACCCGATCAGTTCGTAATCAAATGTACGCATGATTGTGCTAGTGTGATATTATGCAGAGATAAGAAAGATTTTGACATTGAAAAAGCTAGAAAAAAAATCACTAAAGCTTTGAAAGTAAAATACTATGGTAGAATCCAGCGTGAATGGGTTTATTCTCAAATTAAACCGCGTATAATTATTGAAAAATTTATGGCAAACGATAAAAACGAGGACATCGCTGACTACAAATTCTTTTGTTTTAATGGTGAACCGACGATAATGTATATTTCCAAAGGTCTAGAAAATCATGCAACAGCATCAATTAGTTTTGCCGACATGGATTATCAAATTTCAGATATAAAAAGAGCAGACTATAAAGCACTAAAAGAACTACCGCCAAAGCCAAAAAGTTTTGAAGAAATGAAGAGGATAGCCAAAAAGCTTTCAAAAGATTTTCCGCAGGTCCGGGTGGATTTTTATGAAGTAAAAGGGAAACCATATTTTGGTGAGTTGACTTTTTATACTTGCGGTGGAATGATAGAATGGGAAAAACGTGAATATGACGAACGTCTCGGCAAAATGCTTGAGCTGCCGGAAAAGTATGTATCCGCATAGAGATGTTTGGTGTTATTTTGAAGCGGAGGGCATGGGAGGGTGTGAGAAAAATTCTTTTGGTCGCTTTGTCGACTGTTATCAAAAAAATAACCTAGCATCGCGAATTTTTTGACATAATGTAATATTTATTATATATATGTGTTATAATAAAGCCAGAAGGAGGAATACATGTCGGAGAATGATGAGTATTATTCAGACTCACCGATTGAATCCAAAAACGAGGATTGCTTTGGGAGGATTAAGACCGCCAAGGCGATTTTTGAAACTATAAAGAGCTTTAGTATAGAAAAGAGTTATACGATAGGTGTATATGGTAGTTGGGGCGCAGGTAAAACTTCGGTTGTAAACTTATTGAAAGAACTATATGGAGACACGGTGGTCGATGAAGGGTCGGCTGATTTTTTCTGTATTGATGCCTGGAATTATAGCGGTAACACTTTTGGAATTCAGGCCGAGATTGCTAGAAAGATATTAAATAATGATGATGATATTGACGATGGTTGGCTAAAAAAGATAAAAAGACGAAAGTTCTTAGGACGAATAAAAAGATGGGGTGGAAAAAGAGCTAGATCAAAGAATAAGCCTAATATAAATTTATCATATTTTGGGGTTAGCGTTTCGTCGAGTTTTATCATTGATGGGGTTATGAGATCTATGGATGAGCATGCTATAAATAAAGCAATTAGGAAGAAAGTTAGAGAAAAAAAGATCATAGTTAGTATAGATAACATAGATAGATTGAATGGGAAAGATATAATCGAGCTTTTGGGGCAGATAAATCGTTTTTCTTCTTTGGGGCGAGGATTGTATTTTTTATTGCCTTTCGACAAAGAATATGTTAGTAAAATGATATCTGCGCATTTGCCCCCTTCGTTAAGTGGGGAAGCCTATATAGACAAAA
Organism: Candidatus Saccharimonadota bacterium; assembly: GCA_017404795.1. Classification (GTDB taxonomy): domain Bacteria; phylum Patescibacteriota; class Saccharimonadia; order Saccharimonadales; family Saccharimonadaceae; genus Nanosyncoccus. The sequence continues at coordinate 55,457 of JAFRBR010000004.1, read as the reverse complement.
TAGTGCAAATACCAGTCGATCTGCCTGTGATTTTGCAGGAAGAGCTAGACGATTATTTTGGGAAGAAGTTGCAAATTTTATTATCCGATTTAGGATTATCGATTGAAGAAGATGATTGGGAGAGGTTTGTTATTTTGTATCGACATTATGGATTAAATAAATATATATCAACTCCAAGGGATGCTGTTAGGCTAGTGAATTCGCTCAGATTTTCGTTAATTGAAAAACAGAATAAAATAAATGTAGTTGATTTTATAGTACTTGAAATAATTAGAGTATTTGATAAAGAGTATTATAATATGATTTTTGAGAATAAAAAACTAATCATAAACAATTATGGTGACGTCGATTCATCGTATATAAGATTGAGTGATGAGGAGAAGAAAGAAAAAGTAAATTCTTTGTGCAACGGAAGTGCTGTGGCTGCGAATATTATGTTGGAACTTTTTCCGCGTGCGCAGCGTATTATCAGGGGACAGGATAATGGGAGTGATGATGAGGATGAATTACGCCAAAAGAGAAGAGCTGCGTCGTTTGATTATTTCGATTTATATTTTTCTATATCTGTTGGTATAACTAAAATTGACGATGATGTTATCATGGATATAGTTAAGAACTCAATGGATAAATCTAAATTAGATAAAAAGATTTTGGCTATAGATGCGTCTAATTACCGGTCGGCTTTTAGAAAATTTAGAGACCATCAGAAAGAGATAGTGGATAAAATTAATTTCAGTAAAGCTCTTTTAGATTTAGCGGATGTGTGCGGCTATAGCAGGAGGAGAGATCTTTCTATGAGCTTGTTTGATTCGGCCTTATTCTTTATCGATGATTTGCTAAGGGGGGAGGACAATAAGTTAGAAATATATAAACAATTGCTGCGATATAATTATGAATTAGGGCGGGCTGAATCGATCCCGTTTCTTATTCGGCAAGTGGTTTTGTATAGTAACCCCGAACGTTCTCGTAATGAGCCTAACCTGACCAATGATGAGTTGAGGGAATATAAGAAATATGCGTTAGATGTGATTCGAGAGATGGCGGATAAGGATATGGTGCCCTGGGATGCGCAAAACAATTCTTCCTTGATCTATATTTACTGGGAACAGTTTGGCAATCGTGAAGAAATAAATACTTATGTTAGGAAACATGTAATAACTTCTGATGGCGTGATAAATTTTATAACGCAGTTTCTGGGCATATCGACTAGTATGAGTGACGGAATTAGCTATAGGAGTGATGTTGATAGTGCGACTCTAAAAACAATTCAAAAATATGTCGATCTGGAGTATTTTTATGATTTAATTAGTAGGGATTCAAGGTATGATGATGTTGTGAACGCTAAGGAGAAAAAGTTTAGGTCTTTCAGCGATCCTTTTAATCGAGAGAATAAAAATATTGGTAGAGTCGGAAACGAACGTACAGAGGATTTTAGGAAAGTTGTTGTTGAGCAGTTTATTTATCAATACGATAAGCTAGGGTTAGATGACGAATAGTCGTTGCGCAGGGGCGTGATCTTTTCGCCTTTAAATGTTAGTGGTTTTGTGTCTATTTGTGGTGTAGTTTTTTAGCAAAGTTATAGATGTGAGATATGTGTTTATTGGTGTTGGTTTGGCGAAGTAGTATAGGTTTGGCGGGGTAGTATAGGTTTGGCGGGGTGGGGGTTGAAGTATTTTTGTGGTTGTGGTAGGGTGGGGCGCATGGATAAAGGGAAAATTATTCCGAATGGTGTAGTTTTGGAAAAACATGAATATAAAACCATTTTATTTTTTACGGAAATGGGGGAAGACGTAGAGCTTATACCTAAAAGTAATAAGAAGGGAATTCGTACAGCCGATATTGTCATGGATGGATTGCAATGGGAATTAAAAAGTCCGAGAGGAAAAGGTAGGTGGCTTTTAGAGAATACCCTGAAAAAGGCTAATAGGCAGTCACCAAATATCGTGATTGATCTAAGAAGGATAAAAATCCATCAAGATAGGTGTTTGCAGGAATTAGAGAAGCAATTTTACAAATCTAAAGGTGTAAAGTGGCTAAAAGTAATTACGAAGACAAAGAAAATTATTGATTTTAAGAAACAGATTTGATATAATATGGGTAATAAGATAGGACTTGTCTCGGAATAGATGAGCCCTATCTTTTTGGTTTGGCTTTATATTCTGAGTAAAAATATACCCCTCTAGAGAGGGGGACGCGGGTATTCCCGAATGTGTTTTTATTATACCCCAGGTGGTTGAAAAAAGTTGAGTTGTGCCTTGAAAAAAAGACATTTTAAAAAGTGTTAGTTTATTGAAATACTATCCAGCAACTCTTTATATTTCATATCAGCTTCACATACAATCCACGATTTGTTTTTGGTATGTCTGTGATATTTGGATTCTTTTTCGTTATCAATATTGGAGAACTTGAATTGTATAAGTGTTGCTCTTCTTAAAATGTCTGGGTTTATTTCGAATAGGACTATAGCTAATTTGAGTTTTGAACTGTTTGGATTTGCTGTGATACTTATTCCAGGCTTGATAATTGATTTGACGAGTGGCACGGTGGTAGCGCTTTCATAACTATTTAAAAAATTGCTTGATAGGAAGAAAAAGGCTAGGGCTGGATCGGCATTTGGATAAGCGTCCATGAAAGAGACAATATTTCTTAGTAGAAATTTTAACGATCTCATAGTGAAGATTGAATATTCGGAAGATAGCCCAATTAGTAATTCAACCACATTGGTCAATTTCTCATTTATGCAGCCAACTCTTTCTAATAATTGGGTGGCCTGTTCTTTTGTGATTTTTGTTGGCATGTTTCCGTAAATAACATCATCATAGATTTTGATGGAATTTTCCAATTTTGACGTTGCGTCAGGATAGTCACTTATGGTACCCATCACAGATTTACCGAATGACATATTTTTTTGAGGACAAATGACTAATATTGGTTTATCAATTTTACTAAGAAAACATTTTAGCGTTTCCAGAAAACGTTTACCTGATTCGCCGGAGCGATCTATATCTTCTATTATAATGATAGTGGCGTGTTTTATATGGAGTAATTCTTGCTTTAACTTTTCCTCGTATTGGAATAGTGTTTTTGCTGGGGATTCGTAAACTGGAAAGAATCGATTGAGGCCAACAAGTACTAGGAGTATTGGGACGGCGTAAATCAAAAATGATTTTAAGAAGGCAAAAAACCAATTTGTTGAATCTTTAAGGAGAAACCAAGTTACCATACTTAATGCAAAGTAAATGGCAAGAAAGAATATTAACTGTTTATTGTTAATTTTGGAGCCGTCAATTTCATCGAAGATTCTATTTTCATCTTTATTTTTTACTTTTGATAATGATTTAATTAAAAAGTTCCTCCAGATGTCTGCATCGTTAGCACATTGCCAGATGTCGAACTGGATTTTGTGATAACTATTTGGTAGTTTTTCTAAAACATTGTTTAGAATAACACTTTTTCCAGAACCATATGGCGCTAAATAGGCAATTATTTCTGATTTCTGCTGTTCTATATGGTGATTTATATACTGAAGGATTCTTTTTATTTCTTGCTCTTGGAATCTAAGGGGAGATTCCTCCGCAGTCTCTTTTAAGAATTCAGGATGAGAAAAGAGTTTGTGAGTTGCTTTATTATCCATATCAGTATTATAACATGTGCCTTTTGTGTGTTGGTTTGGCGAGGTAGTATAGGTTTGGCGGGGCAGTACAGGTTTGGCGGGGTGGGGGTTGAAGTATTTTTGTGGTTGTGGTAGGGTGGGGAGCATGGATAAAGGGAAAATTATTATACCTGCTGGTCGTAAGCCATGGCCGCACGAACTGCGTGTTGCTAATATCTTGGCTTTGGCTGGACATACTGTAGAATTTTTAGCAGAGTCAAATGTTCACACTGCTGATATCTTATTGGACGGGATAGAATATGAGATAAAATCTCCTTTTACTAATAAGCCAGATAAATTAGAGCGTAATATTAAGCGTGGCTTGAAACAATCCAAAAATATAATTTTTGATTCTTCACGAATGAAAAATATGAGAGATTATGATTTGAAACGTTTTTTAATCAGAAAAGCTAAAGAGCAAAAACAAATACATGGGTTATTATTAATTGCAAGAAATGGTAGGGTGATTGACATTAAACTACTCATTTGATATAATTAAGGTAATGAAGTTCTTGCACGGGGCAGTATGCTCCTACCGCAGGGGCTTCTTTTTGTGGTATAATGGAGTTATGAGTAAAACAGCTGATTTTGAGGGTAAAACAATTCTGATTACGGGGGCGGGGGGGTTTATTGGGGCGGCGCTTTGTGAGCGGATATGCGAGGAGAGCCAGCAATCAGGTGGTGAGCAGCCCAAGGTGATTGGATTTGACAACTTAAACGATTATTATGATGTGCGACTGAAGGAATACCGGTTGCAGAAGTTGGAGAAATATCCGAATTTTATATTTGTAAAAGGGGATTTGGCGGACAAGGCCAAAGTAGATGAAGTATTTGAAAAATACCAGCCAGATATCGTGGTGAACCTTGCCGCGCAAGCGGGAGTGCGATACAGTATTGACCATCCGGATGCGTATATTGAGTCGAATCTCATCGGTTTCTATAATATCTTGGAGGCTTGTCGGCATAGTGGAAATGAAACGATGGAAGAGTCTGAGTATGGGGATAATGGTGATGAGGAAATGGAAAAAAGTAGCAAGAAAAAGACGGGCCATCCGGTGGAGCATTTGGTCTACGCTTCATCTTCATCGGTTTACGGTGGGAACAAGAAAGTACCGTTTTCAACGGACGATAAGGTGGATAACCCGGTGAGTTTATACGCGGCAACGAAAAAGTCCAATGAACTAATGGCGCACGCCTACTCCAAACTATATAATATACCCTCAACGGGCCTCCGATTCTTTACGGTTTACGGCCCGGCAGGAAGGCCGGACATGGCGTATTTTGGTTTTACGAATAAATTGATCAAGGGTGAAAAGATTCAGATTTACAACTATGGCAATTGTAAACGCGATTTTACTTATATTGATGATATTGTCGAGGGGGTGATGCGAGTGATGGCGAAAGCACCTGAGAAAAAAGAAGGTGAAGACGGCCTGCCGATTCCGCCATATAAAGTCTATAACATTGGTAATTCTAATCCAGAGAATCTGTTAGATTTCGTGCAGATTTTGCAGGAAGAGCTAATCCGCGCGAAAGTTTTGCCGGAGGATTATGATTTTGAGGCGCACAAGGAACTGGTGCCGATGCAGCCTGGAGATGTACCGGTGACCTACGCGGATACAAGTGCGCTTGAAAGGGATTTTGGCTTTAAACCACATACTTCACTTCGCGATGGTCTTCGCAACTTTGCCGAATGGTACCATGATTTTTATGTTTAGTTGACGATATGGAGTAAAAGATATATAATATAATAGGTATATTTTAATTTTTAGTGTGGAGAAAAAATGAAAATTGCAATTGCAGGAACGGGATATGTGGGGCTTTCGCTGGCGACTTTGCTGTCTCAAAACAATGAAGTGGTGGCGCTAGACATCATTCCAGAAAAAGTGAAAATGGTGAACGAACTTGTTTCACCAATTCAAGATGAATATATTGAAAAGTATTTTGATGAGGCTAGAAGGGGTGAGCGGATACTAAACCTCAGAGCGACGCTGGATTGGGAGGAGGCCTTCAGGGAAGCAGATTATGTGATTATCGCCACGCCGACTGATTATGACGCTGAGAAAGATTTTTTCAACACTAGCTCAGTGGAGGATATCATTGAAAAGGTAATCGCGCTGGATAACCCTAAGACCACGATGGTGATCAAATCCACCATTCCGGTGGGATATGTGAACGCGATGCGGCAGAAATATGGAATTGATAACATTTTCTTTTCGCCGGAGTTTTTGAGAGAGGGTAGAGCGTTATATGATAATTTGTATCCGTCACGAATTATTGTGGGTTCGTATTCGGAAGAGGCACAAAAATTCGCTGAGTTACTCCAGGAAGCGTCGCTGGCAAAAGATGTGCAGATATTGATGATGAATAGCAACGAAGCGGAAGCGGTGAAGCTATTTGCTAATACTTATTTAGCGCTCCGAGTGGCGTATTTTAATGAGTTGGATACCTATGCTGAAATTAAGGGCTTGGATGCTAAGAGCATCATTGATGGGGTTTCCTTAGACCCGCGGATTGGGGTGCATTATAATAATCCTTCGTTTGGTTATGGTGGGTACTGCTTGCCGAAGGACACCAAGCAACTACTGGCCAATTATAAAGGTGTACCACAAGATTTGATTAGGGCGATTGTGGAGGCTAATATTACGCGGAAAAAATTTATTACGGACGAAGTGCTGGCGAGGGGGCCAGAACTAATCGGGGTTTATCGGCTGACGATGAAGTCGGATTCGGACAATTTTCGCGATGCGGCGATTCATGATATTATCAAAAATCTTAAAGACAAGAAGAAAAAAATACTAATTTACGAGCCGATGTTTGAAGGTGCAGAGTCTAATGGCGTAGAGGTGACGGATAATTTGAAGCGATTCAAGAAAGATTGCTCGGTGATTTTGGCAAATCGGATGACGCCAGAGTTAGAGGATATTAAGGACAAAGTTTATACTAGAGATTTGTTTGCGAGAGATTAAAAATGTCCAAAACTAAAAAGATTATTTTGATAGTGCTTGGTGTAATTATTTTGATAGTACTGGGCGTGGTGCTACGCTACGTGCTGGCTTATAATGGGTTTTTGGATAAAATTACTGGGCGAAAGCCTGAGGTGAAACAATACAGCGTGCTAGTTAATAATGATAGTGGGCTAAACGAAATTGCGGATTTGAAGAATAAAAGTGTAGGATTTTTAAAAACTGACCCGAAGGCGGTGAATGCGGAGCAATATTTGCAAAATGTAGTAAAGGTGGAGGCGGATTTTTATGATGATATAGATATGATGCTGGATGTATTAAAGAACAGAATTACGGACGCGATTACGCTGGAAACGGATCGTTTGGAGATGTTGAAGGAAGAATCAGAGGAGATGATAAAAAACACCAAAGTGATTTATACTTTTGAAATTGAGCTTGAGGGTGAGGATGTGGAGGTTTCGACAAAAGAGATTACTACGGAGCCGTTTGTGGTGTATATTTCGGGAAGTGACTCTAGAACGGGGATTCAGACTACGGCGCGTTCGGATGTGAATATTGTGGCGGTGGTGAATCCGGGCGAGGGAAAGATCCTGCTGGTGTCGATACCGCGGGATACTTATGTGCAGTTGCACGACACAACAGGATTGAAAGATAAATTGACGCATGCTGGGGTGTACGGAATAAATATGAGTAAGACTACGATTGAAGATTTGTTGGGAATTAAAATTGATTATACGATTAAGGTGAGTTTTGATACGGTGGTGAGAGTGGTAGATCAGCTGGACGGGATTGATATTGAATCCGACCAGGCGATGACTTTGAAAGCCGAAAACGGTAAAGTTTGTGAGTATGTGGTGGGTAAACAGCATGTGGATGGTGATTGCGCTCTGAGGTTTGCTCGCGAGCGAAAATCGTACGAAACTGGTGATCGTCATCGGGGCGAAAATCAACAACAGGTGATTACGAGTATTATTGGGCGATTGAGTAGCTCAAAAGATTATTTATTAAAGATTCCGACGATTCTAGATATCGCGGCGGATTCGTTTGAAACTGATATTTCGCGGGATAATGTGTCAGGATTTATTCGTCGACAATTAACTGACCCGATTAAGTGGCAGGTAAAATCTATCTCGGTAGATGGGACTGGGACTTATGAGCCGACTTATAGTATGGGGGCGAATTTGCCGCTTTATGTGATGTTGCCGAGTGCGGAGTCGATTGCAAACGCTACGAACCAGATTAATGAATATTTGACGGTGGCGGAGCCGGCGGAGGAGTCAACTTCGGAAGATTAAAATTTGGACAAAATGATGAAAAATAATTTACTTTATAAATGCTTATGCTATAATGGAGGATAGGAGTTATTTATGGAAGAAATAAATATTAAAGATTTTTTTAGCTATTTGAAACATTATATTTTGGCGTTTGTGATAGTGATCGCTCTAGCGGTAGGGGGTGTGGCGGTTTATGATTCGATGATTAAGGAACCGATTTATCAATCAAATACCACGGTGGTGATTGCGAAATCTGATGTCACTCTGGAAGGGTCCTCGGCGGCGACGCTTAATGACATTAATGCTAGCCAGAAGTTGGCTACTACTTATAGTGAAATTGCCAAAAGTGAATTGGTCTTGAACCAAGTGATTGAGAATTTGGGCCTGCATGCTACTGTCAAAGAACTAAACAAGAGCTTGACGGTGAAGCCGTTAGACGACACTTCTATTCTTAGCATTACGGTAAAGGATCCGAATGCTAGACTTTCGGCGACGATCGCCAATGAAGTAGCTAAAGTGTTTGCCGAAGAAGTGAAGACGATTTATAAAGTTGAAAATGTGACTCAACTATCGGTGGCGGTGGCGCCAGAAGTACCGGCTAATAATACTTTGACGCGAGATTTGATTTTGGCAGTAGTGATTGCAGTGGTGGGGGTGGCCGGATTTGCATTTATTAGGTTCTATCTTGATGACACAGTGAAGCACAGTGATGATGTAGAAAAAATGATTGGTTTGCCGATTACGGCTCAGATTTTGAAGAGTGACATTAAGTCAAAAAGGGCCGAGAATGAGCTGATTGTAGCTAAGACACCAAAAGCAATTGTGAGCGAGAACATCAAGAGTCTTAGGACCAATTTGCAATTTACGGCGGTAGATAAAAAGGTGAAAACGATTTTGGTGACCAGTACTAATGCGGGTGAGGGTAAGAGTTTTATATCTTCAAATTTGGCGATTTCGTTTGCGCAGGCGGATAAAAAAGTATTGCTAATAGATTGCGATTTGAGGAAGGGTCGACTACATAAATTATTTGGATTGACGAATACCAGCGGGCTATCTAATTTGCTGGCAAGCGATCAGCGGAGCTTTGGTAAGTATGTTCACGCGACCAAAATTAAAAATTTAGATGTGATGACTTGCGGGACTTATCCGCCGAATCCGAGCGAACTACTAGCTTCTAAGAAGAATAAACATTTGGTTAAGTCTTTGCGGGATTTTTATGATGTAATTATCTTTGACGGAGCACCGGTAGGGGGGTTGGCTGATTCGGTGATTCTAGCAAGTTTGATGGATGAGACATTGATTATAGTAAAAGACGCGAATACCTCTAAGAACGATTTGGCTACAGCCAAGGATTCGCTGGAGAAAGTTGGGGCCAATATCGCGGGAGTGGTGTTTAATATGGTGAATCGTAGATCTTCGAAATATTATAATAGTTATTATTACGGTAGTAGTAGCTAGTATGATAGATATTCACTCGCATATTTTGCCAGGTATAGACGATGGGGCGAGGGATATTGCGGAAAGTGTTGAAATTGTGCGCCAGTTAGTAGAGCAAGGGGTGACGAAAGTGATTGCCACGCCGCATTACATGGATGGGACGGCATTTGTGTCGTCGAGGTCTCATAATTTGAAATTACTAGCAGAATTAAAAGAGGCTTTGGCGGAAGAAAATTTGAAGATAGAGGTGTTTTTGGGTAATGAAATATATATTAGTGATAATATAATAGATTTGCTGGAAGCAGGAAAAATGACAACTTTGGCGGATAGTTCGTATTTGCTGGTGGAATTACCGCTCGACGATGAATATCCAAATTATGAAGATTATTTGCAGGATTTGATGGATTATGGATTAAAGGTGATTTTGGCGCATCCTGAGAGATACACAATAGTGCAAGAAGATTATGAGGTGGTACGCAGATTGCACCAGATGGGAATATTATTACAGTGTAATTTGGGCAGTATCGTAGGCAGATATGGCAAGGAAGCCAAAAGAGTGATTAAAAAGTTGGCTAAGGATAAAATGATTTTTACGTTTGGGAGTGACATTCACCGATGCAGTAGAACTAATTATTTGACGGAGGCGCAGAAAAAGTTAGGGAAGTATTATAGTGAGCGCGAATTGAAGTGGCTACTGGATGTGAACCCAAAGAAAATAATTGCCGATAGTGCGAACTGATAAGATTGTGATACAATATAGGGTATGAAGCAGAGTTTTTTCTTTTATGATTTGGAAACTTCGGGGTTGATGCCGCGCGAAGACAGAATTATGCAGTTTGCGGGGCAGAGAGTTTCAATGGATTTGCAGCCGGTGGGAGAACCGGTGAATGTTTTGATCAAAATGACGGATGATGCGTTGCCGAGCCCGGGTGCGATTAAAGTGACGGGGATTACGCCACAACAGACTTTGATGGATGGGATTAGCGAAGCGGAGTTTTGCAAATTTGCGGATGAAGAGATTTTTGTGCCCGGAACGATTGCGGTGGGTTATAATACGGTGCGATTTGATGATGAATTTATGCGGGCGTGTCTGTGGCGAAATTTTTATGATCCGTATGAGTGGGAGTGGAAAGAGGAGCGGAGCCGATGGGACATGCTAGATGTGGTGCGATTGACGCGGGCTTTGCGCCCAGAGGGGATTAATTGGCCGTTTCGGGATGACGGTGCGCCGACAAATAGATTGGAACTACTAACTAAACTAAATGGCTTGGAGCATGCGCATGCGCATGATGCGCTTTCTGATGTTTATGCAACGATAGCGGTGGCGCGGATGATTCGAGATAAACAGCCTAAGTTGTTTGAATATTTGCTAAAAATGCGGGGTAAGAATGAAGTTAAGAAATTAGTGAATTTAGATAATAAAAAGCCGTTTGTGTATGCGAGTGGGAGGTATGCCAATGAATTCAATAAGGCTACAGTGGCATTTCCGATTGCACCAGGGCGGAACGGAAATGTACTAGTATTTGACCTTCGGTATAGCCTGGAACGGGTCCTGGCTGAACCTATTTTTTCGGAAGCGGGACTTGAATTTTCAAGCACGTCATACGCTGGGCCGCGGGCAGAACCGCCCCTTCGGGGCGAACCTGTCCGGGCCGTCAGGAATATACGTGTTGAAAATTCAAATCATTTTAAGCTTCCGAAAAAACAGGTTTCAGCCACCCGTTCTAGTTTTTTCCCGATCGTGAAAGAACTATGTTATAACAAATGTCCAGCCGTGGCGCCAATGTCGGTGCTAGAGGTGGACGATGGGTGGGGGAAGATTGGATTGGATAAGGAAACGGTGAAAAAGAATCTAGATACATTGTTGGAGCATCCGGAATTTGCGGAGCAAATGCGGAGTGAATATGAGAATCGGCCAGAATTTCCGCCGGCTAGGGAGCCGGAAGCGGCAATATATGATGGGTTTTTGAATGATAAAGATAGAGTAAAAGTGACGGCAGTAAGAAATGCGGATGCTGATAGATTGGCGGATTTTCATCCGATATTTGATGACGAAAGATTGCCGGAGTTATTGCTCCATTATAAAGGCCGGAATTTTCCGCAGTCTTTGTCGGAAGCCGAGATGGCAAAATGGGAAGAATATCGGCAGGAACGCTTAAAATGGCAGGCGCCAAAATTCTTAGCCGAGCTCGAAAAAATTGACGATGATTTTATCAAAGATGAATTGATGCTATGGCTTTCTTCAGTGTGTTGATAGATTTTTGGAGAGAGATGCCTTCTTTCTCGGAGATTTTGAGATCTAGGCGGCGAATGGCACCATTTCGTCCTACTATTGATGGCCAGCCAAAACTCACACCGGAGAAATGGTCATATGACGAGACGGCGAGGACGCGGTGTTCGTCATTAAGAATACAATTAAGAATTTGGACGACACAAGTTGCGATGCCATAATAGGTGGCACCTTTTTTGTCGATAATGTCATAGGCTTCGTTTTTGACGAAATCAGAGATGTCTTTGCGGGTGGCGGCGGGGAGTAATTTGGAAACTGGTTGGCCGCCGATGTCGGCTAGTGACCATAGGGTGAGTTCGGTGTCGCCATGTTCGCCGACTTGGTAAGCATGGATGGATTTGGGATTAACGTCTAAGTAGCTGGCAATGCGAGTGCGGAGCCTGGCGGAATCTAGGACGGTGCCAGAGCCAAGGACCTTTTCGGCGGGGAGGCCAGAGAATTTCATAGTATAGTAAGTCATAACATCCATAGGATTGGTGACGACTAGGAAAATGCCGTTGAACCCAGAATCCATGATTTGCTCGACCATGCCTTTTAAGATGTTGACATTTTTCTTGAGTAAATCCATGCGGGTTTCGCCGGGTTTCTGAGCGGCACCGGCAGTGATGACTACAACATCACAATCTCTAGCGTCTTTATAGGTGCCGTTTTTGATTTTGATGTAGCTAGGTGAGACGGCAAGAGCGTCTTTTAAGTCCATGGCTTCGCCGGCGGCGTCTTTTGCAATGATATCAGTTAAAACTATTTCGTTGACGGCGGTACGCTGATTAAGTAAGGCAAAAGCAATTGATGCTCCTACGTTGCCAGTCCCCACAATCATGATTTTATTATTATCCATAAGCATATTATAGCATGTTATAATAAAAATATGAAAAAGTGGATTTTGGGGACAATAATAACAATAATAAGTTTACTAACGGTGCCAGTATATGCGGGAGTGCAGGATTTTTATTTTAGTGATTTTACGGGTGATTATTATTTGAGTAAGGATGAGGAAGGAGTTAGTCACTTAAAGATAATAGAGGATGTGACGGCGGTATTTCCAGAATATAATCAAAATAAAGGAATATGTCGGCAGATACCATATACTAATCAAGATGGAGCGAATGTGACTTTGCCGAATTTGAATTCGAGTAATATCAAAGTGCTAAGAAATGGAGAGACGGAACCGATTTATAGTATTGAAAAATATAGCGGGCATTATGAAGTTTGTACGGGCACGGATGATTATGTGCTAGGTGAACAAGTTTATACTTTTGAATATAATTTTGAAAAAGTAGTGACGGATTTTGGGGATTACCAAGAGCTCTATTGGGATACGAATGGAAATGGAGCGAGTCAGAGATTTGATAAGGTGGTGGCAAGAGTGCATTTTGATGAAAGCGTTGCAAATGATTATGCCGGTAAGCAGTGGTGTTATGTAGGAAAATACGGTGCAAGCGGACAGGATAGGTGCGAGATTAGTCAGATTGATGACGGGGTGGAGTTTACGGCGGCAAATTTGAAGGCAGGAGAGAATTTGACTTTTGATATAGAACTAAAATCTGGGAGTTTTGTGGTGCCGGCGGTAGATGATAATTGTATTTTGGTGTGGATGATGATTGGGCTAGTGGTGATTTGTGGATTACTGTTGGCGCTATTTCCGGGGCGGAAATATTTGAAGGCAAGGCCGAAAATTAAAGAATATAAGGGGATTTTTACGGCGCCACAATATCAACCTGATGGTAAGTATAGTTTGGCGGAGATGACTGAAGTATATTTGGGCAAGAAAAAGGATTCTAAAGTGGGGATATTATTGGATTTAATTGTAAAACGAAAAATTGAAATTAAGAAGAATGAAGAAGTGAAGAAGTCTAAGCAATGGGAAATAATTGTAAAAGAGGTGGAAAGTCTGGAGCCAGAGGAAAAATATGTGTTAGAACTACTAAATGGTGGCTCGGCCGTGAATAATGAGGATGTGATTACAGTTCAAAGACATACGGCAACTAGTAGCCTGCAAAAGTTGGGCAAGAAGTTTGATGACGAAATATTGTCCAAGATAAAGAGGGATGGTCTAGTGGAAAAGGATTATATGATTGGAAATAGTAGTACGAGCACATCGATTCTAGGCGTGATAGCTGGATTTATAGTGGCGGTGCCGTTTGTGATGATCGGGGGAGCTACCTGGATAGGAATAGGGGAAAGCATGATTGAATTTGCTCAGAATTATGGCGGGAGAGTAATCGGTGAAGAAGAATTTTTGCCGGTAACTTTTGGGATGATTTGTGTGACGATGATGATATGGATTATTCTGAGGCGAAGGACGCGAAAATACGGCAATCACACTACTGAGGGGCTAAAAGCGTCAAAATATATGGAGGGGTTGAAACTGTATATTGGGATGGCGGAAGCGGAACGAATGAAGTTTTTGCAGAGTGTGGACGGAGCAGATGTTTCTAGTAAAGGGATTGTGAAATTGTATGAGAAGCTGCTGCCCTATGCAGCGATATTTGGACTGGAAGAGAGTTGGATGAACGAGATGGAGCAGTATTGTAAGGTTGAGGAGATTGAAGAGCCTGATTATTTGCTGGCGGGGATTACGGCTTCTGAATTGTCACGGACGATGCGAAACGCTGCGGGATATGCTACTGGGGCTACGCAGTATACGAGTAGTTCGGTATCTGGTGGTGGGGGTTGGTCTTCTGGCGGTTCGGGCGGGGGTGGCGGAGGATTGTCTGGTGGGGGTGGAGGGGGCGGAGGATTTGGGGGGAGATAAAATTCGGCCTTTTATTTGGGCAAAGAAAAGACCAGGAAAAGAAACTAGTAAGAAAATTAAAATGGAAGTCAATTCCATTTCAATTTTTGATTATGTATGTTATAATTAAGCAAAAGCAATTAGTTAAATAATTTTTAAAAAGGAATAAGAAAATGGATCCAACAACAAATCCAACACCAAATCCTAACCCGACGCCTGCTCCAGCAGCACCAGCAGCGCCTGCTCCAGTAGCTCCGGCAGGACCAGCGCCAGCGGCGGCTCCTAGCCCGACTCCGGCTACGGCAGCGAGCGGAATGACCACTCCACCGGTTAATCCGGTGATTAATCCGGTGGTGTCTCCATCGGGAGCACCAGCACCAGTAGGCAATCCGGCGATGCAATCTGAAGGACTAGCTGCGACCGACCCAATTATGATGCCAGAGCCAGCCCCAGCGCCAGATCCAGTAGAGGAAGAGCTTAAGGCGCCAATGAAGGCGGCAGAGCCAGCACCGGGTTCAATTGGTTCGGCAGTATCTGGGCCGGCGGCAGGAGCTGCGGTGGAGCCAGCACCGGCGGCGAATCCATTTGTAAATAATGACAAGCAGACACCAAGTGTGGCTTTTAATGATCCGGCTACGCAACCAGATGTGGCAAACGGCGCGCCAATGGCACCAGCCAAGAAGAAAACAAATAAAACTACTCTGATTGCTTTGATTATTGTAGCGGCGATGATTGTGATTGCCCTAGGCGCAGTATTAGCAATTCAGTTATTAGGCGACCAGGGTGGTTCATCTGGTGGCAGTACTCCAAATACTCAAGTGACAATTGATGAGAATACAAACAGTAATGCTACGGATGAAATGGAAGATGAGGAAAACGTGGACGCAACGTCTGGTGCGATTAGTTGCGCTCGTAATATGACGACAGCAGAAATTGCTAAATTGAATGATGCTACATCGGGGACTATTAGCGTGAGCGCAGAGTTTGATGACGACAATATGTTGACCAAGATCGTTCTAACCGAAATGGTCACTTATACTGATGAAGATGCAGTAAGTAACGAACCGGTAGAAAATGCGGTGCACGAAGCTTTGGCAGATGAATTGACACCAGAAAGTGCTGATGTTTATTTCTTGCCGACGGATAGCACTGGAGCTCTTGATTTGACAAAGTCTAGCATCCAAGCTAATTATGAGTCGCTTGATTTTGTCTGTGAAGTATTGTAAAATATTTTCATGACGAAGAAATATGTGACAACGGCGATTCCGTATATGAACGGAAACCCCCACATCGGTCATGCAATGGATTATTGCTTGGCCGATGTTTGTGTACGATATTATAATCTGTGTGGTGATGAAGTACGCTTGCAGGCGGGGACGGATGAACATGGTAGTAAGATTTGGCAAAAAGCAACTCAGTTAGGAGTGAGTGTGCAGGAGTTTGTGGATGCGCAGGCGGGTAAGTTTGTGGATTTTATTAGTCAGTTAGGGGTTAATTATACGGATTTTGTAAGAACTACGGACACTAAGCACGAAAAGCGAGTGCAAGAGATTTGGCAACGATTAACTAACCATATTTATATGGACACGTATGAAGGGTGGTATTGCACTGGTTGTGAAAGATTCATTACGGATAAAGAATATGAAGAAAATAATGGAGCTTGCCCGGACCATTTAAAACCATATGAAAAACTAAAGGAAAAGAATTATTATTTTCGAATTTCGGATTTTAAGGAGCAGATTGCTCGGGCGATTGAATCGGACAAAATGTTAGTTTTGCCGGAGTTTCGGAAAAAAGAGATTTTGAGATTACTGGCGGATTCGCCGGATGTGTCAATTTCGAGGCCGAAAGAACAGCTAGAGTGGGGGATACCGGTACCTGGAGACGAGTCGCAAGTAATGTATGTGTGGGTGGACGCGTTGTCGAATTATTTGACAGTGCTGGGGTATCCGGATACGGATGATTATCGTGAATGGTGGCCGGCGGCAGCGCAATTTGTGGGGAAGGATATCTTGAGGTTCCACGCGATTATTTGGCCGGCAATGCTGCTGGGATTAGGATTAGAATTACCGAAAGTTTTGATTTCGCACGGAATGGTGCTAGCTGATGGGCAAAAAATGAGCAAGACGATAGGTAATGTGGTGGACCCAATGGAAGTAATTGAGAAATATGGCTTGGACGCCTTTCGGTATTATTTTTTGCGCCATGTCGATACTTTTAATGATTCGGATTTTACTTGGGAAAAGTTTGAGAATGCCTATAATAATGAGCTAGCTAATGATTTGGGGAATTTGGTACAGAGACTTGCGGCGATGTGTGCGAAAAATGGGATTGAACTTAGCAAGTTGCCAGAATTAGATTTTGACGCAGAATATCGGGTATTGATGGACAAATTTGAATACGCTAAAGTATTTGATTGTGTCTGGGAGAAAGTACAGGCTTTGAACAAGCGAATTGATGATGAGAAACCATGGATGCTAGCCAAGAATGGTGAAACAGAAAAATTGCACAAATGTTTAAGCGGACTAGTTCGTGATTTGTTGCAAGTGAATTATGAATTAAAGCCGTTTATTCCAGTAACTACGGATAAAATTGACGAGATTTTTGCTGGCAAAATTGAACCGCCTGAGAAACCGCTATTTCCAAAGCAATAAAAAATATACCCTTTCGGGTATATTTTTTGAAGTTATATTTCTACTCCTCGGCGGAGAGTTTACTGGTGAAATCGGATAGATAGAAGCCGATGACACCGCCAATCATTGGAATGATTGCGTAAAGCGATAAGGCTTGGCAAATGCCGCCGATGATTTCGCCGAAATTGTCGCCCGAAGAGGGGAAGATTTGAAGCATGGTAGCAACGGCTGGGTTCATAACGAAGTTGTTGCTGGCGCCTAGGAAGGCAGCGGAAACAACGTAGCCAATAATGATAGCTAGAATGACACCGCCAGCTACTACTGCACCAAAGGTGAAGACACTGCGTTTGTATTTCAACGCGCGAGCGAAGAAGAACGCAATGATGGCTGCGCCTAGGAGCTCAACCATAGCGATAGGCCAGAAGCCATTCTCGGCGAGAGCGGACATAGCAGGAACATCGTAAGCGGTCTCACCACCGGCAAGGTGGAAGCCGTTGAAGATCATCCAGCCAAGCCAAGCACCGACAACTTCAGCGATAATATACATGATGCCACGAATTACTGACATCCGGCGTGAAGCCATCATGCCGACTACTACGAGCGGGTTGAGACAGGCGCCTGAGAAGGCGTAGATTGCAATCAGGATTGCAATGACCGCAAAAGCGTAGGTAGCAAGATTTGGCAAGCCCATCAAGAACAAAGAAAAGAGCAACAATGCAAGAAGCATAGTGCCGATAACTTCGCCGAGAAGCGAGCCGTAAAATTTGTGATTTTTGAAGATGGTCAGGATGGACTCCTTCTCATCGTATTTCTTGGCGAAGAACCCAGACAGACAGGATTTCTTTGCGCCAGCTTTCTCCACCGTGTTGGTTTTGACTGCTTCGGTCTTTTTGACAGACTTGTCGGCAGTTTTGGATTTGGTCGATTCAGTCTTTTTGGACTTGTTCGACGCTTTCGACTTTTTGGTCGCCATTTTTCCTCCTTAAATAATATTTATATTATTATAGCACACTTTTTGTGATATAATGGAAAAAGTTATTAACTTATTTAGGAAAATTATGGGTGTAATAGTAAACAAGCAAAATACCAACAAAGACGAACTCTCAAAAAGAATTGACGAGGATTTAAAAGCTAAGCAAGTAGGATCGGAAGAAATCGAGGGGAATCCAGATCCGGATTTTGCTGACGATTCGGAGTATGTCAAAAATATGAAAAAGACTAGTAAATTTGGTTGGGTCTGGATAGTGTTGATTGTGCTGGCAGTGATTTCAATCATTTCCATTGTATTTATTTAGGAATTATGAGATGTGGGGGATGATTTGATGTTTTTGGTGCGATTTTAGCATAAGTGTTATATAATATATATTATATATGGATGAAAATGCCGATAAAAGTGGATTATTTGGTCGCGTAAAAGAAGGTTTTAGAAATATCCGGCCGGTTTTTGAGATTGGCGAAGATAGTAACGGAGCACAAGATGGACCGCAAGCTGAGAAAAGGGCTAATGCACGTACAACGGCTAATGGCACAGCGGCTGATAGATTGAAGGGGGTAGAAGATTCGGCTGGAGGTGAATTATCGCAACGTGGAGATAGCTTGGAGGAAGCTCGAGCTGGTGAACAGGCTGGTGGTTTTTATTCGGGTGGTGAGGAGAGAAGCGGGCTAGCAAGTAAAGTTGGTGCAGCTAAAGATTTCAAGAAAGGGAATTTTAAGGGGGCGTTTAAGAAGGCCGGGCCGGTGCTTGGGATATTTTTTGTGATTTTTGGGGTGGGGGCGCTAATGATGGGGGCACAAGGTTCACAGCTGTTTAGTTTGGTGGCGAATTTGCAGGAAAATTATAATTCGATGCATACGTCGGCCTATATTCGGTCGGCAAGATTTATGCGTTGGCAGATGGATTCGGGTTTGCTTAAAAATCCGGTGAGGGGGAAAGGGACGGCTTTTAGCCCACAAAGATTTGTAGTTTCTGAAAAGCAACAGACAGAATTGGCTAGGCAAGGAATTACTTACAACGATGCCTATGAGACTCCTGATGGAAGAAAGATTAGGGTTTTTGAATACACGACTGATGGAGGGCAATCACGAGTAGTAACGGCGGATGCGGATACGGCGGCGAGTTTAAGAGGACAAGGAGTGGGGGCACTGAGTTTTGATGCGGCGTTGAATAACGCAACTTTTAGCCATAAATATACTGCTGGGTCGATGACTTGGCGGGGGCAGTTTGCGAACTGGTTTGGTGGAGTGACTAATAGTTGGGTTAAAAATAATAATTTGACACGAAATATGACCAAGGATTTTAAGCAAAAAAAGGCAGAGGCGGATGGTGATGGTACGAGAGTAACGAGAGAATTGTTGGATGAAAGGACTAACACGGTGGATTTTGGTGAAGAAGGTAAGGTAAAGAGGAGTGATTTGAGTCAGAGTGAGGTGGAGACAAAGCTAAAAAATATTGCCGGGAAATTTAATAAAGGTAACCTTGTTGAATTACCCGTTAATGCTAGTTGTGCTTTCGTGGAGATAATGGGGGCATTCAGTGGTTTGGTTTATGCAGCGCAGGCTTTGCAAATTATGAATATTGCGACTTTAACTTTTGAAACAGTGGACAAGACTAAGGCGGGCTATGGAGCTGAGGCGCCCTTTAAAGAATTGTCGGCGATGTTTAATGAGAAGGGGGCTAATACTAACGCTACTTTGTCAGCCGGGACTGGAGGAAATGTTGAGAATCTGAAACTGGATAGTACGTATACTACGACTACAAAAGCGGCGATGGAATCGGAGGGGCTATCAAGTTTGTTTACTGGTAAAAAAGCGAACCCTAATAATCCTAGCTTGAAAAGCTTTAATCTTGCGGGTAGTATTAGGAGTGTGATGGGGGGGATAGGTGGAGATATGAATACATTTAAAGGGTGCTCTTTTGCTATGGTTGGAGCGGCTGTGGCCGGTGTGGTCACCACTGCGCCTACCCTGGCTGCATGCGTAGCATTTGGCGTAGAAACTTTTGGCGCTGCTTGCATACCACTGCTGTTAGAAGCTGGTTTTAGCATGTTGTCTGGGGCAGCAATTGCCGCTGGTATAGGAACATTAGTAGCGGTATTGGCACCGATGATAACTGATGTTCTTGTGCGAGATTTGACTGGAGTCGGGGGTGAAGATCTTGGGAATGGACTGTGGGTAGCAGCCAATATGTATCAGGGTGGGGTGAGTCGGGCCAATGGTGGGTCTTACGCTTCAATTGACAGTTATAAGAGTTTTGCGGTAGCACGGCAACAAGTGATTGCAGAGGAGGCCAAATATGAACGCGAAACGATGAGCCAATTTGATATTACTTCTAAAAATACTTTTATGGGGTCGATTATGGCTAAGTTGGCGAGTTTTGGTACAGCGAGTTCGGTGATGAGTACGGTATCAGCGGGGAGCTCGGCGGTGTCTACATCTCTAGTGGGGTTGATGCCGTCGGTTTCGGCGACTACGAAGCAAGTTGCGGATAATTTGTTGACAGGGGAAGAGGCTGAAGAAGTTTGTCCATATGTAACATCGGTTGGTGCGGCCTGTGATTCTGGAGGTACGCCGTTGGCGGATTCGGATTTGTCCACCATGGATGAGGAGCCGGGAGAAGTAATTAATATACTGGATGACCTGGGCATGTTTAGTGGTGAAACCAGTGATGGAAATGTAATAATCGATAAGAATTCGGATCTTGCGGTGTATGTGCGGTATTGTCCGGGGCGGACCTCGATGTTAGGAACGCCGGATATAAATATTAAGAATGATATTATTTCTGGGACCAGTACTGGTAATGATTTTGTAGACGGGGCGATTGGGTCGGCACCGTTAGTTGGTGAGGTCTTGACTTTTGGAGAAGCGGATATGATTCAGGCGAATTTTGGTTACATTGGTGGTCAGTCCTGCGTGAATCAGGGCGGAAGTTCTGCGGCGCTAGCTTATGCTGGTGATGGTGATATAAAATTGACTAGTAGCGTAGGTGGGACAGCAGCGAGTGGAGATAACTGGAATTTAGCCAAGTATTATCAAAGATTTATCGAGGATCAATCTTTGGCGGAGTCAATGGGATTAATTGAAAAATCAGCAGTGGCGGTGTATTTGGAGGAGTATTATGAGGAGAACCCGCTAGATAATTCGTATGAGGGGATGCTGGCACGGTATTCGGGGCTGGACAAAGAGACGGTGTCGGATATGTTGGATATCATTGCGTATTATAATTATATTAATGAATATGATGCGAGCGAACGGTATGCGTTTGGCGCGCCGGTAGTGGATGAAGGAGAACGAGTTGTGAATTTGGAGAATGAGTATGTGATGGATGGGATGAACGTGGCACTAGAGGGGGTGGTTTATGCGGATGTGCGGAATCAGAATTTTGCGGTATAGAGACTCTATTCCCGAAACTTGCGAAATTTCTTGACTTTTGGGAATAGGATAATTATGCTAAATATAGTTTTATTCAAGGAGTTTAACCCCGTACTCTGTTAGCGCGTCAAAATTATGTGTTTTTTTCCATTCTGCATGTAGAGACTCACGGATTTTTTGGTGACTGGCTATATAGCCCTTATCTGGATAATCTGCGGGTGGGACGGCGTCTTCGTCGATTATTACGGTCAAGGCTTCTTTTAAAGTTTCAAATTTATCTTTTGACATTTGTGATACTAGTGTTTTTTTGTTATTGCGCCAATAGTTGATGAACTGAAAGTGCAATCCTTCGTGCAGAAATACGTTTATAAGTCCATTTTGCTTATAGATATTGATAAAAAATGAACCATTTTCCGCGTCGTATGGACTTCGCGGAAAAGTAGTCAGGTAAATTATGTAATTATGAAAAAACAATGGGTGACCCGTGGTCTTTTCAAGCCATTTACAAGCGGATAGGAATTTTTCGTCCAGTTTTTCATCGATCAGTTTTGTTCGTTCTACGAATAGATTTTTGTTGGTGTTGTATTTTTCGGTTAGATAATGATTGATTTTTTGTTTTGCGTTTTGTGGGGGTAGTTTTACGATGTTGTCAAAAAACTCTAAATCTTGGTTGTGCAAGAAGTTACGCCAACTGCATCCCTGGAATGACGGTTTTTGGCTTGCATCGAACCAATTCCAAGCATCTCGTTCTTTATCTAATATAATTTTATACCTGTATTTCATGATTCTAATTATAGCAAAAACCCCCAAGAAGACAAAACCTCTTGAGGGCGTTGGAAGGTTAGTTGCAATTGCTGCAGTTTCCGCCTGAACAATCGCTACACGCACAATCGCATGCGCTGCAGGCATTGCAGTCCATGCCTGCGTTGATGTTTTTGCGAGTGTCAATAATGGAGAAAACTTCTGTTGAACCAACCTTCTTTAAACGAGCGATAAAATCTTTCATATCTCTCACCTCCTTTCGTTGTGACTACTCGTGAAAAGCATGACAGATTTTCGGTTCAAGGGCTAACCAATTCTGAATGCAGCCGCCACGGCAGATATCATTTAGCTTACATTGGAGACACTCGTCTGAAGGGTATCGAAGCATCTCTCTATAATCATCGATTAGACGTGAATTATTGAGAAATGTCAACAATTCTTCGCCGGTGCTAAAATCTTCATCGAGCTTTCCGATTTTTATGCCTACCATGCTATTACATGGTAGTATACTCCCATCTGTGTCAAACACTATACCACTACGATTTTGTACATGGCATACATTGAGGAGCTGCTTGCGTTCCCTAACTTTCTTTAGGAAGCTAGCAGGAAAAACGCATAGTGGTAATCTTGGTTCAATCAGAATGTTTCCATCGTAGAGCTCATGTAGTCGCGGATATACTTGTATTAGACCATCTACGAATTGCTCGATTTGCAAACTATAGTCGCTGTTGTATCCCTGATCGTCTAGCGTCACGGAGCAGCTGCTCAGTTGGAATGATTTTGCGCCCATTTCGTGTGAACGTTCTGTAATCTCTTCTACTTCTTCTGGTGAGACGAGATTACTGTAAACCACGCTTACGCCCTTGTTTGGATAATAATTCAAAAGACGTTTTATACCTAGTAAGGTTTCTGAATAAAGGTTGCTCGTGCCTACTGTTTCCGCGAACTGCTTTTCATTTATGCCTTTAACAGATATACCTAAGCTTTTGAATGGGTTTTTAAGAAAACGTGACCAAAACTCATCATTACCAAATAAACATGCGTTGGTTACCATGCCTACGTTGATTGGTAAAGTTTTACAGTAATCATTGAACTTAAATAGTGATGGCCATAGGGTTGGTTCACCTCCTATAAGAGTGATATGCTTAACTTCCGTATCGTGTACGATGTTTGCAATTCTTTTTGCCATTATTAATGGCATGTCATCGCTACTTTTAAACCCAGCGCACTCTGCATAACACCATTTGCAGCGAAAATTACAGCTGCGATTGACGGTTAGCCATAAAGATGTTGGTTTGGCTTTGAAATCGTATAGCTTCTCCATCATTGCTTCACCTTCCCTTAAATTACTAGTACCCTATATCTACATTCTTTGTTGCATGATTATACTAGGTTTACTCTGACTAAATATTATCACATTTTTGGATTTTTGCAACATATAGAGTTGTTGTGTTGATGTTTTGATTTTTGCAATATCGGTGATATAATATGTATTATATATGGTAGAACTTGATCAATTAAAACAAGAACTAAAGAAATTAAATGTGGAAGCGGGGAAGATTCGCGAGATTGCGGTAGAAAAACGAGCGGAGTTTGGGCGGAAATTAAATTTGCGTAAGCGGGAGATATTGGCACGGATTGCGGAGGCAGAAAGAGCGGCGCTGGACGTGGAAGTGCAACCGATTGATGTGACGGCATGGAGCGGAGTGAACGAGCCTTTGCCGGAGCTATATCCGACTTTGCAGGGTTCTAGGCATCCACTGATGACAGAGCTAGATCGAGTGACGGAAATTTATCAAATGATGGGGTTTGAGGTAGTAGAGAGTCAGCAGTTAGACGATGAATATCATATGTTTGATACTTTAAATTTTGCTAAAGACCATCCGGCGCGGGACGGATATGATACTTTTCGGACGGAAGAGGGGCTGATTCCGCCGGCGCACACTTCGACGATGCAGAATCGGGTATTGAAGCGATACCGCAAACAATTAGAGGGCAGGGGCACTTTGGCGGTGGTAGTGCCGGGGCGAGTGTATCGGAACGAAGATGTGGATGCTACGCATGAGCATACGTTCTATCAATGTGAGGGAGTGTATGTATCGCGGGATTGTAATATGGGGCAGATGCTGGGGATTTTGAAGGAGTTTTTTGAGAAGTATTACGAGCAGAAGCTAAACATCCGGACGCAGCCAGGGTATTTTCCGTTTACGGAGCCGTCGCTCGAATTTATGATCGAAAAGCCAAAGTCGCTAGGCGGTAAAAAGGGCGACTTCTTGGAGATGCTTGGCTGCGGGATGATTCATCCGAATGTGTTAAAAATGGCAGGGATTGACCCGGAGGAGTATCACGGATTTGCGTGGGGTGGCGGGATTGACCGATTAGTAATGCTACGTTATGGTCTAGACGACGTGAGATATTTTGAAAGCGGTAATCTTAATTTCTTAAGGGAGTTTGGATAATGAAAATTTCGTTAAATTGGTTAAAAAAATATGTAAAAATCCCGGAATCGGTGTCGAATGAAGAGCTGATTCGCTTGATTGGCTCGAGATTAGTGGAAGTGGAGGGGGTGATAGATGAAACACATAAGTATGACAATATATATATAGTGCGGGTGGAGACTTGTGAAAAGATACCGGACACACATTTGACACTTTGTCAAATAAATGTTGGTGATTCTGGACTAGTCCAGGTAGTGTGTGGGGCGCCAAATGTGCGAGAGGGGATGTTGGCGGTGTGGATTGCGCCAGGAGCGATTGTGCCAGCGAGCGTGCATGAGGATGCGCCGTTTGTGATTGGCAAACGCAAGATGCAGGGTTATGAGAGTAATGGGATGTTGGCAGGGGCGGATGAGTTGGATTTTGGTGAGGATCATTCGGGGATTGTGGAGATTGAGCCAGAAACGGCTGTTCCAGGGGATAAGCTGGCGGATGTTTTTGAGCTGAATGATTTGATTCTAGAAATTGAGAATAAATCATTGACTCATCGGCCGGATTGCTTTGGAATTATTGGGTTTGCGAGAGAAGTAGCTGGAGTGCTTGGTGCCAAGTTTGAACCGGCGCGGATCCTGGCGGAAACGTCCGTGAAAAAGGCATTTTCCGCCACCCGCGCCATTACAATTTCTATCTCTAGTCCGAATATTTGCCAGCGATATACAGCGCTAATTTTGGAGAAGCATGGCGAGATGAAGGCTAAGTATCTCACTTGGGTGGATACGGTGCTCTCTAAGTCGGGGATGAAGCCGATTAGTCCGATTGTGGATGCGACGAATTATTTGATGCTACTTACGGGGCAACCTCTGCATGCGTTTGACTATGATAAGTTTGTGGCGGTGGGGGGTAAGGATAAGCCGGAGATTGTGGTGCGGCTAGCGCGAGCGGGCGAAAAGTTGATTTTGCTTGATGACACAGAAGTAGAGCTGAATGAAAATGACATCGTGATTTGCTCGGGCGAGACGCCGGTGGCCTTGGCGGGGGCGATGGGTGGCAAGTCGACGATGATTGATGAGAATACTAAGAATATAATTCTAGAGTCGGCGACGTTCTCACTATATAATTTGCGCAAAACTCAGATGGCGCACGGGATTTTCTCGGAAGCAGTTACGCGCTTTACCAAGGGGCAACCGCCATATCAGACTTTGGCGGTGGCGGAAGCTTGCGCAGAGATGTTGGCAGATGGGTTTAAGGTGACTGGTGGAGCAGATGAATATCCACAGCCGGAGAGGCCGAATGCTGTAGACCGGAGGTCTTCCGTCGGGCGTCGATTTGAAGAAGAAAACAAGTTTTCTTCTTGCTCATCTCCTACGACGGTAAAAATTACAACAGAGGAGATAAATGGGCTACTAGGAACGGATTATGATGAAAAGTCGATTGCACAGACTTTAGAAAATGTCGGTTTTGGGGTTAAAAGCAAAAGAAATGAACTGGAGATTCTGGCGCCTCTATGGCGGACGGATATTCATATCAAGGAAGATATTACCGAGGAGGTTGGGCGGCTTAACGGTTATGACAATATTGAACCGACTTTGCCCTTGCACGCTACGGCTGAGAAGAATGAAATGTGGGAGCTGAAGAAACAAATCCGAAATACTTTGGCACGGTTTGGTGCAAATGAAGTGCTGACTTATAGTTTTGTAAGTGGAAGATTGCTAGAGCGAGTAGGACAGGACGTCAAGAATTCCTACAGAATCGTGAATTCGATTTCGCCGGAGTTGCAATACATCAGGCAATCTTTGACGCCGAGTTTGCTGGAGAAAACTTATTTGAATGAGAAATTGCCGGTGGAGAAGTTTGCGATTTTTGAGATGAATCAGGTATATTGTAAGGAGTGGGGTGTGGATGCAGAAAAGGTGCCGGCGGGGCGGATGAAATTGGGATTAGTGGTAGCTGAGCGCAAGAACCCCGAGACGGCATTTTATAAGGCAAAACTATACGCGGCAAAATTATTTAGCGAGTTAAATATCTCAGCGGAATTTGTGCCGATTAAGAGAGTAGAGGCGGAGAGCAAGCCCTATGAGCCAAAGCGAACGGCGGAGATTTTGATTGATGGTGAATATGTGGGGGTGGTGGGCGAGTTTAAGAATTCAGTTCGAAGTGAGTTTAAATTAGCGCCGTATGTAGCAGGGTTTGAAATTGATTTGGAGCTGGTAAAGAATCAGGCTCGGTCTACGCGAGAGATTAAGTTTGGCGCGAAAAAGAAAGAAGACGTAACTATTACTACGGATCGGACTTATGCGGAGGTTTTGCGAGAACTAAAAGATAAATATCCGGAAGCGACTATCACGCCTGGTACGATTTATCAGGCGCCAGGGCAGAAAAATAGGAATATTACTTTTCATATTGAATATTAATTTATGCAATTTTAATTTGAAATATATTCACACTTATGCTAATATAAGAATATGATACTGTTAGATTCGGTGACGAAGAAATACCCGGGTGATAGTGAGCCGGCGTTGGATAACATTTCTTTGCATATCGAGCCGAATGAGTTTGTGTTCTTAGTGGGGAAGTCGGGAGCGGGGAAGTCGACTTTGATGAAGATGATCACCAAGGAGGAGAGTCCGGATAGCGGGAAGATTATCATTGGTGGAATTGACCTTGATTATGTAAAAAAGCGGCACATTCCGGGGTATCGTCGGAGACTGGGGGTGGTGTTTCAGGATTTTAAGTTGCTACCGCGGCGGACAGTTTACGAAAATGTGGCGTTTGCGCTAGAAATTGCTGGGATGAGTAATAAGGATATCCGGCGGACGGTGCCAAAAGTGCTAGAACTGGTGGATTTGGCAAACCAAGCGAAGAAATTCCCGCATCAGCTGTCGGGTGGGCAGCAACAAAGAGTGTCGATTGCTAGGAGTGTAGCGAGGCAGCCAAAGATTTTGATTGCAGATGAGCCGACGGCGAATCTAGACAAGTTGACCACTAAGGAAATTATTGATTTGCTGAAAAAGATCAATGATTTTGGGACGACGATACTAGTGACTACGCATAACGAAGGGATTGTGAATAATTTGCAAAAACGAGTGGTGACTTTGAAGCACGGTAAGATTGTGGACGACCAGAAGACAGGCGGGGTGTATAAATTAGACGAGGCGCCAGTGCCGAAGCGACCAGCTCGAATGGTGCAGACGCCAGGGCATGCTTTGAGGCCAAAAAGAAGGGTGATATAGGATATTATGGTGGAAAAAGAAAACAAAGTTACAAAAGAAAAGAAGCTAAAGAAAGTTTCCAAAAAGAGCCTAAAGACGATGCAGAAAAACCGTGGTCGTCATATAGTGCGAGACAAAGCTCGGGTGGTGAAGTATGGGACTAAAGGGTTTGGGCGGAATATTTGGCTGTCGACAGCAGCGACGGTGGTGATGGCGATCACACTGATTATCTTGTTCGTGACGATTGTGGCAAGTGTGATTTTGACGAATACGGCTGAGATGATGAAAGATAAGATTGATATTACGATTTATTTCAAGCCTAATACTTCACAAACAGTGCTTGATGATTTGGAGGATACGATTCGGAAGGACCCGAATATTAAATCTGTAGAAACTTCCACTTCAAAAGAGGAATATGATAAGTTTATGGCGGAAAACGCGGACAATGACGATATTTTAGAGATTATGGATGAAGAAATGACCGAAATTATGATTGGTAAAATGCAGTCGACGATGCGGATTAAAGTGTATGATGTGGATAATTTAGATAGTATCAAAAATATTGTAGAAAATGATGAGCTGTTTAAGGCGAACACTGATAAGGAAATGGCGCCGACTTATGATGTGAACAGGGCGGAGATTGGTACGATTACATCTTGGGCGCGAATCGCGCGCACAGGTGGGATTATTTTGGCGGTAGTGTTTCTGGTGATTTCGATTTTGATTATTTTCTCGACTATCAGAATGGCGATTTTCTCGCGGCGGGAAGAGATTTACATGATGAATCTAGTAGGTGCGGATAAAGGATTTGTGAGAGGGCCGTTTCTGGTGGAGGCGGAGATTTGCGGGATGATTGCGGGGATTGTGGCGGGGGTGGTGTCGTATTTTGGCTTTAAATTCTTGTCGCCCAAATTGGCGGGGTATGGGATTGACGTGTCACAGATTAATAACATTCTAGAATCCAATCAATTAGTGCTAGTGTTCTTGACGTTTATCGTGGCGGGAGTGTTGATTGGGCGGATTTCGGCGCGACTAGCGGTGCATAAATATTTGCGTAAGGCTTAAAATATAGGGTTTAAAGCTTGCTTTTTGATAGTGCTTATGCTATGATGGAACTATGAAAATAAAAAACCAAAAAGTTTTGATTTTTGTGATGGTGGCGGTACTTTTAGTGGTACCGTTTTTGACTCTTGGAACGAATTATAGTGATGTGAGCGGGTTGTCGCGTGCGTGCCAGAGTTCGCCAGAATGCGTGGCGGCGGCGGCAAAGGAAGCAGAGGCAAACAAAGCGGCAGCGAAAGCGGCGAGTTCGGCGAATGCTTACCAGATAAAGGTGGCAGAGACTGCGGCGGAGATTGCATCTAAAGAAGCCGAGATTGCAGAGACCCAGGCTGACATTAACGCTTTGAATGATGAAATCGAAAAGAATCAGAAAAAAATTGAAGAAGAGCGTGAAGCAGCGGCAGAACTACTAAGAAGCAAACATTTTGAGTCGGATGTGGAACCAATCATGATTGCGGCGGGGTCGACTTCGATTTCGGATTTGGCGGAGAGGGCGGCGCGAGAGGAAGTAGCCAGAGAGCAGATTAACGCTACTAAGAATAAGATCAAAGAGGCCAAACAGGCCCTAGAAGAAGACAAGGCCGAGGTAGAAGCTAAACTGGCCCAGCAGAAGCAAGCAAAGGAAGATTTGGTGGCAAAAAGGCAAGAACGAGAACAGTTGGTGTCTAAGTACCAGAATGATGCAGAAGCATATGAGGCGGTAGCGGCGGCGGCTCGAGAAGAAAAACAAGCGGCGGAGCGGGCTTGGCAAGAGGCGCATCAGAGTAGTTTGAGCGGTTTGGCGTATTATTCGGGGGATGATACTTACCCGTGGCAGGCGGATTGCCCAGGCAAGCAGGATTATTATATGACTTATATTGATGGGAGGGCACTAGGTGGTTATGTTTGTGAATGTGTGAGCTATGCGGGGTGGAAAGTTTATGAATACTATGGGCTATACCCGGCTTGGGGCAATGCTTATTCTTGGGATGATTATGCTAGAAGTGCTGGGTACCGAGTAGATAATACGCCGACGGCTGGTAGTGTAGGGCAGGTGGACGGCTATCCTTATGGGCATGTGTTCTGGGTGGAGAGTGTGAATGGCGACGGTTCAATCAATGTGACAGAATATAACAATGCTTGGGCGACGTATTTATATTCGGGGGATATGCATTATGGGGACTTTGGGGCGAGGACGATTCCGGCGGGGGAAGTGGGACAGTATAATTACATTCATTTTTAAATTCTTGCTAAAATCCGCTAGCTTGGCATTTTTTTGCTTAAACTTTCTTTCAAGAAAGAAAGTTTAGCAAAGAAAGCAAGCTTGAAAAACGAAACGGAAATGAATTCCGTTTCGTTTTTTGATTAAATTCGTGATATAATTATAAACATGAACGAAAATAAGGAGTGGAGAGAAAAAAAGGTTAATTTGTCTAGTGCAATAATTATTGGCTTTGTACTGGCGGTACTAGGGGGAGTAGTAGGGGCGAATTGGAATAGTTGGTTTGGCGGGTTTGGGCCGTATTTGGGGTTGTCTTCAAGGAGCAGTTCGGTTAATTGGTCGGCGCTAGATGAAGTTTATAATAGGTTGGCGGGGTCTTATAATGGAGAGATTTCAGAAAGCGAAGTAATTGAGGGGGCTAAGCGAGGTTTGACGGAGTCCTTAGGCGATGTTTATACCGTGTATATGGATGCTGAGGAGACGGCGGATTTTTATGATGATTTGCATGGTAATGTGGGGAGTGGAATTGGTGTAGAAATGGGGCTTCGCGACGGCTATGTGCGGGTGCTTAGGACTTTGCCAGATAATCCAGCGAGAGAAGCGGGGATATTGGCGGGTGATATTTTGTATAAGGTGGATGACGAGGAAGTTTATAATTTGTCGACAGACGAGATTGCTAAGAAAGTGCGAGGCGAAGAGGGGACCAAGGTGACGGTGACGGTAGTCCGAGATGGCGAGGAGAAATCCTTTACCATGAAGCGAGAGACTATCAATAATGTGTCGGCGTATGTGGAATATAGTGGCTCGACGGCGATTGTAACAGTGACGCGGTTTGATGAAGATACCGGGACGATGGTGCAGGGATTTGCGAGAGAATTTGCTGATAAAGGAGTCAAGAAAGTGATTTTGGATTTGCGAGGAAACGGAGGTGGTTATGTGAGTGCGGCTAAGGATTTGCTGAGCCTATGGATTGATGGCGAGACAATTTTGCTGCAAAAGTCTAAGCATTTTGGGGATTCAGAGGAAAAGGCAAATTCGGGCAAGGCGATTTTGAAAGATATGAAGACGGTGGTACTGGTAAATGGCTCGACGGCGAGCGCCTCAGAGATTGTGGCGGGGGCGTTGCAGGATTACGAGAAGGCTACAGTGGTGGGTGAAAAGACTTATGGCAAGGGAGTGGTGCAGAATCTGTATGATTTGTCAGGTGGGACGGTGCTAAAGGTGACTACGGCTGAGTGGTACACACCAAAGGACCGTTCGATCAACGGTGAGGGGATTACTCCGGATGTAGAGGTGGAGCGAAGCTATGAAGATATCAATGCGATGCGCGACCCGCAACTAGATAAAGCGAAAAAACTATGAGAATTGTAATAGCCACTGCTGTGTATTACCCGCAAATTAACGGGGTGGCGGTGTTTTCACATAATTTGGCTTTGGGGTTGGCGGAACGGGGGCACGAGGTGATGGTGATTTGCCCGAGTCAGACCGGTAAGAATTATACTGAGGTGGTGGACGGGGTAAAAACGATTTATTTGAGATCAGTGGAGGCTAAGGTTTATCCGGACCAGATTCATGCGGTGCCAGAGAGGAAGAAGGTGCTGGGGGTAAAACTGCCGCGACTTATGTACCGGCATGGGTTTCGGGTGGCGGTGTTTCCGCAGTTAGAGGTAAAGAAGGTGCTTGGCGAGTTCCAGCCTAATGTGGTACATGTACAGGTGTCGGACCCGATCGGGCTATCGGTAGTGGGGTGGGCGAGAAGACATGGTGTGCCGGTGGTGACGACGGAGCATAACCAGCCAGAAGTGTTGACGGATCCCTTGAAGATGCCGAGTGCGTTGAAAAAACCAGCAAATTATCTGCTTTATGCATATTTTCGGAACCGGCAGAGCAAAAGTGATTTTGTGACGATGCCGACAGAGCAGGCGATAAGGGGGCTGATGGAGGGGGCGCGAAAGGATTTGGGGGTGCCGGTGGCAGCGGTGAGTAATGGGGTGGATTTGAGGCATTTTAAGCCGGGGCGGGCTAAGGATGAGATTTATCAGAAATATGGGATTTCTAAGGGGGTGCCAGTGGTGCTCTACGTGGGGCGAGTGGACCCCGAAAAACAGATAGGAAAGGTGATTGAAGCGTTTAAAAGGGCGCGTAGTAAAGTTCCGACAACAGAGATGGTGATAGTGGGTGATGGGGTAGATAAGGCTAGGCTAGAAAAAATCGTGAATACAGAGGGGCTGACAGGGGTGGTGAAGTTTTTGGGGCGGGTGGTGCCGCCGGATTTGTATGAAATATATAGGGTGGGGACGGTGTTTGCAACGGCGAGCGAGATTGAGACACAGGGGATAGTGTTAATAGAGGCGGCGGCTTGTGGGCTGCCCCTGATTGCGGTAGATAAAGGTGCGGTAAGTGAAGTATGTGTGAACGGCGTGAATGGCTACCTCTGTAAGCCAGGGGATACGGCGGAGATGACGGAGGCGCTGGTGAAGATCTTGACTGATGAGGGGCTGCAGAAGCGGTTTGCACAGGAATCTATGAAGATTGCGAGTGAACATGATTTTGAGAGGACGCTGGATAAGTTTATTAATATCTATAAAAGAGTGGTGGGTAAGATGTGATATAATGGGGGGTATGGATAGATATGAACCGCTGAAAATTGAAGAAAAATGGCAGAAGATATGGGAGGAGGAGAAGCCGTATAAGGCTGAGACTGTCGAGGGAGTGCCCAAGATGTATATTGCGGAGATGTTCCCGTACCCGAGTGGGGCGGGGCTACATGTGGGGCATGTGAGGAATTTTACGATTGTGGACGCATTGACGCGGTTCTATGAACAGCAACGGCTGAATGTGATGCGGCCGTTTGGGTATGATACTTTTGGGTTGCCGGCGGAGAACTACGCGATTAAGACCGGGCGGTCGCCGAAGGACGTGACAGCGGAGAATGTGGCGAATTTCCGGAAGCAAGCGAAGCGGCTGGGGTACGCGATAGATTGGGATAGGGAGATTAACACTTCCAGCCCAGAGTATTATAAGTGGACACAGTGGTGTTTCTTGCAGCTGTACAAGAAGGGGCTGGCTTACCAAAAGGAGTCTTATCAGTGGTGGTGCCCGGTAGACCAGACGGTGCTGGCTAATGAGCAAGTAGAGAACGGCTGTTGCTGGCGCTGTGGGCATGAGGTCGAAAAAAAGAAGATGAAGCAGTGGTTCTTTAAGATTACTGAATATGCAGATGAGCTGTTAGATGAAGTTGACGCTTTAGACTGGCCGGATAAAATCAAGACCATGCAGAAAAATTGGATTGGGCGATCGGTAGGTGCAGAGATTGAGTTTGCGATTGTTCAAGACTCGTCTTCGTTCGCCTCCTCGCTCGCGCCCGTCGTTATGGGGCTCGCTTCGTCGATTGCTCCCGTTGTCGCAAACGCTCACGAATCCGAGTCTTGCAGCAATCGCAGCATCACAGTCTTTACTACTCGGCCGGATACGATTTTTGGGGCGACTTTTCTAGTAGTGGCGCCGGAGTATCCGGGGTTGGAATACATCGTGGCGGATGATGCGCGGGAGGCGGTAGAGAAATATCGGGCGGAGGCGCTACTGAAGTCTGAGATTGAACGGCAGGAGAATAAGGAAAAGACCGGAGTGTTTACGGGGGCGTATGTGATTAATCCGGCGACTAAGGAGAAGATACCAATTTGGGTGGCGGATTATGTTTTGAGCGGTTATGGTACGGGGGCGATTATGGCGGTGCCGGCGATGGACGAGCGCGACCGGGAATTTGCTGAAGCACATGATTTACCGGTGGTAGAGACAGAACTGTGTGAATTTGGGCAGTTTGGTACACCGAAGACTACTTATCGGATGCGGGATTGGTTGATTAGCCGCCAGCGGTATTGGGGTTGCCCGATTCCGATTGCTTATGATAAAGACGGAAATCCTCACCCGATTCCCGAAGACCAGTTGCCGGTGATGCTACCAGAAATAGAGGATTATAAACCAGATGAATCGGGGCGGTCGGCATTGGCCAAGGCGAAGGATTGGCTGAAGGTGAAGATACCGGTGAAAGACCCGAAGACTGGCAAGACACAGATGATAGAGTGTACCCGAGAGACGGATACGCTGGATGGCTATGCGTGTTCTTCATGGTATCTATGGCGGTATGTGTCGCCGCATGATAAGAAACATGCTTGGGATCCAGAGGCGATCTCTTATTGGGCGCCGACAGATATTTATGTAGGGGCGGACCACGCGGTGGCACACCTTCTGTATATTCGATTCTGGTGTAAATTCTTTGCGGACCAAGGGTATCTACCTTTTCGCGAGCCGATCAAGAAATTGATTTATCATGGTTATATCAATGCCCCAGATGGGAAGAAGATGAGTAAATCCAAGGGCAATGTGATTGATCCGCTGGATGTGATTAATGATGGGTATGGGGCGGATACTTTGCGTACTTATGAGATGTTTATTGGGCCGGTGGAACTCGACGCGGCGTGGGACCCGCGGTCAGTCGGTGGCGTTTATCGTTTCCTCAATAGATGTTACAATTTATTGAATAGTGAGAAGATAGATGGTAGCAAGAATATAACAATAAGAAATAAAACGATAAAGAAAGTAACTGAAGATATTTATAAGTGCAACTTTAATACCGCGGTGGCGGCGTTGATGGAGTATGTGAATGAATTGTACAAGGTCGGAGCAGGCGAGGAAGATCTAATCGTTTTAGCCAAATTATTGAAGCCGTTTGCGCCGCATCTGACGAGTGAAATGCTGGAGCGACTGGGGGCGGATGATGAGTGGCCGAAGTGGGACGAGAAATATCTAGTGTCTGATACAGCTGAGGTGGTGGTACAAGTCAATGGCAAACTCAGGACTAAATTAACCGTAGAAATGACAGACCTTGAAGATGAAGATAAAATTATCAAAATGGCCCTTAAAGATAAGAAAATCCAAAAATACACTAGTGATGGCATTAAGAAAACAATTTTTGTCAAAAAAGCTAAGCTAGTTAATATTGTAGTGTAGCAGCTAATTATTATTTTTGAGGCGGCCTCCAAAATGAAAAAAGTAAAGCCCTAAAGGGCATTGACTTTTTTCATTTTTCCGGGATATTGCCTCAAAAATAATAATTAGCTGCTAACTGGTATGTTATACTATTACTATGATTAAAGTTTATACTACGCCGACCTGTGCTTATTGCCATGCGCTGATGGATTGGCTGGAAAGTAAGGGGGTGGAATTTGTTGAGATGGATGCCACGAAAGAGGACGATATTTCGGCAGTGCCAGTAACAGAGATAGAGGGGGAGAGAATTGTGGGGTTTGACCGGCCGGCCATTAAAAAAACCTTAAAAAACGCAGGTTTATGGAAATAATCTTAGTTTTACACAACATTCGTTCGTGCTACAATGTAGGGGCGATTTTGAGAACGGCAGAGGGAATGGGCGTAAAGAGAGTGGTATTATCGGGTTATACACCTAGAGTGCATGATGTTAATTTATTGCCACACCTCAGAGCCAAACTAGACCGCGAAATCCACAAGACGGCTCTCGGGGCAGAGGAGCTGGTGGATATTTATTCATCTGGTGATATATTTGCTGATTTAGCAGATTGGCGCGAACAGGGGTGGCAGATTGTAGGACTAGAGAATAATATTCAGAATGAGCGACTGGCGAAATTGAACGAACAGGGGTTAAAAGAGAAGTTTTCAGATAAAATAGTGCTGATCCTGGGCGAAGAAGTGGAGGGGATACCGGATTCGCTCTATGAGATAATTGACCTGTTTATAGAGATACCGATGAAGGGCAGAAAAGAATCTTTTAATGTATCAGTGGCGGCCGGGATTGCAATGTTTGTGCTTGGGCAACTGACTCCTATTTCTGAGGCGCCTCCAAAATCCAAAAAGTAAAGCCACAAGGGTATTGACTTTTTGGATTTTTCCGGGAAATTGCCTCAGAAATGGGAGTCAGTTGCCCTGAAACAAAAAACGTGCTATAATGGATAAAATTATCTATTAAACTAAGGAGTAATAATGCCTGAACCTAAGAAACAGAGTAGTCCACGCAAAACTGGGCTACGTAGGAGTCATCTTCGGTTGGAACTGGCGAAGCGGGTGAATAAGATTTCCCCGGTCAAAGTGTTCGAGACGAAGAAAAAGACCCCTAATTTGAAGGTCAAGACTGCGAGTCGGAAGACCGCTAAAAAGACCACCAAAACCAAGTCAAAATAACAATAATTTAAGAGAAAAGAATTAAAAATATGGCAAGTAATCGACATTTAGGTAGAGTAATAGTGTTGCAGAGCTTATACGAATATGAGCTTCGGACACTGGCAAAAGACCCAGAGGTCGATCTAGATATCGTGGTCGCGAAGAACATTGAACCTTACGAGAAAGCTTTGGGGGATACGGAGTTCGTGTATAATTTGGCTCGCAAGGTAGCGGAGAATTTTGAGACGTTGGACCAGGTACTGGCGCCGCT
The DNA here is from genome assembly GCA_017404795.1 of Candidatus Saccharimonadota bacterium. Classification (GTDB taxonomy): domain Bacteria; phylum Patescibacteriota; class Saccharimonadia; order Saccharimonadales; family Saccharimonadaceae; genus Nanosyncoccus. Next base: position 18,971 of record JAFRBR010000004.1, on the reverse strand, counting down.
CGCTCCCGAGTGGCCGATTGCCTCGATTGCGGCGATAGATAGAAATGTACTCAGGATGGGGCTATATGAACTTTCGGAATGCCGGGATTCTATCCCACCGAAGGTAGCAATTAACGAAGCTGTAGAGCTGGCCAAAGAGTTTGGTTCTGAGAACTCATCTCGGTTTGTGAACGGGGTGCTCGGGACGGCTTATAAACAGCTAGGAATTAACGAAACAGATAATCATGGAAAACAGCAAGCAGAATCCAAGTCCAAATCTGCCGCCAAAGCAGACCAGTCTGCAGATGAGGCGTCAACAGAGGATGGACATCAAGCGACCGACCAAACGGACGACCAAAAAGCCGACAAGTCAGCTGAAAAGTCCGGCGAGTCCGACAAATCAGCCGACCAGAAGACCAAATCAGCCTAGTAAAGGGCTGGTGGGGTCGATGAACTCGGTGATGTCACCCAGGACGAGCGCTAGTGAGCCTTTGGCTCGGCGCCAGTTGAAGGTGCCGGAGGCTTTGCCGGTGGAAAAACAGTCGGCATTAGATAAGCTGAAATCGGCTTTTCGGCGCAAAACGGCGATTCAAGAGATTGTGCGGGAGCCGACTTCGGGCGGAATTGTGTTTCGGTTTACGCCGGATAAGAAGGACATTGAGATTTTGCTAATCCAAGATTCTAAGGGGCGGTGGACGATTCCGAAGGGGCATATCGAGCCAGGGGAGACGGCCAAGATGACAGCTAGGCGAGAAATCGAGGAAGAGACTGGTCTGCAAAATATATCGGTGTTGACGTGGCTAGGCAAAATTCATTTTAAGTATCGGAGGATGGACAAATTGGTGCTGATGACGACGCAGATTTATTTGGTACAGTCGCTAGATGGTCACGAAAAGCCGACCCCTGAAAAATGGATGAAAGGGATTGCGTGGTTTTCGTTTGCGAAGGCGCTGGACGTGATTGAATATGATGATATTGAAAAATTAATGCTGATTGCGAAGAAGAAAATTCGCGCAGGAGATTATTAAAAGGAGAAATTGATGGATACTACACCTTATCAGGAGTTTGCAAAAGAAAAACTGGGGTTTTCTTTTAATGATATTGGTTTGCTAGTGACGGCGTTGACGCATCGGAGCTATATGAATGAGCACCAAAAAACCGCGCGGGAGCATAATGAGCGGTTGGAATATTTGGGGGATGCGGTGCTGGAGTTGGTGACTTCGGATTTTTTGTATCGGAATTATGATTATCCGGAGGGGGTAATGACGGCGCTTCGAGCGGCGCTGGTGAGGACGGAGTCGATTGGGGAGGCCGGTAAGGAACTAGGGTATGAGCCTCTAGTGCGGTTGTCTAAGGGAGAGCAAAAGGGGACGGAGCGAGCGCACGAGTCGATTTTGGCAGATTGTTTTGAGGCAGTGATTGGGGCAATTTATCTGGATCAGGGGTACGAGGTGGCTCGAGAGTTCATTGCTAAGCATATTTTGACAAAAATTGATACGGTATTAAAGGAGGAGAGTTGGCGCGACCCTAAGTCGTATATGCAGGAGTTGGCGCAGAAAAACGATGGGTTTACGCCGACATATCGGACTCTCAAAGAGGAGGGGCCGGATCATAATAAGACATTTACGGTGGGGGTGTATGTGGATGGTAATTTGAGGGGGACAGGGGTGGGGCACTCCAAACAAGAGGCGCAAACAGAGGCGGCTAGAGAGGGGATTCGGAAGTACCGCGAAGATAATATGAGTTAGGGGTAGAAAGTCAAGTTAACAGGGGTTTAGCTTGACTTTTTTGATGTTCTGTGGTATAATGGGGATAGGAATTGGAATCTGTCGACCAATATAGGGGGCGAGAAATGACAGAGCAGATTACCAGAGGATATTTTGAAATTACTCGCGAATTGTTTTTTGTGGGGAAGGACGAGAAAGGGAAAACTACGAAGTCGGCGCTCGAGCAGTATGCTAAGGTGCGCCATACACAGTATGAGTTGAGTCTGTGGCGATACCATGGAGTACCCTTGGGTCAGGTGAACAGCGGCGCAAAGACTTACTTTTCGGAGAAGTTTTTACACGGAAGCAGTATTCGAGAGGTTGATAGTAAGGCGCTCGATGCGGCTTTTGAGAAACTGGGTCATGCGGTAAAAGATGGTTGTCATGGACGTTGCGCGAGGCTGATGGAAGAGCTGAATGCGTGCCTGGGAAGTCAAGGCTTGAAGACGGTGAAGGTCGAGGAATTTTTGGATTTTTTGACTTTTAATTACCGGACTCGGGACGATGAATATGGCTATCCGTTGAAGGAGCCGGGTTATTCCTTCGAAATCCGCGATTTTGTGGATGAGTATTATCGGGAGCAGTTCCGCGAGGAGCTAAAGCATCTGGAGAAATCCCGCCGTCAGATGGCGATGCAGGACATCCTAAAAATCATCCGTTTTCGGATGGATAATTCAAAATTCCTCAAAAAATAGAAGGGGGGGCGGGGCTGCTACTTGCGGCCCCACTTTTTTTGTGATATAATTGGGGGAATAATAAGTTAAGGAGAAAAAATGCTAGCGATTCGCATGCAACGTAAAGGCCGGGCGCATTATCCTACGTACCGGATAGTCGTCCAAGAATCCCAGCGTCATCCCTTATCGGGGCGCGTAGTGGCTGAGGTCGGCAATTACAACCCTCAGACTAAGGCTTTGACCCTAGACAAGGAGTTGGTAAATAAATATTTGAGTAATGGGGCGCAGCCGTCGTCTAGGGTGGCGTTCATCCTCAAGAAAAATGGGGTAAAGTTGCCGAAATGGTACAAGGAAGCCACGCCAAAGCAAGCTCAGGCTAAACACGCGGATAAGTTGCGCAAAAACCAGCCAAAAGAAGCTCCAGTTGAAGAAGCTTCGACCGAGGAAGCACAAGAATAAACTTTTTGCCGGCGGGACTTGCTCATTGTCATTTTTACAATGCAAGTCAAGAAAAAATGTCCTTATAGTTTTGGGGACATTTTTTCGTTGTTGAGTTGTAAAAATGACACTCGCAAATCTGGTCTAAATCTCATTATGCTGGCAAAAAGTTCATTCTTGTGCTATAATCAAAATCGTAACATAATTTAATGGAGGAAATATGGCTACTATTGATCAGCAATTTGTAGAATATATCGTAAAAACCTTAGTCAACAATCCCGATAAGGTAGCAGTAGAGCGTAAGATTGATGAGAAAGGGGTGCTGTTGTCACTAACTGTGGATCCGGAAGATGTAGGACGGGTGATTGGTAAGCGCGGAGTGACGGCGCAGGCGATAAGGGTGCTTCTCAGGGCACTGGGTACTAAACAAGATGCACGGTATAATTTGAAGATTGTAAATACCGATGAGGAGGGTGGCTCGAAGCGCGAAGAGGCTAAACCGGCTGAGGAAGCTCCGGAAGAAGTCGAAGAGGTTGAGGAAACCGAAGTCGCGGAGCCTGAAGAAGAGGAAGAGCCAGAGCAGGAAGAGGAAGAAACCTCAGAGTTAGCCGAGAAAACTCGTGCAGAACTAGCTGATTTGGACGATTTGGATATTTAAATCACAAAATCCAAAAAAGTGCTTGACTTTTGAATTTGTTTGTATATAATAAAGCATAAGCTAACTAACTGCGAGTCGGCTTGTACAATGTAAAGTTGAGAGCTTATCTATGTCTAAAAAAGCGTCATTTAATCGTTGAGATGACGCTTTTTTGGTAGATTTCTTGCTGGAATTCACCATCTTAGCATTTTTTCTTATTCGCTCTATCAATAATAGCGCTTCATAAGAAGAAAATACTAATCTGGCAAATTCCAGCTAAGAAATCTATTGTTTTTTTGAATGTTGTGTGGTAAGATGGTGGCAAGAAGTAGTGTGCCTTGTTTTTGAGGTAACTCTAGAAGTAGCGAGGCTAGAGTAAAAACAGGCAGTAATCTTCGGCGCTGAGATAATTTGCAAATCAAGGGCCATGGGTTTTGGTTGTAAGTTGTCGGAAAGATTAATAACACTAATAACAAAGGGGTAAAATGGTTACAAACCTAAAGCAAAGTGAAAGGGTATTTTTCACTGAAGGCGATACTGCCTTGCCGATTCCGGATCTGACGGCACATCAGAAGGAATCGTGGGCGGATTTCGTTAAAAATGGCCTAAGGGAGGTTTTTGCTGAGTTGAATCCGATTGATGATTACACCGGCCAGAAGCTATCTCTGAGGTTTAAAGATTACTATTTTAAGGATCCGAAGGAAACGGAGCAGGAGGCCAAATATAATTTGGCTACTTATGAGGCACCACTACATGTCTTGGTGGAGCTAGAAAACAAAACCACAGGGGAGAAAAAGGAACAGGATATTTACTTTGGCGACTATCCTTGGATGACCGAGCGGGCGACTTTTATCATCAACGGAACTGAGCGGGTGATTGTGTCGCAATTGATTCGTTCGGCTGGGGTGTTCTTTAACGCCGAGACGATTGGTCTCAAGAATTATTACGGTGCCAAGGTGATACCTGGTCGGGGCGCATGGCTCGAATTTGAGACTGCAACTCACGGGGCGATTTATGTCAAAATCGACCGTCGGCGCAAATTGCCAGTGACTACGTTCCTCCGAGCGTTAGGGCTTTCACAGTCTGAGATAAAGAAACGATTTGAAAAGATAGATACTGGCGAGCGCAAATATATTGAGGCGACTTTGGAAAAGGACTCCACCTCTACTCAGGGCGAGGCCTTGCTAGAAGTATATCGGCGACTTCGTCCGGGTGACCTAGCGACGGTTGAAAATGCGCGTTCGATGATTGAGCGGATGTTCTTTGACCCGAAGCGATATGACTATTCTAATGTGGGACGGTTTAAGATTAATCGGAGGCTCGGATTTGACACGCCAAACAAGCCTGAATATCGGACTTTGCAAATGGACGATGTGGTGGCGATTGTATCAGAGATTATTAGGTTAAATAATACTCAAGAGCCAGCAGACGATATTGATTCGTTGTCTAACCGACGGGTAAAATTAGTGGGTGAACTGGTTCAGCGACAATTCCGTTTAGGGATGCTGCGTTTACAGCGTAATATTCTAGACCGGATGTCAATGGCAAACCTAGAAGAAGTGACCCCTTCGCAACTGTTAAATTCCCGACCAGTGGTGGCAGCGGTGAAGGAATTCTTTGCTACCTCTCAGTTGTCACAGTTGATGGACGAAGTAAACCCGTTCTCAGAATTAGCTCACAAGCGACGCTTGTCCAGTATGGGTCCTGGGGGTTTGACTCGGGAGCGGGCTGGTTTTGATGTGCGTGATGCTCACCCGACGCATTATGGTCGGATTTGTACTGTAGAAACACCAGAAGGTGGCAACGTAGGCTTGGTGCTAAACTTCGCTACTTACGCCAAGATTAACGCCTACGGATTTATTGAAGCGCCGTATTTAGTAGTCAAAAATGGCAAAGTGACAGATGAGGTAGTCTATATGGACGCCGACACCGAAAACGATATGGTGATCGCAGATGCCTCTGTCAAATTGGATAAAAATAAAAAATTTGTAGAAGATTGGGTATCGGCACGGGTACACGGAACGCCGGCCCAGGTAGAAGCTAAGCGGGTGACCCATATTGATGCAGCGCACAAAGAGATTTTGGGGGTATCAGCTAGCTTGATTCCGTTTGTAGAGAAAAACCGGGTAGACCGGTCGCTAATGGCCTGCGCAATGCAAAAACAAGCAGTGCCCCTGCTTCGCCAAGACGCGCCAATTGTGGGTACCGGTATTGAGCGTGAAGTCGCCAAAAACACTTCTCAGCTTGTAATGGCTAAGGGCCCAGGGGTAGTCAAGAAAGCCGATGCGGATTCGGTAATTGTGACTTACAATTCCGGTGGCGATGTAGAATATAAATTACAGCATTTTGAAAAAACCAATGACGACCGGTGTTATGACCAACACTGTGTAGTGGCTAGGGGTCAAAAAGTCAAAAAGGGTGATACCCTGATTGAGGGGGCTTCGGTTAGCGAAGGTGAACTAGCCTTAGGGCGAGATTTGATTGTAGCCTTTATGCCGTGGCGAGGTTATAACATGGACGATGCGATTGTGATTTCAAACAAATTAGTAGAGGACGATACTTTGACTTCTATTAATATTAAAGATTTTGACGTGGAAGTACGCGAAACAAAGTTAGGTCCAGAACAAGTGACTCGGGATATTCCGAATGTGTCGGAGCATTCTTTGAGGCATCTGGGCGAAGATGGAATCGTCACTGTAGGAAGCGAAGTACGTAATGGCGACATTTTGGTAGGTAAAATCACGCCAAAGGGTGAGCAGGAGCTAAGCTCAGAGGAACGGTTGCTTCGGGCTATCTTTGGTGAAAAGGCCAAGGATGTGCGCGATACTTCGGTAAGAATGAATGGATCATCGGTAGGCAAGGTAGTGGATGTCCGAGTTTATACTCGTGATCAAGGTCACGAACTCAAGGCTGGCGTAATCATGCAGATTAAGATTTTTGTGGCGGAACTGCGCAAAATCGGTGTAGGTGATAAGTTGGCTGGTCGGCATGGTAATAAGGGTGTGATTTCGCGGATTTTGCCGGTAGAAGATATGCCGTTTATGGCGGATGGGACACCAGTTGATGTGGTCTTGTCGCCAATGGGTGTGCCTTCACGTATGAATCTAGGGCAGTTGTTTGAAACTCACCTCGGGATGGCGGCAAGAGCTTTGGGCTACAAAGTTGCGACTCCATCCTTTAACGGTGTGCCAGACGAAAAAATCAACGAAGAACTAAAGAAAGCCGGATTTAATGAAGATGGTAGAGTTCAACTCTACGATGGTTTGACTGGTGAGCCGTTTAATGAGCGGACGAGTGTAGGGGTGATGCATATTTTGAAGCTACATCACATGGTAGAGGACAAAATTCACGCTCGTTCCACTGGCCCTTACACAATGGTGACTCAACAGCCGTTAGGTGGTAAGGCGCAAAATGGTGGTCAGAGATTCGGGGAAATGGAGGTCTGGGCTTTGGAAGCTTACGGGGCGGCTACAACTTTGCAAGAGATGTTGACAATTAAATCGGATGATGTCTATGGACGGGCAAAAGCTTATGAAGCCATCATTAAACACGAGCCGATTGAAGGACCAAAACTGCCGGAAGGCTTTAACGTGTTGGTGAAGGAATTGCAGGGGCTTGGACTAAAAGTAGACCTCTTGGACCATGGTGAATCAGCTGACGCCGGTGATGTCATTGAACGAACTTCAAGAGAAATTGAAAAATCAAAGGATGATCAATCCATCTATGATCAACATAAGAAAGACGCCGAGCCAGAAATTTTGGACCTTGACGAAGACGAGGCCGAAGCTATGATGGCCGAAGAAGGCGTAGAAATTAAAGAAGTCGACGAGGATGATGGTACAGTTGACTTCGGAGAGGAGTTGTAAAGATGGCGTGGATGGATAATTTTATTAGCGCTTCCGACTTTGACGCGATTAGGTTGACGGTAGCAAACAGAGACGATATCTTGAATTGGAGTTATGGTGAGGTGACTAAACCAGAAACCATCAACTACCGGACTCAAAAACCCGAGCGGGATGGTTTGTTCTGTGAGAGGATTTTTGGACCAACTAAGGATATTAATCCACACGATTCTAAATTGAAAGGAGTGCGAAGTCGTGAGCAGGCGGTAGACAAAGAAGGAAATCTGGTGACCAAATCTATTACTCGGCGCGAACGAATGGGGCATATTGCCTTGGCGGCGCCAGTGGCTCATATTTGGTTTATGCGGGGGATTCCTTCGGCGCTGGGTTTGCTGTTGGATGCTACAGTAAAGAATATCGAACGGGTAGTGTATTTTGCGGCCTATATGATTACGGACGCTAAGTCGGATGTTATTCAGACGACCCTAGAGAGTCTAGAAGACCAGACTGCAGCGGCCAAGCAGGCGATTAAAATGCGCTACGAGAAGGAAGCAAAGGCTAAGGATGCCGATGTCAAGGCCTTGGCTGAGGCTCAGACAAAAGAAATAGAAGAGCTAGAAGCGGATTATAGTCTGCGCAAATCAATGCTGGAGTCCTTTAAGAAAGGCGGCGTGATTACAGAGATCGAATATCGGAATTTGCCAGAGGAATATGAAGAGCTAATTACGGTAGAGATGGGGGCTACGGCAATCAAAACTTTGTTAGACGAGATTGATCTAAACAAAATGATTGAGGAGTTAAGGGCTGAAGAAGCTGAAGCCAAGGGTCAAAAAGAAAAGAAATTGCAAAAACGCTTAAAGACCCTAGAGGGGATGCAAGCAGCAGGGATTCAACCGTCAGATTTGGTATTGACGGTAATTCCGGTGATTCCACCGGACCTTCGGCCGATGATTGCTTTGCCTGGTGGGCGATTTGCAACTTCGGATTTAAATGATTTGTATCGACGGGTGATTAACCGAAATAATCGGTTGAAGAAGCTACTTGATTTGAATGCGCCAGAGGTGATTTGTCGTAATGAGATGCGGATGCTGCAAGAAGCAGTAGATGCATTGATTGATAATTCGGCGGCACGAGGTAATCGAGGAGCAAGCGCTTCAAATGGGCGCAGAAAACTGAAATCTCTATCTGACCTCTTGAAGGGTAAGCAAGGCCGTTTCCGCCAGAACCTCTTGGGTAAGCGGGTGGACTATTCGGGTCGGTCGGTAATTGTGGTGGGGCCAGAGCTGAATTTGAACGAATGTGGTTTGCCAAAACAGATGGCTCTGGAGCTGTTTAAGCCCTTTGTGATTTCGTGGTTGATTAGTAATGATTACGCTACGAATATTCGGGCGGCTTCACGGTTGATTGAGTCCAAAGAAACAATCGTCTGGGATGCTTTGGATGACGTAATTCAGGGTAAATATGTACTTTTGAACCGGGCACCGTCTTTGCACCGGTTGAGTGTACAAGCTTTTCAGCCGCGACTAATTGACGGTAAAGCGATCAAACTGCATCCGTTGGTGGCTTCGGGTTTTAACGCGGACTATGATGGTGACCAGATGGCAGTGCATTTGCCACTATCTAGTGCGGCGCAGGCAGAGGCCAAAGAATTGATGTCGGCACGGAATAATCTGTTGAAGCCGGCAGATGGTTCACCGGTGCTAGCGATTTATCAAGATGTGGTGCTGGGTGCCTACTATCTGACTTACGATAAACCAGGTACAGATACGGACAAGCCACGAGCGTTTTCGTCGATTTATGAGGCGGAGATGGCTTACGACCAAGGGATTATTGCCTTGCAGACGCCAATTCGGGTGTTTGCCAAGAAAGAAATCCGCAATACTACCCTCGGACGAGTGATCTTTAATGAGATTTTGCCAGAGGATTATCCTTATGATAATTCGGTCCAAACCAAGAAGCATTTGTCCAAGGTGATGGCTGATATCTTTGACTTGTATGGGTCGGATGTGATGGTCAAAACCGCAGATGCTTTGAAAGATTTGGCCTTTGAGTATGAGACGGTGGCTTCGATTTCGACCGCCAAGGACGATTATCCGACTTACGACGAAATTGATGACTTCATTGCTGAGGGTGATGCCAAGACGGCAATGATTCAGGAGCAATTTAACGATGGGTTGGTGACAGAAGAGGAGCGTTACAAGTTGACGATTGCAAACTGGCGAGATATCGATAAGAGGATTTCGGAGTTTTTGCAAGATAAATTGGCTGAAATGGACACGGATATTGCTGTAATGGTGAACTCGGGTGCACGGGGTAATATTTCAAATATTAAACTCGCTTCGGCGGAAATTGGTATCATGGTAGATATCAACAACAACGAAATTGAGTTGCCAGTGAAATCTTCGTACAAGAAAGGGTTAAACACTTTGGAGTCGTTTATCGCGACGCGAGGTGCTCGTCAAGGGCAGGTGTCGACAGCTCTGCGTACTGCAGACTCTGGGTATTTGACTAGGCGGTTGGTAGACGTGTCGCAAGATGTGTTTACTACCGATGAAGAGGCCGAAGATCCTGGATTTGTGGTGTATCGCCACGAAACTGAGCTTTCGGGGATTGCTTTCTCGGCAAGAATTAATGGTCGCTATACGGCTGATGTGGTGCCTGGATATTTGGAAGCTGATGAATTAATCACCAAGGAGATGGCAGAGCAGATTGAGGCTGATGAAAAGATTGAATCAGTCAAAATCCAATCAGTGCTTTCGACCACTGCAGTAGAAGGAATCCCGCGCAAGAGCTACGGCGTGGATATGTCTACGCGTGAATTAGTGGCGGCTAATGAGCCAGTAGGGGTGATTGCAGCCCAATCACTCGGTGAACCGGGTACTCAGCTGACTCTCGATACTAAACACGGTTCGGGTGTGGCGGGTTCTGGGGCCATTGCTAGAGGTTTGCCGCGGGTGGAGGAGCTTTTGGAGGCTAGGACACCAAAGGGTCAAGCCTACATTACGCCGATTGATGGTGTGGTAGAAGTAAGAGAAGAAGGCAATCACTATGTGATTCAAATTGCGCCACAAGCTGGGAAGATTACTAAGATCGAGATTGGTGAACGAAAGCCAGCAGTCAGGGATGGTGAGGACGTAAAGGTAGGAACTACTTTGGTCAAAAAGAGCGGTGATAAACCCTCAATTAAATCACCAGTTGATGGGATTGTTGAGTTGGTAAAGGGTGCTATCATCGTGGTAGGAGCAGCCGGTATGCCGATCAAAGTAGAAGTACCAGGTGAAGCCGAATTAGTGGTCAAGTCGGGAGACAATGTAGTGGCTGGGGATCAGTTGACAGTTGGGTCGCTCAATTTGCAAGATTTGATGAAGTATAAGGGTATTGAGGCTACTGAACGCTATATTATGAATGAGGTACTAAGTGTTTATGCGGCTCAGGGGCACGAGATTTCGCCAAAACATTTGGAAATTTTGGTGCGTCAGATGTTCTCGCGAGTACAAATAAATGAACCGGGGGATTCGGAGTTTGTCTCGGGCGATGTCACCTCTAAAGCGTCAGTGATTATGCAAAATCGTGAGCTCGAGGCGGCGGGCAAAGAACCAGCTACCTATACTAATTTGCTGTTAGGTATTACCAAGGTTTCGATCTTCTCGGATTCGTTCTTGTCGGCGGCATCGTTCCAGGATACTACTCGAGTTCTGATTAACGCGGCGATTAATGGTCGGGTTGATCACTTGAAGGGGCTAAAGGAAAATGTCATCATTGGGCGTAAGATTCCGGTTGGAACGGGTGTAGTTCCGCTAGAAGATTTTGAGACAACTGATGAGAAAGTCCCAACAGAGGCTGATCTCGAGAATCTATAAAGCCTAGAGCAGCTAGAAATAATGCATAATTCGCGTATTTCGGGAGCTTCGCAATGTGATAAATTAAAAATTTTATCACATTGCTCCGCCCTTTTGGCGAAAAAATCGTAGATTTTTTCTTTACATCCCTCAATACTTGCGAATTATGCAACAATAAACCCTTTATTTTATAAGAATAATATGATATCATAGTAGGTAGTTATCAAGAGGTTTTATGCATTTCAAGACTATTTTCAAATCATTGAAGAATAAAGATATGCTGAAGAGATTCGGGATTATTCTTGGTATTATTGTGGCGTATCGGTTGCTAGCGCAGATTCCGGTGCCGATGGGGGATGCATCGACCTTTAAGGAAGCTGTTTCGAATTTACTAGACAAATCGGACTTTTCGTCGTTTCTGAATTTGATCTCGGGTGGTGGGTTGGCCTCGTTTAGTATTATCTTGGTAGGTCTTGGGCCTTACATTACCAGTTCTATCGTGGTGCAGCTCTTGACTAAGGCGATTCCGAGGCTAGAGGAGTTATCTAATGATGGCGGTGCAGGACGTAAGAAGATTAACCAATGGACGCGGATTTTGACGGTACCGCTAGCAATCGTGCAATCAGTAGCTTATATCTTTATCCTGTATCAGTCGACGATTTCGGGGAATATCGCAACTGATTTTACGCCCACGATTGCTGATTGGACTCTTTCGGTAACGGCGATGACGGCCGGCTCGATGATTTTGATGTGGATGGGCGAATTAATCACTGAGCAGGGGATTGGTAATGGTATCTCAATGATGATTTTTGCGTCGATTATTTCGCAATTACCGACCACGATGGCGGCGCTTGGGAGCGCGATGTTTAACACTAGTAATGGAACTCTGAATCTATTTGGCTGGTTGGAGCTCCCGGTAGACCCAGTGGTGTTCTGGATTGTGCTCGGATTTGTGATTGCAATGGTGGGGGTGGTGTATCTCTTGGTCAAGTTGAACGAGGGTCAGAGAATTATTACGGTAAACTACGCTAAACGAGTGCATGGGAATTCGTCTTACGGAGGAATTAAGTCAATTTTGCCGATTAAAATTATTGCAGCCGGGGTGATTCCGGTGATTTTTGCGACGGCTTTCTTGTCGTTGCCGGCACTAGTGGGGCAGGTGATGATGTCGGTTGATCCTACCAGCGAGGTAGGGGCGGGGCTGGTGGCGACTTTTTCGGCGCCTTCGGCGAGTAATTTTTCGGCGATTTATCCAGATGGGATTACGGGGCAGTGGTTTGTGTATCCGGCGATGTATTTCCTCTTGGTATTTTTGTTCACTTATTTCTACACTTCGATTATCTTTAATACTAAGGAGATTGCCAATAACTTACAAAAACAAGGTGGATTTATTGAGGGAGTGCGCCCGGGGTTGGCGACTTCAAAATATCTCAGTAAAGTAGTGAATCGATTAGATCTCTTTGGCGCGTTGGCTTTAGGGTTTGTGGCGATGATTCCGTTTATTACTGATTACATTTTCATCGTGCTAACTGGGGCACCAATCGGGTTGTCAATTTCGGGTACTGGGCTTTTGATCGTTGTGACTGTAGCACTAGAGAATTTGCGGTCGATTGACTCTAGGGCCTTGATGGTGACTTATGATGATTTTGGAGATGACGAAATTGAAGATTAAGGGTGGTTGGCGCAGGCCGTTGAAGTGGGCGATTTGGTCGGTATTAATAGTGTTTTTCTTGGTGTTTTTGATTCGGGTGGCAGTGTTTGAGAACAATTATTACCATGAAAAGGAAGGGAGTGAGCGGGCAGTAGCTGAACAAGTGGATGACGGCTCGGATTTAGACGAAACTGAGCCGACAGCAACTGAAGTAGCAGAATATACCGTGGCACCCGATAGGCCACGATATTTGACGATCGAAAGATTGGGAGTTAAAAAATCGCGGATTTTGCCGATGGGAGTAAATACTGCTGGAGAGCTGGACACGCCAAATAATATCTTTGATGTGGGTTGGTATGAAGGCTCAAGTAAGCCTGGCGAAGGTGGAACGATGATTATTGATGGGCATAATGGTGGCCCACACGTTTATGGAGTGTTTAAGAATTTGCCGGATTTGATGGAGGGAGATATCATTCAAGTGGAGAGAGGGGATGGAGAGATTTTTAAATATCGAGTGGCAGAAAATAAAGCAGTGCCACTAACTGAGTCAAATGATTATATGAGCACGGCGGCGAAGTCGCCGGAGAGTGGTAAAGAATCGGTGACGCTGATTTCTTGTACGGGAGAGTGGTCACAGGCCCAAGGGACTTACCTCTCGCGTCAATTTACAAGAGCCGTTTTAATGGATTAAGATATTTTATTATATTTTTGGGGCGCCTGCGTCCGCAAAAAGTAAAGCCCTAAAGGGCATTGACTTTTTGCTGGGACTCCGGGAAAATGCCCCAAAAACATAATAAAATATCTTTACAAACATTAAGAAGTGTGCTAGAATGGTAGGGTAATTTATGGCTAGTCAGAAGGAAGTGATTAAACTCACGGGTAGTGTCGTGGAGGCTCTGCCTAATACCCAGTTTCGGGTAGAACTCGAGAATGGTCATGTTATTGTTGCCCATATGAGTGGACGCATGCGGAAGAACTATATCCGTTTGGTCCCGGGTGACAGAGTTGAGGTTGAGTTAACCCCTTACGATCTTACAAAGGGTAGAATCAGTTTTCGGCTCAAAGATTAATATTAACTGTTGTAATTTTTACAACATTTTAGCTTATTTGCAAAAGGCTAAAATGCAGGGGATAATTGCAACATTAAGAGGAAAGGATATTTTGACACAATGAAAGTACGTGCTAGTGTTAAAAAAATCTCCCCTGATGACATCATCGTGCGCCGAAAGGGTGTGCTACGTGTCATCAATAAGAAAAAACCTAAGAATAAGCAAAGGCAGGGTTAAACTATGGCTAGAATAGCTAGTGTGGTGATTCCGGCGGATAAGCAAGTGTGGATTGCACTGACTTATGTTTATGGGATCGGTCGCACAACCAGTAAAAAAATCCTTGCGGAGGCTAAAATCGAGCCTACCACTCGGGTGAAAAATCTCACCGAGGCTGACGAACAAAAAATCAACGACATTATTTCCAAGAAATACCATGTTGAAGGTGATTTGAAGCGCCTAGTGAGTAATAATATTAAACGAATAAAGGATATTAATTCCTATAAGGGAATGCGTCACAAGGCGAAATTACCAGTCAACGGCCAGCGTACCCGCACGAATGCACGTACTCGTAAGGGTAAGGCGATCGCGGTCGGTGGGGCACAACCTAAGGCAGCGAGCAAGACTTAAGGAGTAAACATGGCAGAAGAAGAAATTAAGCAAGTAAATGCTAAAGATGCTGAGGTCAAGGAAAAAGCCGTAGAAACTACGACTACTGAGGCGCCGAAGGCTACTAGGAAATCCAAAAAAGCCAAAAGAATTGTCAATGCAGGCGCAGTGCACATTCAAGCTACTTTTAATAACACTATTATAACGGTGTCAGACAAAAGTGGTGGAGTACTTTCGGCTTCGAGTGCAGGAGCTAATGGGTTCCGCGGCTCGAAGAAGGGCACGGCTTTTGCGGCTGGCGTAGCAGCAGAAAAGGCCCTAGAGATTGCTAAGAAAAATCACGCATTGAATTCGGTGGATGTGTATGTCAAGGGCATTGGCCTAGGGCGAGACGCAGCAGTGCGGGCTATTTCGGCAGCAGGCATCAAAATTGATAGTATTACAGATATAACCCCGATCGCCCATGGTGGTGTGCGACCAAAGGGAGAAAGGAAACCATAATGGCTAGAGATACTGCTCCGATTGTCAAACAAAGTCGCCGCGAAGGTGTAGCACTGGCTCCGAAGGCTCACAAAGTGATGGCCAAGAAAACGGGGATTCCGGGCGAACACTCTGGGATGCGCGTACGCGGTGGTAGTTTGTATTTGACGCAAATGCGCGAAAAGCAAAAAGTCCGCCGTATGTATGGACTACTAGAAAAACAATTTGCTAAATTAATGAAGGAAGCTCAGAGGGTTGATGGCCTAACGGGTGAAAAGCTCCTAGAATTTTTGGAGCGAAGAGCGGACAACGCGGTTTTTCGCGCGGGGTTTGCTTTGACTCGTCGTCAGGCACGACAACTGGTGAGCCACGGTCATTTTCTATTGAACGGTCGCAGAGTTGATGTGCCATCGATTCGGTTGAACCCGGGTGATGTTCTGGAAGTCAAGCCTAAATCAGGCAAGACCGAGTATTTCAAAAATCTTCCAAACATTATCAGTGCTGCAAATGCGGTGCCGGTTTCATGGTTGAAGGTCGATGGGAAGAAAATGAAAATTGAAGTAACTGGCACGCCAAAGCGCGAAGAGGCAGAGCCAGGCATTAATGAACAACTAATCGTTGAGTATTACTCACGTTAAGGAGAAAAGGGTATGACAACAAAAAATATTCACGAAGCAAAACTGGACAGTGTGAAAGAGATCAGTAGCACTAGTGCAGAATTTGTGATTAAGCCACTTTACTATGGTTATGGTAATACGCTTGGTAATTCCCTCCGGAGAGTATTGCTATCTAGTGTAAAGGGTGCAGCGATTACGGCGTTTTCGGTGGAAGGGATTACGCACGAGTTTACCACTATCCCGGGGGTGCGTGAGGATGTAATGGATATTATGTTAAATCTTAAAAATATCCGTTTCAAGATGCACACTGACGCGCCAGTAGAGTTGACCCTCGAGATGAAGGGCGAAAAGCAATCTGAGAAAAAGGGTGAAAAGCGGGTGATTGCAGGGGACATTAAGTTGCCGGCCGAAGTAGAAATTGCGAATCCTAACCAAGTAATTTGTCACATTGATGACCCAAAGGTGGTCCTCAAGATGCATTTTGTGGTAGAAAGTGGGCGGGGCTATCTGACGATCGATCAGGCCAGTGCGGATAGATTACACTCGGATATGATTGCGATTGATGCGGTATTTACCCCAGTTCTAAGGGTGCGCTACAAGGTAGAGAACACCCGGGTGGGGCAGGATACTAATTTGCAACAGCTGACTTTGACGATTGATACTGATGGGACAATCACGCCTAAGGAAGCTTTTGAAGAAGCCGCGGCGATTTTAGTGAACCAATACAAGGCACTAGCTGGGGGGACCGAAGTAGAATCAGCGCCTACTCCTGGTAATAGCGAGGACGAGGACGATTCGGGCTTGATGCTATCAATTGAGGAGCTGGATTTGTCAGCGAGGACGGCTAATGCGCTTCTGAACAACGATATCCGGACGATTCGGGATCTGGTGACTTTATCAGAGACTGATTTGAAGGATTTGAAGGGCTTTGGGCAGAAGGCATTAGACGAAGTAAAAGAAAAGTTAACGGAGTTTAATATTTAAAATGCACCGTCATGGATATAAAGGCCGTAAATTTGGCCGAGAAACAGATCAGAGACGAGCACTCCGTCGGGGGCTGATGTGCTCTCTCATTGAATATCAATCTATAACTACGACTTTGGCTCGGTGTAAGGAGATTCGACGCGAAACCGAGAAGTTGATTACGATGGCGCGCAAGGGCGGACTGGCTAATCGACGAATGATTATGGCTAGACTAAACAGCATCGATGTGGCTAATTTGCTAGTGGATGTGATTGCGCCACAGATTCAGCGTGATTCTGGGTACCTCAGAATTGAGCGAGCGGGTTATCGGCGGGGCGATAATGCCGAGATGGGGACGATTAGTTTTGTGGATGAAATCGACTTTGAGGTGACTGAACCAGCCAAGAGGGCTGAGGCTAAGAAAGCCGATAAACTAGCTGCCAAGCCGGCTAAGGAATCGGCTACTAAACCGGCCAAGAAGGAGGACAAGTAATGAAAACTTATTCTCAGAAAGCAAGTGAGACGAGGCGCGATTGGTGGGTAATTGATGCTTCTACTATGCCACTAGGAAAATTAGCGGTGATAATTGCCGATAAGTTGATGGGCAAGAGTAAGGTGACTTATACCCCCCATATTGATAATGGTGACTATGTGGTGGTGGTGAACGCTAAAGACATTGTAGTGACTGGCAACAAGATGGTAGATAAGAAATACTACCGTCATAGTGGCTATCCTGGGGGGTTGAAGGAACTAAAACTTGTGGAAGTGCTGGAAAAGGACCCAACCCGGGTGGTGGTCGAAGCGGTTAAAGGAATGCTTCCCAAAAATAAATTGGCAGCAGAGAGGTTGAAGCGCCTACGAGTCTTTGCAGGGGCCGAGTATACTCATACTGCCCAGAATCCAAAGGAGATTAAATAATGGTCGCGAAGAAATATACCTATGGCCTAGGCCGACGCAAGAGTGCCACGGCTACGACACGGCTCTATAAAGGCAAGGGTGAGATTACAATTAATGACAAGCCAGCGCTGGAGTATCTGTCTGGCAACAAGACTTTGCTAGCAGAGATCACTGATCCTTTGGCGATTGCCGAGAAACAGAAGGACTACGACATTACGATTCTGGTAAAGGGTGGAGGCTTGGCGGGACAAGTGGACGCGATTAAACTCGCGATCGCGAAGGCCTTAACCGTAGAAGCGCCAGATCTACGTCCAGTGTTAAAGAAAGCTGGGATGATGAAGCGGGATCCGCGTGAGAAAGAACGTAAAAAGTATGGGCTGCGCTCGGCACGTCGACGTGAGCAGTTCTCTAAGCGTTAAGCTAATAGACAATCAAAAAGCACTTTTCGGACACGCGTCGATTTCCCCTGTCGCCACAGGGGAAATCGCGCTAATTCTCGCCTTGCCAGGCTCCGAAATGTCCTTAAAGTGCATTTTTGATTGTCTTATAGTCTGTTTCGTGGTATAATATGCTTGTCGGGGTGCTAGCTCATCTGGTAGAGCGCGACATTCGCATTGTCGAGGTGAGGAGTTCGAGTCTCCTGCACTCCACCATTATTGACTTGGTTGTGGAAAACTCCAGAAAATTGGAGTTTTTTGGTGGCAAATGAAAATAGTTATGGTATAATGGAGGTATATTCTATGAGAGAGGTAGCCAATGAATAAAAACGAGATTAAACCAATAATTATTACTTCTGGCGGAGTGCTGGGGTTGCCTTTGCTGGCCGGGGTTGTTGCTATGCAGCCAAATACCTCAGCTGTCTCTAGTTCAGTCAACGCTTCAGTCAAAGTAGCCAGTGCCTGTAGTATCACTGGTGGTAGCAACAACTAGAGCGACACTATCGCTAACAGTGAAACCAAGACCTTTGGCCCGAGTAGTATTAAAGCTACCTGTAATGATACTGCTGGGTATTCATTGTATGCTATAGGCTTCTCTGGCGATAGCTATTCTGGTAATAATACCAAAATGATAGGCACCAATACTAATATAGATACCGCTACATCCGGCAATACCTCTCGTTGGTCTATGCAAGTAGCCTCAGTCGCCGGCACTTATGCTCCTACTATTATGAATTCCTTTGACTCGGCCCATGTCATTCCCGCCGATTACGCCCAAATCGCCAAGTACACTTCTCTCACTGATGGTGGCGATAATGCTGAAGGATCTAATATACAAGTCTCCTATACCGTCAGTATCTCCTCTACTCAAGCCGTAGATACCTATACTGGTAAGGTGAAATACACTTTAGTCCATCCCAATGATGCAGCGGCACTAGTGGCACCCTTGCCTGAGAGCGCTTGCTCAGCTAGCCAGATTTGTTATGCGCCAAATGCCGGTGATATAGACGGCTCAATGAGCTCCATGGGCTCGGTCACGGGCTCTGATACGGCTGGTAAACAGACCGGTGTATCTACCAATGGCACCGCAGTCCTC
>JAFRBR010000027.1 GCA_017404795.1 Candidatus Saccharimonadota bacterium | reverse complement strand
TTTGGCTTTGGTGGTGTTTGCTTCATTGCCTTTGGAAGTAAGATACATGATGCCGGAGATTGAAATGCCTATGATGGCGGCGATACCTATGCCGTAAGTGAGAATATCTAGAATGAGATTTAGGATCATGTAAACGCCACAACCCTCGCCATCATCTTGGATATCGCCGAAGAAGGTAGTGGAAACTGAGTTATCGTAAGTGGACTGAGAAGAAGCGGCGTGAGCCGATAGGGGCATAGAAAATATACTAACAAAAATTGCAAATAAAAATACTAACGGTAAAAACTTAAAGGTGGTCTTAAAATTATTCAGTTGGAGTCTCATTGGTGACTTCCTCGCAATTGTAGAGGGTAGTGCCGTCTGCGAGAACGAAACCGTCATAGTAGAGAGTACGATCGCTGTTTGAGCCGGTAATAGAAATGATGCTGTCGTTTAGAATGGAATAATTGCCAGAGCCTACGAGCGACCCGTTTGAGTCGTATTGCTCGATTTTCTTGGTATTTGTAAGGTTGAATTTGGCGCCGTTTTCGGTGGCACACGTGATGTTTAGAGCGATCAGATTGGTGTCTTCATCGTAAATGTAGGTGCCGTCATCCTCTGGTTCATATTCCTCAGGAACAATCTCTTCCTCAACGCCGAAATAATCATTTACGGCAGTGAAGTAGTTTGAGATCGTGATCACAAGGGCAATAGACTCGACCAGTACTATGGCAGAAAGCGCGATAGCTATGACTAATGGGAGTTTGGACCCCTCGCTACTAGCTGGCGCGATAGGTGCAGCGGTAGCTCTAATATTTTGTGTGAATTGTTGCTCAAAATTCTGATTATCCATAAGCTTATTATAACATAGATTAATATTTGTGTGAACAATTCGGAGATTTTGGTCATTAAAGCAGGCGAATGATGGCGCCAATTTTGTATGATCCGCTGTAGGTTTTGCCCGTGACCCAGCTTTGCTTTAGGGTGTGAGTTTTGGCGCTGGTGCCATTATATTTGCTGTTTACGGAGTAGAAATAGTATTTACCGTTTTTTTGCCCTTGGTAGATCATGGTGTGGGGAGTGCCAGATTGCGAGCCAACAATGTCGCCAGGGATCAGTTTTTTGGCTTTGACGAGACTAGCGATAGATTGGTTGACATTTTCGGTGACTTTGACCTTACCAGAAACGAGATTCCCTTTGTTGTGGACTTTGCCGTTGCCGATCCAGATCGTTTTGCCAGCTTTCATGACGCCGGCTTTTTGGGCGGCGATTGAAACGTATTCTGCGCAGTTGAGGCAGCCTTTCTTTTTGGCTTTAGCCCAAGTGTTAGAGCCACCGGTATTACAATATTTAAGATTATTCTTTTCCAATAAACTTGCATACTCTTGAGCTGCGGTCATGAGATTACGCCCAGCGACGGTGCCAGTTTTTGCCTCTGCGGCCTTTTTGGCAGCTTCAGTCTGTGCTTTGGACGAACTAGTTTTCCCCGTAGATGATGAGGAACTGCTAGAGGAGCTGGTACTATTTGATGCTTCTTTGCAGGTATTACTGGTATTCCAGTTGCCGCCTGGGAGTAAGAAGTTGAGAGCTACATATAATACTGCATAGGCG
>JAFRBR010000026.1 GCA_017404795.1 Candidatus Saccharimonadota bacterium | reverse complement strand
GCTGCCCGCGCCCCAGCCCCAGCAGTGGTGCACGCGCCTGATCATAGATATACTACTAATGTCTTATATTGTAAAAATCAGAAATTAGGTCTGAAAACTTGGCGGGGCGTCCCCATATCGCCCCGCCAAGTTGCTAAAGAATCAATTACGTCAAAGCAAGAAGTCTCCTATTATTCATTGCGGAGACGGAAATCTGAACCGAATTCGAAGACATAATTGCATGCGGCCCCGCCGTACCTACCGGGTTTTCCGTTTTTTATTTCATAATAACCTCCGTCGTAAGTCCCCGGTTGAACGATGGCGGCATTCGGGTGCCCGAATAGACCTTTGTTTACGGCGGCGTCGTATACTAAATAAGTAGCTTCCATCAACTCGTCTGCTTTTCGTTGCTCTTCTTCGCCGTAGAGATTTTTCTCTAGGTCTCTGGCGGCATTACGATACTCATCGAGCTTTTCCTCCGGATTGCCAGCCTCTTGAAGGCCCTGGATTAGATCTAGAGCATATCCACGAAAGCTGATTGGGTTGCCATATCGGTAAGTGAATCTACGAATATCATCGGGAGTTAAATTGTCGGCGTTTTTCCAATCGATAATTTTACGTTCATGCATTGAGTCGTATTCAGTTTTTTCGGTGCCATAAGGAGTAGTACCTTCAAGATTGTTTATCCTATCTAGTGCAGCCTGGCCATCTTTGAGCGTTCTAATTGGGCGGCCATAAACTTCTGAAAGGAACCTGCTTGCCCGATTGGCAATGCTGTTTCTGTCCATGTATAAGGCTCTGGCAAAGCCTTGGATGTCAATTTCGTCATAGGCTGGTTCTGTTTGGTCAAGCTCCGACCAAACGACACTAGTGATATCGTCGCTAAGCTCCGGGGTGGCTGTAGACGCATCATACTCGCCCCAAGCTTGATGTATAGCTTTTCTCCCGTTGCATTGGCTAAAACGCTTGACAGTTGGAGAAGCGAAACGAGAAAACTCGCCGACGAATTCCTCCTTGGTCATTTCTTTTGACCAAACGTCCTTATTGCTTTCATCTTGACTATCAACGAGATCAGGGCGGACTTCGGCGAGGGGGCCGTAGGTAACCTCAACAGCATCCGCTGCGATGATGCTAGGACGGCCGGTAGGGTTACCATCAATATCGCATGGTTGACGGAAGAAGCAATTTTTGTCGCCACCCATAAGACCGCCGCCCCAAGATTCTGGCAACTCAATTTCAACTTCGCGTCCAGTTTCGTTAGGGATAAGTTTAGCTAGGCCTTTGGCTTTATAGACCCCTTCTTCATCTGAGGCTTCATAGAGTTTATGAAACTTCTTGTCCTCAATTGGGTAGCTGTTGGGATAGTCGCTTTCCTGCTGTTTAGGGTTGGTAGTGATCCACATGCCGGGCTCGACATCATGAGTATTTTCAAGCCGACGGTGGCGCTCCTCGCCGTCCCCCTCCATGACGTAAGTGTTCATCTTGTATTTACCGTCTGCGTCGTCAAAATAAACATCGTTGTAAGAACCGTTTTCGAGGCCCTCCGCAGTAATCTGCTCGGCTGAGACGGTACCGCGTTTGGCCATGATCTCGGCACCCGCAAACTTAGACTGAAACTCTTCACTATTTAGATCAATACGAAGTGGCATATCTTCCATATTTTTAGGGATTTCGAGGTCTTCCCATTGGTTATCAGTTGGTTCGTTCTCTGGTGTTGCTGAGAGAGTTTCTTTATTCATTTTATTCCTTTCTGCGCACCTTCTAACGGAGAGGGTTCCTAAGAAAAATGCGACTATTTACTTAGTCGCCAGACTTACATTTACCCAAATGAGTAAAGCGTAAATAGCCGCATTTGGCACTCATTTGGATAAAATTAATAAATATAAATCTGGCTATTTTTATTATAACACGGATTATTCCATATTGTTTAAAATAAGAGTCGCGAGGGGCTGAATAGCTATTTTGATAGCGTAACGAGGGGGTAAGCGATGTTTAATATTTGCCTTTTTGTAAAAATAGTATAAGAACTATTGACTAATTAACTAAAGTATGCTATAATAAATACATAGGCGTTTTTGCCTTGCAACCTTTACAGTAGTTATAGTTAGTTTGACCTTCGAGAAAGGATTTTCCATGACCACCGCCATCAACGAACTCGTCCAGAAGCTCGACACGTCTAGCGTAGACCAAACCTGCATAGATTTGCTGCAGATGGGCGCCGACGCTCAGACCCTGTTGGACAAAATGTCCGATCGGGCAATCGACTGGCGTCTGCGTGACCTGCTTGAAGCCGGTATTCCGGCGGATATGCTCGTCAACAGGATGACGCCGCAACAGGTCCGCGGTAACCAGGAATTTCTGCTTCAGCATGGAGCAGATAAGGACACCGTCAGCCGAAAGGGCCGGCCTACGCTTCCCGGATGGCTCATCGACAGGGTTTATTCCAATCCTCAGTTCGCTCCTAGTGAGTGGGCTCCGATGGATGTCATCCTGCGTGGTGCCAACCGCAAGCTGGCTAGTCAACACTTTACCGATCTGTTGTTCGAGGGTGCTGATCCTGATCTTTTGATTAAAAAGGCATCGCCGGACATGGTCGAGGCTTACGCCGAGGAACTGTTGCAGCGCGGCGCCAACCCTGGGTTGGTCGCCAAGACAGTCGATATGTTCTGCCGCGGCTGTGTCGCCGACCATCTGGCCGCCTTGCTCCAGCACGGGGCCAATCCCGACGAAATGATGCGCTACATGTATACGCAACAAATCGTCGAGGAAATGGATCTCCTGCAGGAGTATGGCGCCGACTTCAAGGCCGTCGCTATGCGTCGTGCTAAGAGCGGTCGCCAGATTGAGGGCGATACGGATAGTCTTGCTATCCTGTTAGCCTATTCTGGGCACTCCCCAGAACAGATTGCCAAGGCCATTCGATAACTACGAGGAGGTGTTGCACGGGCGCTCATACGAGCGCCCTTTTCCTACTTCTATTTTCGGAACAGTACTCCCTAATCAACTAACGTAAAAAGAAAGCCCCGAACCTACGCAATCCAGCGTTGCCTGTCGGGCTTTCGATATTTTCATTATAACTTATTTATCTAAAAATTTCAATAACATTTTTTTGTTTATCTATCAAGATTAAACGTTTAATATTCTTGGAACGTTTAAACTGGTAATTCAATTCATTTTTTATCTTATTGATATGCATTTTGGAGAACCTAGCATCAATGATGATATTTTCTGATTGTTTGGCGGCATTACGAAGTGCATGTTGTAGGTTATATTTGCCGTTGCCTGTAGGAGTCTTCAACTCCCAATATTTACCCTTAATCAAAAAATCTGGAGTTTTATCTTTTCCCCTGACCACGAACTTTATATCGGAATTAAAGAAATCAATTAAGATATAGGCAGCGGTTAGCTCACGAGCGGAAGGCTTGGGATAAACCTCTTTCGGGACTATTACAGAATAACTTTTTTTAGACACATTATCCATTATACACTATCCGTCTTATCTGAAAAAATGGTAAAGGTTTTAGTTGCCGTCGGTGACAAACTATCGTTCTTTAGCAACTTGGCGGGGCGATATGGGGACGCCCCGCCAAGTTTTCAGACCTAATTTCTGATTTTTACAATATAAGACATTAGTAGTATATCTATGATCAGGCGCGTGCACCACTGCTGGGGCTGGGGCGCGGGCAGC
>JAFRBR010000025.1 GCA_017404795.1 Candidatus Saccharimonadota bacterium | reverse complement strand
TACCTGGTAATCGGTGTTTACTAAACTCTTCGTATTCATCTGTAAATCGCCTTTAGTATCTGAGAATCCATCCTTCACACCAATCACCTGTCCAGTGGCCTTAGATACAAATTGGTAGGTGCCGTCTTCGATGGTGCGACCTTTACTTCTCGCCTCACCAGTTTTCTTTATCCCTCCAAACCAATCCTCAAAATATACATAAAAATTCTTATTTCCATATGCCGAGCAGGCGTCACTTCCTCCGGCTAGTGTCACCACATTTGGTTGATACGGCGTATATCGATAAAGTGCCGAAGTCGCTAGATTCCGAATATTCACCACCGACCCTCCACAAGCTGCGTTTGGATTATATTTTACATAGTTATTTCCTAATGGATAATTCGTCCAACCACCATTTAGTACCGATCGAAACATCGCCGCCGCATTTCGTACCTGATTTTTAAAACCATAATAAGTCGACGAACACGCCGCCGTATCCGGACACCCATATCCAGTTGCCGAACGATACTGCACACTATTCGGGAAAGTATCCGTCACTAATCCCTGTTCCTTCTGCAATAATACAATCAACACCTGTGGATTAATCTGATAGTCTTGTGCCGCCCGCCAAATAATATGCGCCGCACTTTCCCCATTAAAGTTCTCGTCTGCCATACAGACATAATGCCCATCCTTCACATGCCAAGAATACGGTGTTGACTCTGACAAATGTCCAATATTATTCCCAGTTTTACTAGTATTATAATCATCACAACTATTCATCGACTTTAGAAAATTCTGAATTTGCCCCTCATTCATTGAAGTATAATTACTCATCTGAAAATCAGAAATAATATATCCAGCATCAAACCCTGCCAAATTTGCCGCATCCGCATCATTATTATTTATCTTGTGTGACGATAAAGTAATCCCAAAAACAATCACAAACACCCCCGCTATTACCAACCAAATCTTCTTATCTCTCCGTCTTCTCATTCAATATTCACCTCTCCGCTAATCGACCCCACCCGTCCATCTGCATTTAAGACGATTAATATTTTTATATTTCCTTCCCCAAGTACTGCCACCGGAACATCAAATCCTTCACAACTAGCAGTCGACACATCCCCCACTATATTAGTCGTATCACCATATATAATATCACTACCTCGCACCAAAGTCAAATTACAACTCCCCTCCGTCAAATATTGGTCAATACTCGTCCGTATCATCAATACATCATCACTCACCCCGGCATAAGTCACCACACCAGACAACTCTTCCGCCTGATTAGGATCCTCGCCTTCATATTGTTTCACCTTTTGTTGATTCGCTACTTCCTCATCTTTCCTTTCTTGCTCTGTCTTCTCGTCTTGATTCGATTCGTCTTTTTGTTCAACCACCTCACTATTATCCCCAGGATTATCCGCACCATTAGAGCTATTCATTCCGATCACTATTCCCACCACTAGCAAAACCAAAACCAACCCCGCCCCCCACCACACATATTTCCGATAATTTCGCCGTCTCTGTGCCACTATTACTTTTCTCCTAATAACATTGTAACAGCTCTTACTCAAATTTCAACCCCTAGATCCAGACTATAGAACCCCCTCAACCACTAAGCCTAAATAGCTCCTTCTATCACTTCATTACTTCCATAAGTCCTTTCAAAATGCTCATATCTCTTATCTATCCATCGCATCATCTTTAGGACTTCTTTCTCAAAATTATACCGTTCCCACTTTTCACCATCCGCCTTCGCCGCTCGGTATATCTCATTAACTTTTGATACGATCATCCGCCTCAATTCATCTTTCTCCCCTTTCATCCGTTCTTGAAACACCTGCTCCACCTCATCTCTAAACTCCGGCATTTCCATCATATAATAAACTAACCTCGAAATATTTTTATCTTCTTCGATATCATCATCTCCAAAAGCTTCTCTCTTCTTTACCATTTCCTCATTCGGGTCAAACATTCTCTCATCTATTTGCCACACCCACCCGCGATTTGCCAACGCATAATCAAAATCCCATACCGGCCCCGCTGATATTTTTCCTTCATTATTCCGATATACATAAAAACTCGTCGAATACGCATCTGGATTCACAGTAAACTCATTTATTAAATAATACACCGCAAACGATTCAATATCTGCTTCTTCCGCCATCGTCTCATAATCACCCTCTTCCACCGCCTTCTCTATTTTGTTAAAATCTCTCAAAAATCCCTCTATTACATTCTCACTTCCATCATCTATCATTATTATATCTTTTAATACCAAACATTCATCAAAATATGTTTCATAACATTTCTCATCCGCTCCTCTATGTAGCATATCCATTTCCATCAAAACCCCATCATTTCTTCTTAAATCAACTGAGCCTTTAGCTATATCAATTTTTTGCACCATATAATACAGCCCCCTATAACTATTATCGATATATAATTCAACAAATTCACCCCTATGGTTATATTGTGAGCCAATCATCTCAGCCAGTGTAAACGCCACTTCGTTTCTCAAATAAGTTGGGTCTACAACTCCAGCTAGAAGCACCCACTTTTTTGCCTTCCCAAGACCTAGCAAATCCACATTTCTGTCAAACTTAATCTGAAACGGCTTTTTCTCCTGCAACCAAGTCGTATTTCCTCTTCCCTTCAACTCCACATTTTGGTATTCCACTCTCGCACCGTCGTCATACAAAAACAACTCATTACCGGGATACTTCATTTCCTTTGATCCCGCCTCAATCTCTTCCAAACTCACCCCATTCAAATTTATTTCCATCACCGGCAATCCCCGATTCGGTAACCCCCATTTTACTAGCTCCGACTCCTTCTCGCCACTCATCTGCCACATCACAACCCCCACCACAGTAGCTACCAGCATCAACCCTATAAAAATCAAAACTTCAAAAACCAGCTTTCGCTTCTTCTCTTTCTGTTTCTTCTTTGCCATAGCACTATTTATTCCATCAAATCCAACCCCAATATCTCCCCCGCCTGCTCCAATACCTTCTTTTCTTCTTCTGTACAAGTCGCCATTCGCTCCTTAAACAACTTCACCGTCTCCTCATGTTTATAATCTAATATCTCTAAAGACCGCGCCGCACCCGGTACTTTTCGTAGCACTCCCTTAGACACTAAATTATCCACATGCTCCGCCACCGCCGAAACCGACGTTAGCCCCATTCCTGCCATTATTTCTCGATAAGAAGGTGAATAGCCTTGCGCTTCCGTAAAATCCTCCAAAAATTCCAATAATGCTAATTGTTTTTTCGTTAATTTAATTGCCATTATGGTATAATTATAAACAATGGACAAAAATAAATCAATTGATGGCCTAGCTCCTCGTCGTCTCAAAAAGACGACTACTTCTTCTACCGTCAAAAAATCCACCCCTAAATCCACTACAAAAACCACTAAAACCCGGACCACCAAATCAACCGCCGTCAAGGCCAAATCCCCTTCCACTAAAGCAATTAAAACCACGAAATCAACTACTTTAAAACCCACCAAATCAACCACTAAATCAGCCAAACCAACCAAATCCACCCCTAAATCTACCACTCCACCAACTACCCCCCAACCCACTGCCACTACCGAAGATTTTCTTAAACCCGTTCAAGCTTTTAATTTTGACGAACAATCCGGTCAGCTTGTTGCCTCTAAAGACCCCATCAAAAAATCAAAAAAATCCAAAAAGAAAGACAAAAAACCCATGAGTAAAAAACGTAAAATCATCACTGGTATCGTAATTACTATTCTTAGTCTTTTGCTAGTCGGTGGTATTATCTTTATTATTTGGGGTAATGACATCATCGCCAAAATCACTGGTGGTCAAGGTAATATTTTTGATCTTATCTTTCAAGACGAAACTTACGAACCATTAAAAACCGACGAAAACGGCCGCACCAATATTCTCGCCTTCGGTACAAGTGGCTATGATATGGAGGGCACCGAGGGTGAATATGTTCATGATGGCGCCCAGCTCACCGATTCTATTATGGTAATTAGTCTCAACCAAGAAACCGGCGACCTCGCCATGCTTTCTCTCCCCCGCGATCTCAAAGTCTCCACTACTTGCACCGCCACCGGCAAAATCAACGAAGTTTATTGGTGTAATAATATGGACGGTGACAACGAGCAAGCCGGCGCCGAAGCTCTCGTAGCTGAAGTCGGTGACATTCTCGGTATTGATTTCCAATATTACGCCCATCTCAACTGGGGTTCTCTAGTTTCTATTGTTGATATTTTAGGTGGTATCACTGTCACTTTAGATGAAGATATTAATGATGAATTATACACCGGTGCTATTTTTGAAGCCAACACTCCCTACACTATCAATGGCGGTCAAGCCCTAGGTCTAGCTCGTGCTCGTCACGGCACTACCAGTGGTGATTTCTCACGTGGTGCCTCTCAGCAAAAAATCCTCATCGGCATCAAAGACAAAGTCTTAGAAAAAGACCTTTCTATCTCTGATTTACTTAACCTCGCCTCCACCCTTGGCGATAATCTCCGTACTGATTTTTCAGTAGATGAACTTAAAACCCTCGCTCACCTCCTCTCCGAATACGATTTCAACAATATCCGCCAAGTCTCTCTCATCGAACCCGAAAACTACATGACTACTGGCACCATTAACGGTATCTCCTATGTTCTTCCTGTCGGCGGTGCCGGTTATTACGCTAATATTCAAAATTATGTCGCCAAAATGTTTAGTAATGACCCCAGAAATTACGAAGATTACACTATTCTAGTCTTAAATGCCACCGAAACTCCAGGTCTCGCTTCTACCGAACAAACCACCCTAGAAGAAGACGGCTACACTAATATCTACACAGGCGATGCTCCCACTGGCGAACATGACGAAGAATATACCCTCTATGCTGTCACAAACACCGCTCCTGGCACTCAAAAACTCTTAGAGCAAAAATACCACACCACTATGAAATCCCTCGACGAACTCCCCGCCGGCATCAGCCAAGAATACGATTTCGTTATAATAATAAATAAAGAAACAGAATAATACTATTGAGGGGATTTCGGAGCGCGGCATCGCGAGAATTAGCGCGTTTTCCCCTGTGGCGACAGGGGAAAACGACGCGACCCGAAATAGTATTATTCTGTTTCTTCTACTTTAGTAATATATAGTTTTCGTTCTCGTCCTTCCCCCTCCGAATGCGTCTCAATGTCCGAATAATCAGCCGCTACTTTGTGTACCACTCTCCTATCCGCCGCATTCAAATCCATCACAAACGGCTCACCCGTCTGCCGGACTTTTGCGATCCACCCCTCCGCCTTCGTCGCAATTCTGTCCGCCCTCTGCCTTTTATAATTCGCCACATCTACATTCACCCTAGTCACTTCTGCCTCTTTAGACACCAACGCCATTGAAACTATATGTTGTAAAGCCCTTAAATTATCCGCATTCCGTCCAATTAATAACGAATTAAGTGATGTAGATGGTACCGATAGTTGTATCACCTCATCATCAATCGTTGATGAAACCGCCACATTAATCCCAAAAAAACTCAGTAAATCTTCTAAATATCTCGCGGCAAACCTAATTGATTCATCTTTATTCATGTGTTTCTCCTTTTCTTTTTAATATCTTTCGCGGAGATTCTAGTGACTTTTGTTCCTGTTTTTTTATTTTCCACCACTTCAGCCTCTTTGATCCCCCTTAGTTCCTTTAGTACTGCTTTATCAGTCACATCATCAATTTCATCATCTACTTTTCTAAGCACTATCCTCTGTTGAGTCACCGTAATCACATTACTTAGGAAATAATAAAACGCCAACGCCCCATTAAGATTAAGCATAATAATAAACATCATAATCGGCATCATCCCCGCCATTGAACCAGTCGCCATCGTACTAATTTCACTTTCATCAATCTCCTTCCCATCTTTCGCTTCCTGAATCAAATCACGGAACTTCTTTTTCTTCTCTGATTTCCCAGATGGCATTTGTTGTTTAGTCGCCCAGTATTGAATCACCGAAGCCGCCACCGTACAAATCAAAATAAACAGCGCCGACCATGAGAAGCTCCCCATTAGTACATCACTCGCCTTTACATCTAAATTAATCACTCCAAACAATTGTGGGTGAAAATCATACGCCAACTTCTCCTCAGCTGGCACTGTTTCATCCGCCAAACTCGCTAGATATACTTCTTGTTTTTGCTCTATTTCTTTAATCTCCGACCCCTCATACGCCACAATATCATACGCCCGATTCATTAAATTATCTGTAGGTAGTGGTGTCGCCACCACCCGAATCGCCGAAAAAATCGCAATAAATATCGGCAATTGTATTAATAAAGTCAACATTGATGCAAATGGCTTCACATTATACCGTTTATAAAGGTCCATCGTCTGCAAAGACTCTAATTGTTTGTTACCCTTACAATTCTTCTTGATTTGAACTAATTCCGGCTGCAACTTACGAATTAATTTTGACTGATTCAGTTGCTTCTTCATTACCGGCCACATACATAGCTTTACTAAAATCGTCAAAATAATAATCGCGAGTCCAAAATCATGCACCAAATTAAATATAATAAATAGAATATTAACAATCGGCCGAACAATAATTATATCTATAAAATTAAATGGATTTCCAGCTAAAATCGAACCAATTATAAAAACAATAAACAACCCCCAATAAATATACTTCCTGACACTCTTTTTATCCATTCTTTTTATTATAACACACTTTTGATTCAGCCACCAGCTCCCCTAATAATTTCTCCAAATCTTTATATCCCATCTTTAATACATCTTTACTATATACTATAAAAATATAGTCTCGCTCTTTCGGTACTAAATCCAAATTCACCCTTATTGCTTCATAAATTCTTCGTCGTATCCGATTTCGTCCCACCGCTGTTTTTTCTACTTTTTTTGATACCACCACCGCTATCCGTGTAAATCCTCGCGTATTATCACAAAAAATCAAAGACATCTTAGGTTTACGAATCGTCTTCCCTTTTTGATACACATACTTCACTCCCCCACGTGAATGAAACCGATATTTTTTACTCAACATAATACTAACGAAGTTCTACGCTCTAGATTGCAATTCTAGCCCGACCTTTTAATCGGCGTAGCTTTAGAACCTTCCGTCCAGACTTACTACTATTCCGTTTCATAAATCCGTGCTCAGCTTTTCGTTGTCTCTTGTGTGGCTGATATGTTCGCTTTGGCATATTATTATTCCTTAAACTTTTATTATTTTCAAATTCTTTACATAGTATACCTTATTTTTCCACATTTTTCAAGAAGTTTTCCACATCTTTTTTTGGGGTTTATATTTTTATGTGGAAAATTCCGCCCCTATATCTATTTCACCATATCACACCACAAAAATTTTCTTTCGCAAACCTTGTGGAAAACTCTCATTTCTATGCTATAATACTTAAAAAGGAGGTTATCACTACACTATGTATGATGTCTGGCAAAATACTCTCGCCGAAATCGAACAACAGCTATCCCCAGCTAATTTTTCTACCTGGTTTCAGGACACCACTCTTCTCTCTACTAAGGGTGGTCATATCAAAATTGGTGTCAAGAACACTTTCTACGTCAAACAGCTCCGTAATCGTTATTACAATATCATCTCCACTGCCCTCCAGAATAATCGTGTCAACGTAGTTGATATCAGTTTTGAAGTCAAATCACCCGTCAAATCCAAAGTCCGCTCTCGTGAGGTCACTAATTCACCCCTAGTAGAGCGTATTAAATCTATCCGTCGCCCCACTCTTAAATCTGATAAACCTCGTCAAGATGGCCTCAATCAAAAATACACTCTCGATAATTTTATCGTCGGTTCTAATAACGACGTTGCAGTTGCCGCCGCTAAAAGTATTGTTGATGCTCCCGGCACCCGTTACAACCCCTTCTTCCTTTACGGTGGACCAGGCCTCGGCAAAACTCACCTAGTCCAAGCCATCGGTAATGAATTATCCCTTAAAAACCCTCATCTTAAAATCCTCTACACCCCTATCTCCGATTTTTTCTCCGATTTTGTTGATGCCGTCCGTAATGGCAAAGGTAAAGAATTCAACCGCAAATTCCAAGAACTAGACTGCCTCATTATTGATGATTTCCAATTCATCGTCAATAAGGAAAAATCCCAAGAAGAATTTTTTAATATTTTCAACAATCTCTACCAATTAAATAAGCAAATTATTGTCACTTCTGACCGCCTCCCCTCTCAAATCAAGACCGTAGATGAGCGTCTAGCCTCCCGTCTTACTTGGGCTGGAGCTTTCGATCTCCAACTCCCCAAATTCGAAGATAAATGCGCCATCCTTCGTGCCAAAGCCGAGCTCATGGGCGCCGAAATTGAACCAAAAGCCATTGAATATATCGCCGAAAACGTCAACACTAATATCCGCGACCTCGAGGGCGAATTCTCTGCCATCCTCTTAATGTCCGAGGTTCGTGGCCTTACTCCACTAGAGTTGATCGAAAACGGCTCTGTATCAGTCAATAAATCCACCAAACTCCGCCCGGTCTCCCCTCGGCAAGTTATCGACAAAGTTGCCAAATATTACGAAATCACCCCCAAAGAACTCTGTAGTCGTTCTCGTGTCGCCAACATTAAAAACGCCCGCCAAGTCGCTATGTTTATCATCTCTAAAGAACTTGGCCTTAGTACCAATAAAATCGCCGCCGAGGTCGGCGTCAAAGATCATACCACCGTCATGCACGGCATCAGAAAGATTGAAAACGATCTCAAGCTCAACTTCGCTCTCCGCGACCAAATCGAAACCATCAAGGAGAAAATCTATGGTTAACCTCAGTCATCTATTAGTGGAAAACATGTGCAAAACTCCGTGTATTTCCCAGCGAAATTCTTGCGTAAATTTCCGTGCAAATCTCCACCCACTCACCACCACCTGTGCAAATCAACACTTTCCCACCAACTTTTCCCAACTTTCCCACTTACTTTCCCACCACCCACCTACCTCTATTTTTCAACTATTTTTTTCACTATTCCACCGCCCCTACTACTATCACTACAATATAAATATATTAGAAAGGAATTAAAATGAAAATCAAAGTCACTCAAGAAAAACTCAGCCGTGCTCTCAACAATGTTAGTCGCATCGCTATCGGCAAAGTCACTTTACCCATTCTTAATAATGTTCTAATCCGTGTTGACAATAAAAAAGTCTCTCTTATCACCACCAATCTAGACATGGCTATCATTGATTTTCTCCCCGTTTCTAGTTCCGAGGATGGCGTAATTACCGTCCCAGCCAAACTTCTCGCCGAATTCGTCTCTAATCTCCCCAAGGGCGAAACCATCACGATTTCTTCTAGTGGCACCAAAGTTACTATTTCTACCGGTCAATATTCTTCCACTATCAATGGTGCCGTAGCTGATGATTTCCCTGAACTCCCCGAGATTAACAATAAAAAAGCCGTTACTTACAAGATGGGCGTTGACGATTTTAAGACCAGCATCGGCCAAGTTATCATCGCTACTAGCAACGACCTCACCCGCCCAGCTCTTACGGGTGTCTACTTTAATACCAATGACGACCATCTAGCTATTGCTGCCACCGACGGCTATCGTCTTGCCGAGAAGAAGCTAATCGACAAAGTCAAAAGCGAAGTCAAAGCCATCGTCCCCGCCAGTTCACTTCAAGAAGTTCTTCGGTCTATCACCGATGATATCGAGGAGGTCGAAATCTCCTTCAACGAAGATTTAGTTCGCTTCCGCCTTGGCGAAGTCGAAATCATCTCCAAACTTATCGACGCCAGCTTCCCCGACTACCCCAAACTTATCCCCAAAGACTGTAATATCAAAGTAGATTTAAATCGCGAGGAACTCATTCGTGTCACCAAACTCGCTGCTCTGTTTGCTCGCTCAGTTGGTGGTTCTATCATCTGCGAAACTGTTACCTCAGATACTTTTTCCGTCAAATCTATCGCCAACGAATTCGGCGAAAACGATTCTAAAATCAAAACCAAAGTTACGACTGCCGGCAAAATAAATCTCAACTCTCGTTTCCTTCTTGACGCCCTCAATTCTCTAGAAGAACCTGTAATCACCTTCCAGTTTTCCGATCGCATCGCTCCAGTCCTCCTTACCAACAAGAAAAACAATCAATACACTCACATCGTAATGCCATTGAGTTCTTAAATGATTATCAAATCTATCACCCTTACCAACTTTCGCAACCACTCCCAATATAATCTCGAGTGTCAGGAGCAAACTTCTCTTATTTTGGGTCAAAACGGCTGCGGTAAGACTTCGGTCCTAGAGGCTATCTATATCTTAACTCGCGGCAAAAGTTTCCGCGCCACCGATCCAGATATTATCAAGCGTGGCACAGATTTTTATCGCATCAAACTAGACTACACTAACGGCGAATCTATCACCGCAACTTATGATGGTAAACACAAAACCTTTCTCAAAATCAACCAAAAATTCAAACGCCTCCCCGCCAAACACAAATATCCAGTAGTTTTATTTATCCCCTCAGACCTTAACCTCATCAGTCACGCTCCTAGTCGCCGTCGTGATTATTTCGATCGGATTTTTTCCGAACTAGATGAAACTTATGCCACCAATCTATCCAAATACAAAAAAGCCCTCCGTCAGCGCAATGAAATCTTAAAACAAGATACTATCACTAAAGATTCACTTTTTTCTTGGAATCTTCTTCTCGCTAAATACAGTAGCGCCCTTTCTCGGTCGCGCCAGAAACTAATTTCAAAAATCAATTCCACACTCACCCCCACCTATCAATCTATCGCCAAAAACTCCGATATTATTGAAATAATTTACGAGAGTGAAGCCCTTAATCTATCCGAGCAATCTTATCTTAATATTTTAGAACAAAATTTCTCTCGCGACCAGGCCATTGGCCATACAAGTTTTGGTGTTCATCATGATGATTATCTTTTCAAATTTAACCACACTCTCGCCGACGGCTCTGCTTCGCGCGGCGAAACCCGCTCCATTATCCTTGCTCTTAAATTCATCGAAGCCAACTTAATCGAAGATATCAACCACCAAAAACCCATCATTCTCTTGGACGACGTCTTCTCCGAACTCGACAACTCCCGCCGCGAATCACTTATCGATAATTTCAAGAATAATCAAATCATCCTCACGAGTGTAGAAGAAATAGGTAAGAATTTTTAAAATGTGTCCTAAGGGACATAAAGACTTGGCCAGAGCGGCCCGGAGCGTGCCCGAAGGGCACGTTTAAAAATTCTTACCTATTTGGTAGTTATCAATGAACGCAATTACTGGATTTTCATTACCTTCAAACCCAAATATACTATTATAGGCAGCAGAATCACCGGCGTATTGACGCAGAGACTCAGTAGCTCTAGCTAATGACACGTATCTTTGCGCATATTTATATTTATCCCAGTTTGGATTATTGGTAGAATTCACATATTCCGCCCCCGTCGCCACTCTCTTATTAGTCTCTGAAGCCCCCAGGAGATTTTCTATCATTCCCACAATATCCGACACAAACGATATAGACGAAGAACCTTTACTTAGGGACTCTAGTATCCCCCCATCCATTACCCCAAGCGGCGTTAATCGCTCATCATTATAAAGGATAAAATCCGCCAACACCGAATCTTGATTAACAGTCCTCTTCCCACTACTACTTAGTGTAGTATTATTATTTACAAATTCAATAAACCCCGGATCATTAAATATATCATTTAAGGTCGAAGTATCAAAAGTCGCCACTTCCGAGCATCCAGCCGTCCCTACTGCTCCAATCGTATCATAAGTTTCACACTCCCCAAATTCCGTCAGATACCCATTCGCTTCATCCGCGTAACTATTTGGCGATATTAGTATTTTGGCCGCACTACTTACTGTCGTAGATAAAGTTTTTACCCCACTAAATATTGGACTCTTAGCTACACCAGCACTCGCCACTGCTAATTTATAAATAATAGACCCCAGGAAGGTATTTTTAGAAGTGATATCAAATGGGCTCCTATTCATCCTATCAGCCTCCGCATCCATCGCTAATACTGTAGATGATACTCTAGCGTATTTTGTCACCGCTTCCGCATCTCCCGCTGTAGCTCCGCTCGCCTTAGCCAATTCCTTTCCTACATTTACCGCCCCTTCCACTAAGAACTCTCCCGCATCTATTCCTCGAATAGTCTCATAAGAATTATTTACTAGCGAGCTATCCACTGTCTTCGACACTTTGTTTAAAGTCTCTATCGACGCCCCTTCTCCACCCATATTTAGCAGTCTCCCAATCATCCCTTTAATATCACTAGATGTCGAGGCCACTGTCCCCGTAATCGCTTTAGTACCATTATTTACCCCTAATTGGTTTTCTACTGTTTTCAGTATCCGCTCCGAAGAATAATTTTCTACCGCCCCCACATCTACCTTACTCCCCGCTAGTATTGCGTATAAACTAGGTGATTCTAAGGCTGTCCCCTTCACTTTTACCACCTCCCCAGATTTTACATCTACTACCTCTGTCTCGTGAGTCTCATACAAATAATTCATCGCTTCATTAATTTTTGATTCATTCCCTTCCCCCGCCTTCATCTTACTAATATTCTCCATAAAAGTCAGGAAAAACAACTCCGACCTCTGTTCTTTAGATATTATATCCGCCACTTTCAAAGCATCCGCCGAATTCAGAGTCGCCTCCGCGCTAGTTCCTGCCACATTCACAGCCCCCACTCCATCAATAAATTCTTTAGCTCCCGCACTAGATTTACTCCCTACACCAACACTTTGATAATAAGTACTAGTTTCACCATTTTCATCAGTTTCCGTTACTGCCGACACATTATCTACTTCTACTCTACTCCCCTTTCCAATCAGCGAATCCATCACCTCGTCAAACTCCGATTCGTCTGTATAATTATTTCGCGTTGTACCGATTTTTTTGAACACTTTTTTTGCTGTCTCGTCATAATAATAAGCCGCTCTCTGATAAGTAGCCTCATTAAACGCATTATACAGGTTTACGTCTGTCGACACTTCATTAATAAAATTATCCGCCGTCACTATCTTATTGTTCATTTTTAGCACTATTTCGCCATTTTCAGTTTTTTCTGCCTCCACTCCCTTCTGCTTCAAGATTTCAAGCGTGTTATCCGGCAAATCACCCCCTTTCATCGCCTGTTGAAACACTAATTTCTTACTCTCTACCGCATCTGCATACTGGATATCTGTCTCTTCAATCAATCTCTCTGAAATCGCTGAAGGTATCAAATTGCCCGAACCAAACAATATCGCCACCACTATAATTATCAGGGTGATAAATCCCATCGCCCCAAAAGCTTTCACCCCTCCGTTTATCTTTGTTGGGGAGTTTTTGCCAGTCACATTAGCGACTATCTGATTATTTTCCAGTGCCGACCTCTCACTAGACTTGAGGTAATCCTCTGCCGTCATAATATTCAAATTATACCACGGAATGGGATATCATAATACACCACTCAAATCTAAAAAGACGCATTATTACTATTTTTCCACAAGTAATACTCTTAACTTTCGCGCGGGGGGGGGTAGAATTAAAAGTAGATATTGTTTACGATTTATTTTAATCAGGAGGTACGATGTCTCAGGTCATGAGTACAAAAACTAAGCTCGCAGGTAGCTTTCAACGATTCACTAAATTAATTAAGTTTGTTAGATCTAGTGAAGGTACTAGTAGTCAGCCCATCCGGGTGGTCCGAGATAGCCATCTGGACTTGAGGGGCAATTGCACAAGTTATGAATGCGGCGTGTCCTTTGCACGCCAGACTACTGGTACTTTCACTAGGTTTATCAAAGCCCCAACAACAGTTAGTGCTTTAGTAATAGCAGCTCTGCTACTACCATTAGTACGGCTATTTGTATGCAAGACATCAATGATAATGTGATTAACTCTATGACCACTGATACCCAGTACCAATTAATGGACAATCGTGATAACAAACTCTACTATATCGCCAAAATGCAAGATGGTAGAGTCTGGATGTTAGATAACCTTCGCCTAGACCTCACTAACTCTACCGTCATTAATAATCTTAGCTCTACTAACACCAACGCCACCGATACTCAATTAAACTACCTCAAGAATGGTGGTGGTGCCACTAATGATCAATACGCTGTTGGTGGTCTTTCCGGCTCAAACGTTACTAGTGGCTTCAATCAGTATTATACCCCTCAGGTAAATAATACCTATAAGAATAATATTGCTCCCGATGTTGATGGCTTAGGTAGTGGTAAAATCGGTGTCTACTATAATTACTGCGCCACAAGTGCTGGTTCCTATTGTTATAATTCGAATGGTGGCGTAGATAAACAGGACACCTACCGTGATATAGAAGGCGATATCTGTCCGGCTGGCTGGCGTCTCCCCTCTGGCAACACTAATAGCAGTACCACTAGAATTACAGACTACGGCACCCTTTATTCGGCTTATAACGGCGCCACCGGTGGTCAGGCTCTGGTCATGCGCAACCGTCTCTCTATTCCGCTCTCTGGCGTCTATAGTGGTAATTCGCAAGGTGGCCTCGGCACATACGGTTGGTTCTGGCCATCTACTCGGAGCACCACAAATAATATATACCTTTTGCATACCTATCTTACAGATGTGAGCCCGGGTATTGGCAACAGTCGCAACAATGGCTACTCCATCCGCTGTGTCCTTGGCTCCCCCTAATTTTTCATCTTCCCTTCTCTCATGAAATATGCTATTATAATTACAACGCGGAAAGGTGGCCGAGTGGTTTAAGGCGCACGCTTGGAAAGCGTGTGTGTGAGCAATTGCACCGCAGGTTCGAATCCTGTCCTTTCCGCCAAATTAACAATTAAAAACTAGAAAAGCGTAGCTTTTCGTAGCATATTGAGGAGGAAATAATGATTAAATTAGTTTTTAATCATTATTTCAGACGAAAGATGCTAGAAACGAAGTTTCTAGTTTTTAATATATCAATAATTTGGCGGCTCTAAAGGCCTAGGATTATTATTCGTGAAGCAAATAATTCTTCCTGTCCTTTCCGCCAAATCGAGGAAACCTATGAGCGAAAACATTCTAATCGAACTAAAAGGCCTTACCAAGCGTTACGGCTACGGCGACACCGAGACTTTTGCTCTCAAAGATTTTGACCTCGAAATCCGCCGTGGCGAATTTATCATGATTATGGGCCCTTCCGGCTGTGGTAAGACCACCCTTCTCGACATCATTGGCCTCCTCGACCGCGCCACTCGTGGTGAATATATCTTAAACGGCGAAGATGTCGCCGGTATCTCTGCTCGCCGTCAAGCCAAGCTCCGCGCCAAGAAGATCGGCTTTGTCTTTCAGAATTTCAACCTTATCGAGGATCTTCCTATTATCGAAAACGTCGCCCTTCCCCTAGTCTATACCGGCTATACTAAGACTTCTCGCTTAAAGCAAGCTTCCCGCGCCCTCGCTCGTTTTCATCTCCAAGAGCGCGAATATTATTACCCCTATCAACTTTCTGGTGGCCAGCAACAGCGTGTCGCTATCGCCCGCGCCATTGTCGGTAGCCCCGAAATCATCCTCGCCGATGAACCTACCGGCAATCTCGACTCCCACTCTTCCCACATCGTCATGGAAGAGCTCAAAAACATCCATGAAGAGGGCAATACCATCATTATGGTCACTCATAATCCCGCTCTCACCGTCTATGCTACTCGTGTCATCAATATGTTAGATGGCCAGATTGACACCGATGTCAAGACTGTTGCCGATGCCAACCTCCCCCAGCCTATCAGCGTCAAAATCAAACGCAAGAAGAAAAAAGCCGCCGAAAAAGCTGCCCTCGAAGCCGCTATAGAACTTCCCGAGCCCTCTACCAAAAACCCCACCAAATCCAAAAAAGCTGAATCTCGGAGGAAAAAATAATGGCCCTACTATTACGCACTCACTATAAACTCGCCAAGACCGCCATCAAAGAAAACCGCACCCGGTCTTTCCTCACTTGTCTTGGTATCGCCATCGGTGTAGCTAGTATTATTCTGATTCTCTCTCTGATGGGTAGCATCTCCAACCTCGTCAAGAGCGAAGTCACCGAAATCGGCGCCGACCTCATTGTCGTTCGCCCCAGCACTACCAAAGACACTCTTACCGATATCGTCGACGAACTCACCTCTGCCAACTCTTTCCAAAAATCCAGTCTCGCTCTCACTGATATCAAGGCTATTTCTGATGTCGAGGGTGTCTCTGCCGTCGCCCCTATCGCTATCTCCACCAACACCGTCACCTCCGAGAAGAACACTTTCTCTTCTGTCCCTATTCTCGGCACCAACACTGATTTCGTCAAAATCGAGCCTCTTACCCTTCGTCACGGCGCCTTTCTCACCGGCCAGAACGAAGCCCATTCTGTCGTCCTCGGCCACACGCTTTCTCTTGCTCTCTTTAATACCATCAATAGTACCGTCGGCCAGATGGTCACTATTATGGGCGAAAAATTCATGGTCGTCGGTGTTCTCGACGAAATCAATCGCTCCATCAATTTCGACAACATTGATTTCGACAACGCTCTCATCATGGATGCTTCCGCCCTAGATCGCATCACCGGCTCCATTCAGATCCAGCAA
Source organism: Candidatus Saccharimonadota bacterium (assembly GCA_017404795.1). Lineage (GTDB taxonomy): Bacteria > Patescibacteriota > Saccharimonadia > Saccharimonadales > Saccharimonadaceae > Nanosyncoccus. The sequence goes on along the minus strand of JAFRBR010000025.1, from coordinate 49,122 downwards.
ATCAATGTCAAAGCCACTAACACCGATTCCCTTCCCCAAGTCTCCGAAGGTATCGAAAAGGCCCTCACCAATCAAAAACTTGGCGACCAAAACTTCTCCGTCTCCTATGGTGACAACATCACCCACCCAGCTAGTTCTCTCTTTATGATTATTTCTGGTATGCTGACCTTAGTTGCCGCTATTTCGCTCGTTGTTGGTGGTATCGGTGTTATGAATATTATGCTAGTCTCTGTTTCGGAGCGTAACCACGAAATCGGCGTTCGCAAAGCCGTCGGCGCCTCCAGTCGCAACATCCTTATGCAGTTCCTCTTTGAGGCTCTCATTCTTTCCCTCCTCGGTGGTATCCTCGGCCTCGGCCTCGGCTACATCTTCGCCTTTATCATCTCCACCATCACTCCATTCGCTCCTTTCATCAGCTGGGAAATCGTCCTCATCACCTTCCTCACCACCTTCGTAGTCGGCGTCCTCTTCGGCATCTACCCCGCCCTTAAAGCCGCCGCCAAGAACCCAATTGATTCGTTGAAACATTATAGATAAACATATTATTACTTCTGGGACATTTTCCCGGAGTCCCAGCAAAAAGTCAATGGCCTTTAGGCCTTTACTTTTTGCGGACGAAGGCGTCCCAGAAGTAATAATATGGTTATCCATATGCTATAATGACTATATGAAGCAACAACTAGAAAAATTACCGTTTTATAATCAAGCTGTTTTACCTTATCATTATGCTCAAGCCGTTATAGCCGGCATTAAATATGGCTTCCCTGGCAAGAAACTCCGTGTCATCGGCGTTACCGGCACTAATGGCAAGACTACCACTTGTTTCATGATCTGGCAAATGTTAAACCACGCCGGCCACAAAACCGGCCTCATGACCACCGTAGCCTACGGTATAGATAAACTCAAGCCCGAACTCGGCCATATGACCACTGTTGATGCTTTTACCTTGAACCAGCGCATTAGGCAAATCGCCGACCAAGGCGCCGAATTCCTCGTCCTCGAAGTCACCTCCCACGCTCTCGCCGAATTCCGCACCCTCGGTATCCCTATCGAAATCGCCGTCTTCACCAACCTCACTCACGAGCACTTGGACTACCACCAGACCTTTACCAAATACCGCGCCGCCAAGGGCAAACTATTTCAGCGCGCCAAGTTTAGCATCTTAAACGCCGATGACCCTGCCACCAAGTATTACCAAAAACTCTCCCGGGAATATATCACATACGGCATAAAAAAAGGCGAATATCGGGCCAAAAACATCAAATTAAGCGTAAATGGCATAAAATATTCATCTGGTGATATAAATATAGAGACCAAAATCCCCGGCGAATTTAATGTCCTGAATTCCCTCGCCGCTTGCCTGGTGGGCAAAAAACTCGGCCTCACTAACACCCAGATTGAACAAGGTATCAAATCCCTCACTAGCGTCGAGGGCCGCATGAATATTATCGATGCAGGCCAGCCCTTCACCGTTATTGTCGACTACGCTCACGCCCCTGATGCTCTCGAAAAAGTCTTCGATTCCGTTAAATCCCATCAGGGCAAAATCATCTCCGTCCACGGCGGTGCCGGCCGGCGCGACCCTTCCACTAGGCCCATCCGCGGCGCCATTCTCGCTCAACATTCCGATATTGTCATTATTACTGAGGACGATTCCCGCGACGAAGACCCCGAAAAAATCGCCGCCGGCTTCATTAAAGGCGCCGAAAAACACGGCAAAATCATGGGTAAAGACCTCTTCAAGGAACTAGATCGTAAAAAAGCCATCCAACTGGCTTTTAGTAAAGCAAAAAAAGGTGATCTCGTCCTCATCCTCGGCAAAGGTCACGAAAAATCCATCCTCCGCGCCGACGGCGCCCATCCATTTGAAGACATCAAAGTCGCCCAAAAATTACTCCAGAATTACAAATAGTATGTTATAATAAAAACAATTAAACATAAGCGGGAGTATTTTATGGACAATCAACCAACACCACCTGGTGGCGCCAGCCCCCAGGCCCCTACCAATTCAAACTCAAATCCAAACCCAAACCCAAACCCAAACCAACCGGCCCCTACCCCACCAACTGGTTTGCCGGCCACTGGCGATGTCGTCATCGAACCTACTAAGAAGAAACACAAAAAGAGCCTCATTATTACTTTAATCTGCGTACTCGCCGTCCTCCTTATCGGTGGAGGTGCTTTTGCAGCGGCCTATATCATCAACAATCAGCCGGCCAATATCATTGCCAGCGCGGTTAATAATTTCATCACCGCTGACCAAGTCGAAATAGACGGCTCCGTCAATTTTGCTCTTCAAGACAGCGAAGAGTTCGGTCTCGAATCTTTCTCTCTTAATTTTGACGATCGAGCCTCTGGCCTCAGCAACACTACTACCGCCACCCTTAATATTAACTTCACCAACGGCGCCAGCGCCCCTGCCATCGAACTAGGCGAAGTTTTGTTGAACGACGGCGTTCTTTATATCGAGGCTAACGGTCTTCAAGACTTTTATGACAATGCCTTCCGTGACAACATCAAAACCACTCTCATGAACCAAATTCTCTATGGCTCATCGACTACTATCGTCACCGATTGTGTCGCTACCGATGACGAAGAGGAATATACTGACTGTGTCGAAGAATCCACCACTGTTGTTGAAGTCGACCCTGCTACCGAAGCAGCCGCCAGTAAGGCCGTTGACGAAATTCTCGACCAAATTGGCGAAATCATCACCTCTATCGACGACCAATGGATCGAAATCTCTATCGATGACATCTTGAGCAGCGACATGCTTAGCACCGTCCCAGACAGCACCCGCGACACTATTTCCGAAGCCTACAAATGCACCATTAGCACCCTTAATCAAATACCTAGTTATTCCGACGAGCTCAACAATGTCTACAGTCAAAACTCCTTCATCACTATGACTTCTGGCACCGACTCTTTCTATAACATCAGCCTCGACGCCAATAATCTTGCTGGCTTCCTGAACGCTATGCCCAGCACTAAATTAGCCAGTGATCTTGCCACCTGCCTCAACACCGACGTTTCAACCGCTAATAACGTCACCATCGACGAAATCAACTCCGCCCTAGAGTATCTTCCCCAGATTTCCGCCAAATTTGACGGTATCTTTGACCATCATCTCACCGAGCTCAAGATGTCCGAGCAAAACGATTATTACTCTCTCGCCACCGACCTCAAATTCAGCTACCCCAATAATATCGTCGTTAATGCTCCTGCAGATTCTCGCCCAGTGATGGATGTAGTCGAAGAAGTCTACCAAGGCATCGAAAAGATCTCCAGTAGTCTCTACGAATTATAACCAGTAGACAAAAACCAGAGTCGCCACAAAGACTCTGGTTTTTAGTTTCTAATTAACTTTCTGGGTCGTATTCGGCAATCCCTTCAATAATTTGTTCAATTTTGAGTTCCAACCCCTTAGCAATTGCCGCCGCACAAGCCATATAAGACACCGCTGTTTCCCCAGTCATAAATGTCGCCACCGTCACAATCTCAGAGCTGATCGACAAAGTCGCCTCCACACCCTTATTATAAAGTTTAGAATTCAAAATCTTCACATCCATACTACTCTGCCCAAAGGTCACCGTCTCTAGCTCTCCCTTGAACTCCGCAAAAGTATCATAATTCAAATCATCGTGATTAAGTACCACAATTGCTGGCTTCATATCAAACAAGGTCTTCTCGTTTTCTAAATATTCCTCTGGCTCCATATCTTTAAGCCCTGCCGTCACAAAATTAGTCATTGCCGCCACCGTCACCGGTATTCCGTAAAACACATTATCCCGCAAAGCCTCCGCCGGCACCGTCACCACTACGTAATTTGCCCCCGCCTTCCAAGCATCAGAAAGAAACTTATGCAGCATCCCCATTTTGAATGGCTGATCACTAGCTAGCACCGCCACCTGCTCCCCCGAAGCCTTCAAAATCTCATGAATATAATGCGCCACCACTACTTTGCCAGTCGTCCCCGTAATCGCAATCAACTTCATATCCTTCATTGGATTGCCATAATAAGATTTCAGCATTTTAGCTTTTAATTTTTGCGAACCCTTTTTAAAACCACCGTTTTTCTTTTTGCCTTGGTTAGATTCTTCCCGTTTCGCCATCATAACTGCATTATATCATATCTGTTCTATTCTAGCAACTTGCAAACTAGGCTCACAATCAACCCCTTCTCCTTCGGCTCCGACTCGGCAATCAAAAGCGCAATTGCCGTCAGTGCTCGGTCGCTGATTTTAGTCTCCCCATTTGCCGTCAAGTGATAGTCATTCATCGTCAAAAACAAAATAAACAGCAACGCCCCAATCCGCTTGTTCCCATCGTAAAACGGATGGTCTTTAATCACAAAATACAGCAAATTCACCGCCTTTTCCGATACGCTCGGATATAACTCCTTCCCGTCAAAACTCTGAAAAATCGTCGCGAGACTCCCCCCAAATATCCTCCCCCGCATCTTACCAAACAAATCTCCGCCCTTCACCTTTTTCTTTAGTTGCTCCACCGCTCGTTCACACATCTCTGTAGTCAATTCTTTTTGTGAGCGTTTTTTATTCAAAAACTTCAAATCAATATGTCCCTCGTCGTATTCTTGCAGGGTCTTAAAACTTCCCGCATAGCGCGAAATCACCTCTAATACTCCGTTTGCTTCCCCAGCATCTAGTAGCTTGGTGGTCGTCAGCCGCCGCACTAGCCCCATCATCTTTTCTACTTCTCGTAGTCGCTTCGCGTCCTCCTTGGCCCTTAAATCTTCTAACCGCCGTTCATTTACCGCTACTCCATCTGTCACAAACCGCTTTAATACGCTTGTTGCCCAAATCCTAAAATTCGTCGCCTTCTTCGAGTTTACTCGGTACCCCACCGAAATAATCGCATCCAAATTATACACATTTACCCTGTAATTCTTCCCATCTGTGGCAGTATATTCCATTTTGGAATAAACTGAATTTTTATCAAGTTCCCCACTTTCAAAGATGTTTTTCAAATGCCTCGCAATCGCCGGCTGATTCACCCCAAATACTTGTGCCATCTGCGCCTGCGTCGCCCAGATTGTTTCCCCCTCCGTATCCACATCAAAAACCACTTCTCCACTCACCCCCTTATAAATCTCAATTCTTTTCTCTATATTCTCTTCAGTCATCAAACTCAAGTGGCGGAAACGGGGAGATTCGAACTCCCGAGACGTTTGCACGCCCACACGATTTCGAGTCGTGCGCCTTCAACCACTCGGCCACGTTTCCATCTCTAATTATATCATAAATCACCGCCAACTAACTAACTCACCACAATTTTCCCACAAAACTCCAAAATATGTTATAATAAAAAAGTCATCCCTTATCGGGTGATGCTCATTACATTTCTAGGTGGATGTCGCGATTATAATCAAAACATCCACATTTGCGCCGAACAGCCCTAAAGGCTCACCGGCGATTCCAACAATTAGATGTGTGTGCCCGTAGCTCAGCTGGATAGAGCGTTTGCTTGCGGAGCAAAAGGTCGCAGGTTCAAATCCTACCGGGCATACCAGATTAAATCAAAATAAGACCAAGAGTCTTATTTTTTAATTCTTGATTTTCTTAAACCACTTATGCTATAATCAAATCATTATGGAATGGGATATCATATCAGATGTAATTTTAATATCAGCTTTTATCACTTTGGGTGTTTTCGTAGCCCTCGGTATTTACCAGTGGATTCAACGCAAATCCATCGAAAAGGTCGACAAGCGCCTTCTCTGGATGCCACTTCCTCTAGGTCTAATGGCGATCACTTATTTCATTTTTGACAAACTAATCATCCTCAACACCCGCCCCGACGGCTCCGGCGACCCTTCTTTCCCCTCTACTCATGTCATGGTTGTGACCACCATTTTCTTCCTCACCCTGATGAACCTCCCCAAGTATGTCAAATCCCAGACCGCCCGCATCGTCATCGAAATCCTCATCCTTATTCTCATCTGTCTTGTCTGTTCCGGGCGTCTCCTCTCTGACATGCATTGGCTCATCGATGTCCTTGGCGGCCTCGTCTTTGCCTTTATTTTCACCGAAATCTACTACTTCGCCCTGCATCACAAATTCAGCTTTCAACGTTCTCGCCGCAAGAAATCCTCCAAAAAGGCCCACAATGAGTAGCATTTTCACTCAAATCATTCAAGGCGAAATCCCCTGTTACAAAATCTACGAAGACGACAAGACCTTCGCCTTTCTCGACATCCACCCCGAGACTAAGGGTCACACCCTCGTAGTCCCAAAGCTAGAAGTCGACAAAATCTACGACCTCCCCGACGCCGATTACCAGGCCCTCATGGCCACCGTCAAGAAGCTCAGTCAACACATGGAAAAGCAACTCGGCCAACGTACTCTTTGGAAAGTCATTGGCACCGACGTTCCCCACGCTCACGTCCATCTTCTTCCATTTGATGGCACCTGGCATCACGGCCGCGAAATCAAAATGACCGAGGACGATTTCCAACAAATCCAAAAACAACTCCAACTCTGATCGAGCCCCCTTAAATCAACTCCAACTCCCTTTTCAACCGGCTAATCAAGGCCTGTTTTTCCTCAATTTGTTCCTCAGTTTCTTTTACCAAATGTCGAGGCGCTTTTTCTACATAGTTAGGATTCATCATCCGGGCGTTCAAAGCGTCTAATTCTCGTCCTACCGCCAAAATCCGCTCGGTCAAAGCCCCCTTATACTCTACCACCACCTTCTCTGGCACATCCAAATATACCTCGTGATTCGCCAGCGCCAATCTCAGTCCCCGCGGTGCACCATCCAGAGAATTTATCGTTGGCACCTTAGTCAAATTCTTAATCAAAAGCTCGTTTTCCTGCACCAAGCTGTCGTTATCGTATAATAGGCCGTATTTTTTGCTGTTATTGGTGCCTGGCAGGGCCTGCAAGGTGCCTCTAACCTCATTTACGATAGTTCTTATGTTTTCAAATTGTTCGGCCGCTATCGGGTCAAACTGAAGCCTCCCGGGCCATTTAGCCGTTGCAATAAACCCATCTGTCCAAGACAAATTCTGCCAAATTGCCTCAGTTACGAATGGCGCAAACGGATGCAAAGCAATTAGTAAAGTCTCCAAAGTCTGTTTCAGCAGTTCCGTATTTTGAAATAGTTTCTGGCTCTCTAGGAACCAATCCGCATATTTGTCCCAGATTGTCTGATAAAGCGTCTCCACCGCTTCCGCAAACCGATATTCCGCCATATCTCGTTCCACCGCCTCTAGACAATCATTAATCTCCCGACAAATCCAGTCCTCGCCCATGTTGCTAGTAGTGTAGTCGCCTGAAGCATCCGAGGCACCTTTTTCTCGGAGCATTTTTCGGTTAGACCGGCTGAGACGTATATTCCTGACGGACCCGACAGGTTCGTCCCGAAGGGACGGTTCTGTCGGCGTCCCAGTGTATGACGTCGAAGACGGGCTTGCCGGCTCCGAAAAAAGGTGCTCGGATGCTTCATCCACAATACTCTGCACGAGCCTGGCTATATTCCAGAGCTTATTGCAGAGGTTACGGCCGGCAATCACCGAATTTTCCGAAAACGCCTGGTTCATCCCCGCTGACCTACCTCTTAGAATCCCTAGCCGAAACGCATCCGACCCAAACCTCGCCACCAAGTCCATCGGGTTAATCACATTCCCCTTCGACTTACTCATCTTCTTCCCGTGCGCATCCAGCACCAGCCCATGTAGGTACACTTCGCGAAACGGCACCTCACCTGTCACATATAGCCCCATCATAATCATTCGTGCCACCCACGCAAACAGAATATCCGCCCCTGTTTCCATCACATTCAAAGGATAATAGGGGTTATAATTCTCCTCTGTCCACCCCGTACACACAATCGGCCAGTGCGAAGACGAAAACCAAGTGTCAAAAGTGTCCTCATCCCTAATGTATTTCACCCCCGCTTTCTCAATCTCGGCTAGGTTAGTCCTTCGGTCAAAAATCCAATCCGGCTCATCTGTCGCCTCAGGGGTGATTTTCCGAAACATCGGAATCGCAATCCCCCACGGAATTTGCCGCGAAATATTCCAATCTTTCAAATTTTTCAAATAATCTATCACCACTCTCCGTTTGTTGTCGGGATAGAACTTAATTTCGCCCGCCTCCAAGTGTTCAATCGCTACTCTGGCCAGCTTCTGGACATCTACAAACCACTGCTCCTTTAGCATCGGCTCTAACACCGTGCCACACTTATAGCAATGCGCCACCGAGTGTTCAATCTTCTTTTCGCCCTTCAGTAGCCCCTGTTCTTTCAAATCGGCCAACACCAACTTCCGACACTCCTCTGTCGTCAACCCATCGTATCTCTCAGGCACGTTAATCATCGTCCCGTCCTCGGCAATCACCTGAATCCGCTCAAGATTATGCCGCTCCCCCACCTCAAAATCATCAAAATCATGCGCCGGCGTAATCTTTACCGCCCCCGTCCCATACTCCGGATCAGCATGCTCATCGGCAATAATCGGAATTTCCCGATCCGTCAGAGGCAAATGCACCGTCTTTCCAATCCGGTCTTTATACCTCTTATCTTCTGGGTTGACCGCTATCGCCGTATCACCAAACAAAGTTTCTGGCCGCGTGGTCGAAACCACAATATCATCATAAGCAATCTCCCACAGCGTCCCCTTTTCATCCTTATGCTCCACCTCAATATCCGCAAACGCCGTTCGGTGTTTCGGGCAAAAATTCACCAGTTTCTCACCCCTGTAAATCATTCCGTCATTCCACATTTTCTCAAAAGTAGTATACACACGGTCAACCACGTTTTCATCCAGAGTAAAAGTCAAATCATCCCAAGCACAAGACGCCCCCAGGGCTCGTAATTGGAGCTCCATATTCCCCCTCTGCTCTGCCACAAAATCCCACACCCTAGCATAAAGCTCATCACGATTAAATTCGAACCTCGCATGCCCCTGTTTCTCTAATTCCCGTTCATAAACCACCCAGGTCTCAAACCCAGCATGGTCCGCCCCCGGAACATACCAAGTAGAAAGCCCCTTCAAGCGGTAATACCGAATCAACGAATCCTCCAACGCCACCGTCAACCCATGCCCAATATGCAGATTACCGTTTGCATTGGGTGGTGGCATCACGATAGAGTAAGCCTCAAACTCCTCTCCCTCCCTGTCATCCACTCCATCCCCATTATCATCTATCGGATAAGTCGGCACCGACGGGTTAAAAATCCCACTCGCCTCCCAAGCCGCATAAATATCTGATTCATATTCCCCTGGTTCATAACTACTCGCAAATTTCATATCTCAATTATATCACAAACCACCAGAACCAACCACCACAGGGGTAAAATTGACCAAATATATTTTTTATGATATAATAAAGTCACCTAGTACTTTTGTAATAATTGTTTTGCCACCAATCAAAAAGAAAGAGGTGACTTTAAATGGCAAAAACCTTAGTTTATCAGTTGTATCCGCTCGCCTGGCCTGATGGTCTGAAAGGGATGACGAAACATTTGTCCCGCGTCGCCGAGCTCGGCGCCGATTACGTCTGGCTCAGCCCCATCTACGACTCTCCCCTAGAGGACGGTGGCTACGATGTGGCTGACTACAAATCCATCAACAAACGCTTCAAGAAAGGTTGCAGTTTTCGGGAGTTTGTCGATCGGGCGCATTCCATCGGTCTGGGGGTGGTGATGGATTTACCCATCAATCATACCTCTACCCGGCACCGCTGGTTCGACGCCCACCCTGAGTATTATTGCTGGTCCAAGGTCAACCACCCCGGTTGGCGCAACCTATTCAATGACGATTCTGCCTGGCAATATCTGGAAAGTGATGATCTTTATTTTCTCCATCTCTTCCACCATACCCAGGCCGACCTCAATTGGTTCCCTGCCGGCAAACTCAATTTCCACCTAGTCTACGAGTTCCAAGATATCGTTGACTTTTGGATTAGGCAAGGAGTTGACGGGTTCCGGATCGATTTCCCTCAAGGCATCAATAAGGATTTCGAAAAAATGACCCTAGATCTAGATGATCTTCTCTATGGTCACAAAGCCGTCGAGGTCATCAACGCCATTTTTGATGGTCGGGAAGACCTGTTTCTCATGATGGAGTGTTTCGACCCCACCATGGGCGACATCGTCAATTACTACACAGAAAATACCTCTGTAAATTTCGTGTCGAATGTCCTTACTAAGGAGGAGATTGCCCGTGGCGGGCTTGAATTTCTGGGGCTAATTGAGCGTCAAGCCAAAAACCCTAGATATATGCTCGAGCTCGAATCGCACGATTCCCCGCGTTTTCCCTCTAGAGGAGCTACCCCTGAGGATATGATCTGGAGTATGTTTAACTCTGCTGCTGAAGGTATCTGCCTCTATCAGGGGCAGGAACTAGGGCTAGAAAACCCCACCAAGAGTAACCTGCCAGACAAAAAACTCCTAGCTTTGGATGCTCAGACTTCCATGCGCTACATCAAGGGTGAGAATATCGACGCTCTTCGCCCGCTCTCTCGAGCCAACGCTCGCATCCCCATACCCCTGGACGAGTATAGCCGTCAAGAGCAAGATCCCAGCTCCTACCTCCATCTTACCAAGCGTTGGATCCAGCGCTGGCGCGAGGACAAAATCCCTCGGATTTACCCCTCAGGGACCGCACATCTAGTCTCAGATTAGCAAATCAACCGCAGCCCAGCTGATAAACCCTTTAAGCCCGCATTCATTGCGGGCTTTTCCCTGTTCGAATTATTTTTTATTGTATTTATCCAAATTAAACAACGGCGCGCCCTTCTCCCCGTCGATGATTCCTTGCGCCTTGCGCATTAGTTTCAGCAGCCCCTTCTCTGACGAAGCCGATCCCACATGGATAGTTTTTGTTACTTTATTTCCCTGTTTGTAGCACACTTGCACCCCAGTCGCCCCCGAAGTCGTCTTAAATTTCCGAATATAAGCCATATCTTAATTGTATCATATTTTTCCACAACAAACCACAAGCATTTTACATACCCACATCTTTATGTCTAGCAACCACCGCGGCTGGCAACCGCACTTGACAAATCAAACCACAAGCGCTACAATCAAAACAACAACTACCGCGTTCGAGCTGTAGTTGGGAGAACAAAAACAGGTTTTAGCACGCATGAATATGACCTGAACGCTAGACTAAAAAGCTAAAACTTCACGCAAAAATAACCTATTAACCGACCAGGGAAGCATCCCAGAGCCGGAGACATTATGTGTCATGAAAAGCTTAAGCAGTCAAAAAAACGCACATGGTTTTTTGTATGGTATAATAAAAATAATGAAAATTCCGATTACTCAATCCAAGGCTTGGGCCAAACTCCAGCAGGACCTCAGTGAAACCAGTTTTCTCGAGCAGGGAAGTGGCTATCACTATCTCGCTATCCTCAAATCCACCCCAGTAGGGAATTACCTTTATTTGCCTTATGGCCCCGTCTTTGAAACCAAATCCGGCCTCGAAAACGCTCTCAAATCTCTACATAACCTCGCAGAGCGCCATCAGGCGATTTTTACCCGTGTCGAGCCTCAGTCGCGCGAGTTTGTCGACCATCTCCCAAGCAATGCCCGCAAATCTCCTGACCTTAGCCCTGCCGAGACTTGGACTCTAGATTTAACCGGCAGCGATGAAGACCTGAAATCCAAGCTCCCCTCCCGCCTCCTCCGCTATTACAAATCCGCCCCCAGCAAGGGCATCACTATCAGAGAAAGCCACAATCCCGAGGATATCCACTATCTCCTAGATTTACAAAAAGCTTTAGCTAGAGAAAAGGGAATCAGCACTTTCTCCGAGGACTACCTAAAGACCGAACTGTCTCAACCCTTCGCCACGCTATATCTGGTAGAACAAGAGGGCGTAATCGCCGCCGGTCTTGTTTTTGACGATAAAAATACTAGATACAATCTCCAAGGCGCCCAATCCGCCGCAGGCAGAAAGCTCCACGCCACCGGCATCCTCACCATCCAGCTCATCCTAGACGCCAAGAAAAAGGGCCTCAAATCTTTCGATTTCTGGGGCATTGCCCCCGAAGGCGCCGGGCCAGACCACCCCTGGGCCGGCTTTACCAACTTCAAGAAAACCTTCGCCGGCCACGAAGTCACCTACTCCGGCACTTACGACCTCGTTTATGATGCGCATAAGTATCGTCTCTATCAGGGCCTCCGCAAATTCAACAGATTAATAAGGAGATAATATGCAATTCATTTTATTAGAACCAGAGGAATTTCGCAAATTCGCTAATAAAAGCCTGTATAAGTCCTTTTATCAAACTCCCGAAATCGCTAAATTAAGAGAACAAAACGGCTGGACCGCCTATTATTTTGGCGTCAAAAATGACACCAAGCTCGTCGCCGCCACTATGCTCGTAGCAAGGCCCACCTTTCTCGGCAAATCCACCTATTATTGCCCCGGCGGCCCCCTGTTAGACTACGAAGACGCCGCCCTTGTCGACTTTTTCTTCAAGAACCTCAGAAGATATGCTCGAAGTCACAACGGCTGGCTCCTCCATATTGAGCCCTATTACGAACTCAGAGAGCGCGACCGCAGCGGAGAAGCATTAAAAGGTGGTTTCGACCATACCGAGGCTCTAAGGAACCTCAAATCAGCCGGCCTCACCCCCTGCGCCACCTCTGACGAACCCAAATACGCCTTCGTCTTAGACCTGAACCATCGCACCCCCGACCAGCTCTTTAAGCAATTCAAACAAAACACCCGCAACCTCATCCACCGCGCCGAAAAAAACGGCGTCAAAGTCCGCGAACTAAGTAGGGAAGAACTCCCCGTTTTTAAGCAAATCACCGAATCCACCTCCCACCGCCGCGACTTTCAGGACAAACCTCTAAGTTACTACGAAGCAATGTACGACCTTTTCCACGACAAGGATCAAGTCAAGTTCCTAGTTGCCAAGGCGCCAGATGGCACACCTATCTCCGTAGCCATGTTCATGCTCTACGGCGACGAAGTCACCTACCTCTTCTCAGGCAGCGACGAAAAGTACATGAAGGAGTATAACGCCCAGTATTTAATTCAATGGCATATGATCAAGCACGCCGCCGAGCACAAATTCAAACGCTACAATTTTTACGGCCTCCAAGCCCTGCCTAATGAGTCAAAAAAGGACTACGGTCTCTACACCTTCAAAAAAGGCTTCGCCTCCGACAACCAAGGCCACGTCACCGAGCTCATCGGCGCCCACGAAGCCCCTGTTGATTCAATTTTCTACGCCCTCCACCATTTTCTGCACAAGCTCAAGCACCGCTAAAGGCACCTTTATCAGTCCAGCAACTTCGCCACTTCCGACTGGTTTGCAAATTTCCGATCAAACGTCCACAGCGTCTTACAACCATGCTCTTCCGCCCTTTTTGCTATTACAAGATCCTCAAAGGACAAAGACGGATATTTCACATAATCCTCAAAAATCGGTTCAAAAAACTTCCGGTCGTAGATGAACATTGGATTATTGAGGAGTAGCGAAAAATTCTCAATAATACTTTTGCGACTGTAGTGATCTTTTCTCATTACGTAAATTACTTCAGAAATGACGGATTCGCTTACATACAAATCACATCCACTAAGAAACAAATCCCTTGCTGATTTTTCCTGTACGGGTATATCTCGCTCAAGGAATCTTAAAAACACACAACTATCCACAGCTTCGATTTTAGACGGTAGGTTCATGGCCATATTTCTCCCTAAATTCCTTTATTCCTTCTGGTGTAGCATCATAAGCCTCGCGTACCTCATTGAAAGTCATCCCTGCATACTTTTTCTTCAATTTCGTAATCTCAGGGTTACGCTTCTCAGCCTCAGCCATTAATTTTCGGATTTTCTTTTCCGATTCCTCAAATAGTTCCCGTCGCGATTTTTCCTTTTCCATCACTACTTTTCCTTTCACAACATCAAAAACCAACCGGTTTTCCCCAGGGACAATCCCCAGCAAATCCCGAATTGCCTTCGGTATCGTCGCCTGCCCCGACGAATTAATCGCTACTGCGTAACTCATTTTTTCTCCATTTTTGATAATTTCCATAACCCACCTTTCATTCATAATCATAACAAATTCATAATGCAAAGTCAAGTATGAATTTAAGAAAATATCTAACTACAGGGGTAATTTGTGCTTGCGTTTGTTATTCAAAATATGCTATAATGGGCTTATGGTAAGAAGGTCTAAGATTAAGAACTCTAATCGGGCGCTCGGCTCTGTTGCCTTAGCATCCGCTAAAAATTCTCTCTCTTAGTAGGGCTAACTAGTGTTACGATTGTTTCTGGTATTGTAGCTGGTGCTGTAACGGTATCAGCAGACGATGCTACAGTAGATGATGTGAACATTACTGTACCAATAGCCTGTACCTGCTCAGTTCAACTATGGTCCCAGGTATGAGTAGCAGCGATAAGTATGACGGCGGCAGTATTAGGTGTCTAGCTAGCTCCTAGCCACCCGTGTTGTAATTTTTACAACACCACCCTCATTTTTCACCCCACGCCAAGAAGCTCCTCGCCAGCCTCACCCCACCCCCCACCCCAAAGCCCTCATCCTCAGATAGCTCCTCGGAGCCATTTTTTATGCTACAATAATCCTATGACACTCACCGGCCTCACTACCTCTCAAGTCCAAACCAAAATCAAGCAGGGCAAGGTTAATCGTGCTCCTGCCAAGAATTCCAATTCCATCAGCAGAATCATCCTCAGGAACACCCTCACCATTTTCAACCTCGTCAACCTCATCCTCGCCCTCATGATTATCTCTGTTGGCGCCTACAAAAATCTCCTCTTCATCCTTGTCGCCATCGCTAACACCGGTATCAGCATCATCAACGGCATCCGCGCCAAACGCACCATCGACAAAATGCGCCTCCTCGCCGAGCAGCAACCCACCGTCATCAGAGACAGCCAACCCCGCCAAATCCCCCAAGACCAAATCGTTGACGGCGATCTATTGGTCTACGCCCTCGGCGACCAAATCGTTGTAGACAGCCAGATTAAGGAGGGAACTGTCGAGGTCAACGAATCCTTCATCACTGGCGAGCAGGACAACATCGCTAAGCACCCTGGCGACCAGCTCGTCTCTGGCAGTTTTATTGTTTCCGGCACCTGCAAAGCCGAAGCCACCTCTGTCGGCGCCGACAATTTCATCAACAAGCTCGAATCCAGTGCCCACACCATCAAGACTGCCGATTCCAAACTCTTTAAACTCATCAACAATATTGTTAAATACATCAGTTTCGCCCTTATCCCCATCGGCGCTCTCCTCCTCTGGGCCAGATTTAATGTCCCAGATACCACTGCCGAAGTTGCTGTCACCAGCACTGTTGCCGGCCTCATCAGCATGATCCCCGAGGGGCTCGTCCTCCTCACTTCCTCTGTTCTCGCCCTCGCCACCATCCGCCTCTCTCGTCAAAAAGTCCTCGTCCAAGACCTCTACTCTGTCGAAACCCTCGCCCGTGTCGACACCATCTGCCTGGACAAAACTGGCACCCTCACTACCGGCCAAATGAGCCTTAAAGGCTTCATCCTCCCAGATGACTCAGCCCTCAACGCTACTAAGGCTACCACCCCCACCATCCTCGCACCAGACTTCAAGTCCCCAATCCCCGCCCAAAAATCCCTCCAGAACGCGCTTAAGGCTATTTTAAGCGCCCAGGAGTCGGATAACGCCACCTCGACCGCCTTGAAGGCAAAATTGCTAAAAGGAGCCAAATTTGAGCCGAGAGAGCCAATTCTCGAGGTCATCCCCTTTTCTTCCGACCGCAAATACTCCGGTGTGATAACAAATAAAGCCACCTACCTCATGGGCGCCCCCGAATACCTCCTCACCAAAACTCCCGACCTCCCCGGCGACTACCGCGTCATCGCCGTCGTAAAATCTCAAAAAGAAGGGGTGGCCGACAATGTCTTTCTCGGGGATATTTCCAGATTTTCGAGTCCCGAGACGTATATTCCTGACGCGACCGAGAAAGCTGCCCGTAGGGCAGACTTTCCCGGCTCGCCAGTGTATGACGTCGAGGGCGAGAAAGTCCATCCCCGAAAAGACATGTCGGTCAGGACCCCTTCTTTTGAATTATTAGGCTACGTTTTGCTCGAAGACGAACTCCGCGGCGACGCCAAAGAAATCATCAACTATTTCTACGCCAACGACGTCGACGTCAAAATCATCTCCGGCGACAACCTTAGGACAGTCCAAACCATCGCCACCAAAACCGGCGTCAGAGACCCTAGCGGCATCGACCTCTCCACCCTAAGAGGCGAAATCAACTACGAGCAACTAGTCAAAAAGCACAATATTTTCACCCGCGTCAAACCCGCCCAGAAAAAATCCCTAGTCCTCGCCCTCAAAAAACAGGGAAGAACTGTCGCTATGACCGGCGATGGCGTCAACGATATATTAGCCATGAAAGAAGCCGATTGCTCCATCGCCATCGGCGAAGGCTCCGACGCCGCCAGAAGATCCGCCAAGCTCGTCCTCTTAAAATCCGATTTTTCCGCCGTCCCTAGGATTATCGATGAGGGCCGCCAATCCATCAATAACCTCGAACGCTCCGCCACCCTCTTTCTGTCCAAAAACACCTACGCCGCCATCCTCGCTATTCTTTTTATCCTCATCCCCCTTGAATACCCCTATGCACCATTAGAAATGTCGCTTCTTAATTTTGCCTGTATCGGCCTCCCCGGCGTCATTCTCGCCCTAGAGTCCAACACCGAGCGCGTCAAGAACAAATTCATCAAAAACATCCTCGGCTACTCTGTTCCCACTGGCATCACCGTAGCCATCACCATGCTCATTTTCTCTGTTATCGCCGAAAACATCGGCTTCACCCGCCCCGAGCTTATCACCACCTCCGCCATCGTCACTTTTGCCATTGACTTCCTTTTAATTTACTCTATCGCAAGACCTTTAAACCTCCTCCGCACCATTCTCCTCGCCGTTATCATCGGTATCATCACGCTCGCTATTATGATTCCATTCACCCGCAACTTCCTCGATTTCACCCTCTTAACCCCCGACAAACTCCTCCTCGCCGCTATTCTCATCATTGTCGCCTACACGATTTTTGCCGCCGCCCGCTTCATCATGCGCCGGCTCACCCCTAAAATCCTCGCCCGCCACCCCCGCCTTCAAATCTAGACGAAAATACAAATCTATGGTATAATACAAGCAGGTATTGTAATTCGTGAGAAATTCATCTCTCGGTAACAATGGTTCTTTATAGACCAGAAAGGTAAAAGGTGTAATATGTCTAGTTCGCAAACAGCTCTACATCCCACTTGGGGCGATTTCGCCGAGGCCCTCCAACTCGTAGACATTTATGTCAGTATCGAGAAAAACAAATGCGATGCCGACATCCTCAGCCAGATTAGTTCTTCAGCTAAAGATCACTACGCTTACGACGACCCAGTCAGCTACATCCGTTTCGTGATGTATCCCCGGCTCATGCGTCAAGCCAACTGGCTCAGCGATGATGTTCGTGTTGGTAGAGGAACTATCCTCGAGTACTACGGTCGCCGTGGTGACATCGACGAGTTCTTTAGCCAAATGATCGAGATGGGCGCAGCCCGCAACACCTATATGGAAATAGCGGCATTCGTAAAAGGATGCTCTAGCGATTAGCCACCTCTGGCCCAAAGCCCGCTCTCCCGCGGGCTTTTTCTTTGTCAATTTTCAATCGATATCCGCGGATAAATGTTGAGTTTATAAGGGTCCGTCGGCTTCACACCCGCCTGGATTTCAAAGTAGCACGCCGCCGCCACCATCGCCCCGTTGTCTCCCGACAGGGAAGAAAGGGGGAAACACACTAAGAGATTTGGAAATTGCTTTTTCTGAAGCGTGTACTGATTTGAATTTTCAACACGTATATTCCTGACGGCCCAGACAGGTTCGTCCCGAAGGGACGGTTCTGCCCGCGGCCCAGCGTATGATGTGCTTGAAAATTCAAGTCCAGCTGAAGAAAAAGCAATTTCAAATCTCTTCCGGAGCTCCTCATTTGCACTTACTCCTCCAGCGATAACGATCGACTGGACCTCAGGGTATTTTTCTAACGCTTTTACCACTTTTTCATATAGAATCTCCACCGCCGTCTTCTGAAACGACGCCGCAAAATCCGCCACCTGCTGTGGACTCAGTAATTCGGCGAGCTTATGCGACGGATACGAAATCGGCACCCCCACCTCTTTCTGCACGGCGCGCAAAACCGCCGTCTTCAGCCCCGAAAACGAAAAATCTAGTCCCTCAATCTTCGGATGTGGCAACTTATATTTATCAGCATCGCCATCTGCCGCCGCCTTCGCAATGCTCGGTCCTCCCGGATAAGGAAGCCCCAGTATTTTCGCTACCTTATCAAAACACTCCCCTACCGCATCATCTCTCGTCGTCCCCACTATCTCGAACTGATTATGCCCCGGCATCCACAAAATCTGCGTATGCCCCCCAGAAATCACCAGCGCCAGTAAAGGGAAGGTGGGAGAAGTTGAAACCTGTTCTTTCTGAAGCATAAAATTCTGATTTGAATTTTCAACACGTATATTCCTGACGGCCCGGACAGGTTCGTCCCGAAGGGACGGTTCTGCCCGCGGCCCAGCGTATGACGTGCTTGAAAATTCAAGTCCAGCTGAAGAAAGAATAGGTTCAACTTCTCCTACACCAAGCCAATTCGCATACACATGTGACTTCAAATGATGCACCGCATACAGAGGCTTATCATGCAAAATCGCGAGGGTCCGCGCTGTCAGAGTACCGATAAGCAGAGACCCCAAAAGCCCCGGCGCATGCGTCACCGCAATCGCATCAATATCCTCCCAGGTACAACCAGCATCCGACAAAGCCCTATCAATCACTGGCAAAATCACCTCCAGGTGACTCCTCGCCGCCACCTCTGGTATCACCCCCCCGTATTCCGCAAAAATATCAATTTGGCTCACCACTACATTTGACAAAATTTCCACCCCATCACAAACCACGGCTGCCGCCGTCTCATCACAACTTGTCTCAATTCCCAGTATTTTCATATCTCTATTATATCAAATTTTAAGGGCCGCCCTCATCCTAGTGGCGGCCCTAGTCAAAGTAGAACTTACGGCAACATTCCTAATATTCCTAGGATAGCCTTCAGTGCAAACACCGTATCGTAATATTCGCCTACCGTGATGGTGTCTATCCCCATTTGGACGATCGGATAATCGTTGCCCCCCGGCTGAGTCATATCGCCAAAGTACAGAATATCCTCTTTGGTCAGATCAAGCTCTTCCATCAGCCGTTTCATCCCAAAGCTCTTATCCATTCCCGGCAAAGTAATGTCTATCGAGGTGTTACCGCCCAGCTTATACTCAAACTCCGGAGCTAACTCCTTCATCCGGACAATCATTTGCTCACGTTTTTGGCAATCTGGGTCCCAGGCCCGCTTCACCTCCAGCGCAGCTCCAGTATCCACCGCCGCAAAAGTCACTTGCGATTGTCGATTCTCTAGTATCCGGTCGCCGTTTTCGGAATTTTCCTCGCGCCAGTAGCCCATTTCTCTCGCCGCTTGCTCCACCACTGCAAAAATCCTCGATACTTCCTCATCACGCAGGTAAAAACCATAGACTTTCGTCCAGCCATCGTCGGTAAACCGATAATATTGCGTCCCTTGAGCCGGCAGGCAATGCAAATGCCTCAACAGCTCTGCATCTGGTATCGGCAGTCGCCCGATTACCTGCACCAAAAACTGTTCAAAACTCCTTCCCGAAATCACGCAAATCTCAAACTCTTGTAGCAGCTCCATCAACAGGTTAGCCACTTCCTTCGGTATTGGCAGTTTAGACAACCCCAGCGTATGATCAATATCAAACGCCAGCATCGTCTTTACCACCTCTTTAGTTCTCTCCAACTCCCTCACCTTCTTTCTGCATTTTTGGAGATCATAGTTCTACTCTGTTTTTAAATTACAATCCACCCTTTTCTTTAGTATACCATATTTCCCCTATTATTTCAATCCTTATCACTTTATTTACCCCCTCAAAAAATTTCGTGCTACAATAGAACTATGAAAATCATTAAATTAGAACATTCAGGCCTCTGCCTAGAAAAAGCCCACCAAACTATCCTCATCGACCCTGTCGAATTCACTCAAAAACTCCCCACCCACCTCTTTGGCGAGGTTGTAGCCATCATCATCACCCACAAGCACGACGACCATTGTCAACCAGCGGTTATCAGCAATCTTTTAGCGGCTAATCCCTCTGCCACAGTTTTTACTACCCCAGATACCACCTCTTTAATCAGTGGCTCCATCGTCGTTAAAAGTGGCGAGACTAGGGAAGTAGGCGGCTTCAAACTCCAATTCTTTGGTCAATCCCACGCCTCTATTTTGGAGGACCAAATCCCTTGCGACAACCTCGGTGTAGTTGTAGATGACCTCTTTGCCAACCCCGGCGATTCTTTTGATCGCCCGCCGATTGAGCACCCGAGAGCCATCTGTGTTCCTATTTCTGCCCCTTGGGCCAAAATTTCCGACGCCGCCAAATACATCAAAGACGTCAAACCCGAAATCGTCATTCCCGTCCACGACGCCGTCCTCAGTAATCTCGGCCAGACTTACAACAACAGCTGGCTCAAATTCTTCTGCGACCCCCTCGGCATCCAGTTCACCCCCCTCACCCCCGGCGCCTCCATCGAAATCAACTAAAAAAGCCGAGATAGCGGCTTCTAGCAAGAAATTTTGGCTAGGCTGGCAGGATTCGATTGGAGCTTTAGCGACAACGATGTCCTCGCTTTTTGATTTTTTCTGAAAGAAAAATGGCTAGGCTGGCAGGATTCGAACCTGCGAATGACGGGACCACAACCCGTTGCCTGACCACTTGGCGACAGCCTATCTTATCCTCATTTTACCACAAACCTACTTATTTACCAACCCCCCATCCCGCTTGCGCTTTTCAGAGAAGTGTGCTATAATAGACCCATGCCTACAGCAAAGAGAAAAACCTCAACCAAAAAGCGCAAATCTACCGCTAAATCCAAAAAGCGCACCAAGGAAGCCCCTGTCGAACACGAGCTCCCCGGTGGTTTTTGGCATCAGATTTCCGCTGTTCTGATGATGGCTCTTGCCCTGTTTTTCGTTATTACTTGGTTTGGTCAGGGTGGCACTGTTCTTAACGCCATCCACCAATTCATTTTGAATGGCCTCGGCTTTGCCACTTATTTTATTCCGGCCCTTCTCGTCTATCTCGCCGTCAAAATTCTCCGCGCCGACAACAACCGCGTTGCCGTCCCCGTTTATATTGCCAGCATCTTAATGGTCCTCTGGCTTGCCGGCATCGCCGCTATCTGGGAGAACGGTGGCCTCATCGGCGGCTGGCTTAACTCCCTCATGCTCAATGTCTTGAGTCAGGGCGTCGTCATTTTTATCTATCTTGTTCTTATTTTTATTACCGCCCTCTTTATTCTCCAGCTTTCCCCCGTCACCCTCTTCAAAGGCACCAAAAACGCCACCAAACGCAAAGAAAACTCTTCAGCCACCGATGAAGACCCCAAAAAATCCAAAAAACTCGGCCAGCTCGAAATCAAAGTCAACTCCGGCGTCGGCGCCCTCGAGCCCACTCCTTCTCCTAAAAAATCTACTTCCAAAGAACCCGCCAAACCTCAAGAAGCCAAAGCCCTCGTTGCCATCTCCGACCCCGACTGGAAAATGCCTACTACCGACCTCCTCACTAAGAAGCAATCTCCCGCCGATGCCGGCAACATCCAACAAAATGCCTTTATTATTAAAAACACTTTTGCCGAGTTTGGTATCGATGTCGAGATGGAGGGCGCCAACGTCGGCCCCCGTGTCACTCAATATACCTTAAGGGCCCCCGGCGGTGTCAACCTCGCCAAAATCGCCGCTCGCGACAAAGAGCTCGCCTACAAGCTCTCTGCCCAGACCGTTCGTATTGAGGCCCCAATTCCCGGCACTCAACTTATTGGTGTAGAAGTTCCCAACACCCGCTCCGCTAGCGTCTCGCTAAGGGGTATCATCGAATCCGACGAATGGCACAAGACCTCCGATCCACTCGCTTTCTGCGTAGGGAAGGACATCTCCGGTAAGCCCATCATCGCCGACCTCGCCAGCATGCCCCACCTCCTCATCGCCGGTACCACCGGCTCTGGTAAGTCCGTCATGACTAACACTCTCATCATGTCTCTCCTCTATCGCAACTCTCCTTCCGACATGCGCATGATCATTGTCGACCCCAAGCAAGTGGAAATGGTCTCCTATAATGACATCCCTCACTTACTCACTCCCATTATCACCAACACCGAAAAGGCTCTCTCTGCCATGAAATGGGCCGCCGGCGAAATGGACCGCCGCTACAAACTCATGGCCGAAGAAAAGGTCAAAAAGATTTCTGATTACAACAAGAAAATGGAAAAACTTGCCGCGAAGTCCGACAAAGCACCCGCAGACACTCTGTCAGAAGAGGACAAAGGCGGCAAAATGCCCTACATCGTCATCGTTATTGACGAAATGTCCGACCTGATGATGCAAGCTTCTAAGGAACTCGAGCCCTTAATTGTCCGTATCGCTCAGCTCGGTCGTGCCGCTGGTATGCACCTCGTCCTTGCCACCCAGAAGCCTGTAGTCAAAGTTATCACCGGCCTCATCAAAGGCAACATTCCATCACGCATTGCTTTCCGCGTCCTCACCTCTATGGAATCCCGCATTATTCTCGATATCTCCGGCGCCGAGAAATTATTAGGCCAAGGCGACATGCTCTTCTCCACCGAGAAGACCATGAACGGCCCCGAGCGCATCCAGGGCGCCTGGACTCCCGACGAAGACATTGAAAAAGTCACCGAATTCTTAAAAGCTCAACGCCCGCCTCAGTATAACGACGAAGTTATCGCCCAGGCAGTCGCCTTGAAAGGCGGTGGCGCCGTTAGCGACGGCCTTGGCCGTACGTTCGACCCTAGCGACCCTCTAGTTCGCCGCGCCGTCGAAATCTCCATCGCCGGCGGCAAATTCTCCACCGGCATGCTTCAGACTCGGCTCTCCAAAGGTCACGGCTGGGTTTCTGGCCTTGGCTACTGGCTCGAAGATATTGGCGTCGTTGGCCCCACCCAAGGCACCAAACCCCGCGACCTTCTCATCACCTCCATGGAAGAATTTGATCAACTAGCTTCCGCCTAGCCAAAACGTATGATATAATATAACCATATGCAAAATGATGGGAGTATTTCGCCAGTTAGAGCTTTCTTGCGCAATAAATGGGTACGGCTAGTCTTAATTATTGACGTTATAGCCATTATCGCGGTCATTGGTATTTTAATCTGGAACGCCACTAAGACTGCCACTATTAACTTTAATATCGCTCCAGTAAACGCCAAGATCCAAATTGACGGCCGCGGCGATTATTCTAACGGCACCTATCGAGCCCAACCTGGCACTCACGAAATCACTATCTCTCGCGACGGCCTCACTACCAAAACCTTCACCCTAGACCTCAAATCCGGTTACGACGCCACCCTTACTACTTTTCTTTCAAACAACGGTAATTTTGAATTCTACGAGCTCAAAGACAATTACGAGTCCTTCCAAAAACTCGCCGAAATTGCCAGCAGCTCCAACAACATCACCACCGACCATGACACCTCCGCTGAGCAATTTATTTCTAATCTTGAGCAGATACTATCCATTACAGATGTCTTACCCATCAAGGGCTATGTTTACGCAGAGCCAAGTGTAAACTCATCAACGGCTGGTTTTGTGATTCGCAACGGAACAGGTGAAACGGAATGCGAAAAAATTACTTGCCTGCTCGTAAATTATTACGGCAAAGATTACGAATCTGCAGTGATGGAATCAATACAAGACGCAGGATATAACCCGACAAACTATCAAATTATCTACGAAAGGTATAATAATTAATGCCTAGAAAAATCCCCAAAACGTTGTCCATCATCCTCGGATTAATAGTATCGGGAATATTTTTCGGGTCAACTACAGCCAGCGCCACAACCCTAGATATTTTCGGTGCCACCGATTTAGTCCCCGGCCAACTCAAAGAGCCATATTCTAGTGTTTTCCCTCAAAATAATCTCACTGGCTGGAACCCTTTAGAGTGTGTAGCTAAAGGAACCACTTCAGGTAGTTGCTTCAAAATAGATAGCAGTATAGATGCGCAAGATTTTTGGTATGCAGAAGGATGCCTCTCTAAGTGTAAAAGTAGCTCATATGCCCACACTGCATATGACAGCGAAAATCCCTTCCTTCGAAATGATACCGAAAGCGACGAAGGACTTGGCGGCATGCTATATATCTACGCAGACAACTATGACATTGATTACGATGCTGGATGGATAGCAAAATTCTCTCCAAATGGTGGAAATAGTACTCAAAAATATTATTGGGTTGTACTACCTTCCGAAGCATACTCTACCGGGTTTGGAGAAACCTATGTTGCAACATTTGAGAATCTAAGTGAGCCGATTTATTTCATTACTTTTGATACACACGCCTGCGAACATCAAAGCGAAGATTACTGTGGTCAAGCAGCTACGAATCCAGACGGAGTTGCGGCTGGCAAAGAATTTCTTGGAGCAATCACGGACACGGGCAGCCCCACTGCAGCGGCAGATATCTTAGGGAAACTAACATCACTATGTCGAATAAAAGGCCGTGGAGAAGTCACAGCAAGCCATAACGAGAGCGCTATTAATACCGCTACTAGCGGGAGTGCTTCCAGTGCTTCAAGCACTTCTAGCACTGCGAACAAAACATCCGGCAGTACCGTAGCAGAAAAAATTTGGAATTGGTTTATTGATGCCAATATTTCCGGGATTTCAGACAACCCTGCCGCAATAGCGGGCATCATCGGTGCTTTTTCAACCGAAGCGGGTGGGAATACCATTGATGGACTAACCCCATTCTCATGGAGTAGTTGGGGAGGTACATTACTTGGTTGCATTCCTTCGTATTGTGGTGATATAAAAAACAAGGTCACGGAAGCAGTAGGACAGGATTATTTTGCATACAAGACTGGCGTTGACGGAATACCAGAAGAAGCAGTAGACAAGGCTATAGACCTTGAGCTGAAATTCATGATGAACGATTACAATAGTGGCATCAATTGGAGAACATTTGTCGAAAACCTAGATGTAGTTTCCAATAAAACCCCAGAATCATACGCTGAACTATTTGAAGTAATAGTCCAAAATGCAGCAGATCCATCAGGCGATGCGGTGCAGGACGAAGGCATCATTAATTGGGTAGCCAACCACTCTGGATATTCAACAGTCCAACAAGTCTTGAGCAAAAAGAGAGAACTAGCTCGCGAAGTCTACGAGCGGTTTGCGGATATCTGTAATCCTAGCGGTGGCAATAACACAATAGTTGATAAAACTCTCGAATTAGCTTGGTCGGACAATGATCATTGGCGTGAGGCCAAACCAGAGTACATCAAAGCCAAAGAAAAACTCGGCGATATAGATATGGAAGCGCTTGATTGTGGAAAATTTGTTTCGACAGTGATTAGAGCGGCGGGCGTAGATCCAGACTATCCACTTCAATATACAGAGACCTTAATGAATCATATGGCATCCTCTAGTCTTTGGGAAGAAATCAATAACAATGGCAACGAGGATAATCTTGAGCCAGGCGACGTCTTTGTCAATCACCAAGCAGGCACTTCGAATGGCCACATCTTTATATATCTAGGAGATGGTATGATTGCTCAGGCTAATCTTAACACTTTCAGTGGAAAGGCGACAGAGTTAGACAGAGTATACTTTAGTGATAGCAGAGGTCAATATCGAATTTTTCGCGCCAAAAATAATACCAATAACGATAATTGTAATTTTTGCCCGACTTCAGAAAATGAAGAAATAGGTTCTATCTACGACGGCCTAGACGATGAACAAATTACTAAACTTATTGCCAATTATAAAAATGATGTCGACAATTGGTCTGGAAGAGTAGCCCAACCGGGCAATTATTGTATAGGTGACGCGAGTTGTGTATGTGCTACAAGATTTAGCAACTGTACGCTATTCTCGGCATTCTTTGTAGAAATGTTTACTAATGTTGGTTTTGGCAATGGTTGGGGAAATGGTGGCAATATAGTCAACCAGTTGAGCGGTATGGGGTTCAAAACTGGGACCGAACCAAAAGCTTTTTCGGTATTTTCCTGTGGGTCCACGAGCTGGGGTCATACTGGTGTGGTAGTTAGGGTGGATGGTGGCACTGTTATTACAGCGGAAGCTGGTTACTGTAAAAATCCTGGTTCAAGAGTGGACAACACAGGCAATACCTGCGTTATCGGAGAAACCATGACATACGCATATCTAGATGATAGATTAGATTATCAAAAATTAATGGATTTTATAAATAAGTAATTATGGACAATCAAGATCAACATACTAAATCAATTCTTCCAATAATATTCTTTATTGCTCAAGTCATCTTTATTATTATCGTTATCTCAATTTTATCTCTAAACGTGAAAAGCGACAAAATCGGAGAGATGGAGGTCAACAGACAACCCACTCTTACGATTAAGGACTTAAACTCGCAACTATCAGATGGTGTTTACCAAGGCTCGATAGAGACAGTTTTAACAAAAACTGTAGAATTAAACACTGAAAATTTCAACGTCAACGATACCGTCAATATTCGTGAGGGGTCGCTCAGTACAATTAAATTTGAAAATATCGACAGTGTTTATTTTAGCGCCATAATAGATATTCCCAACTTACAGCAATCTTATCAAGTATATGCCCTCTATCCTCTTAGCAACGAGGCACCTGCAGAACTTTCATATTCCACTCAATATGTTTTATGCCTAGATGGCTATTCCGAAAAAATCTACCCAAATTTCGATTGCAAAGACTTATTTGAATCAGACACTCGGCAATATATAGTTTCCGTCTATCTTGAATATTTTGATTTTGATGGTTTTTCGGCTTTCACAACTCAAAATAGCGATTATTCAATAGTTTATATCGATGCTGACCCAGATCTTGATTTGGATGATACTACTCGACAATCATACATTCAAGAGGTTAAGAAAGCGATACGCTCTCTCGGTATTTCACCAGAACTATTTGAATATCGTGTTATTCAGCAAAGCTATATTAATGATCTTTAGCCTCTTGCCACTCGCCCCAACTTGTGCTATAATACACCTAATATCAACTCAGCAAACATGCCAACCCTCGGCACGGAGTCGGGAAGAACAGTGTTTGCTTTAACCAAAGGAGTTTTATGAGAAACTACGAACTCATGGTCGTGTTTCATCCCGATTTGGAGATGAATATCGACCCGGCCTTAGGCAAGGTCAAGCAGATCTTAAAGGCCAACAAAGCCAATATCACTAACGAAGAAGTAGATGGCAAGAAACATCTTGCCTACAAGATCAAAAATCAAGATTTTGGTCTCTACTATTATTTTGACCTCGAGCTTCCTCCCGAGGCTCCAGCCAAAATTTCCAGCGCCTTCAACATCGCTGACGAAATTATCCGCTATCTACTAGTCACTACAGACGAGCGCAAGGCCAAAATGGCCGCTAAGCGTGCTGAGCAGGCCACCAAAGCCACCAAAGAGGCCACCGACGTCTCAGAGGCCGAAGCTACTACTAATAATAATGAAGAGGAGAAATAATCATGCGCGGATTTAGTAAAGCAATTATTACCGGTAACTTAACTCGCGACCCCGAGCTCCGCACTACACCTAATGGCGCTAGTGTCTGTAGTTTTTCGGTCGCCGTCAACCGAGTTTATAAAGATGCTAACGGCGAACAAAAAGAAGACGTATCGTTCATTGATTGTTCAGCCTGGAACAAACTCGGCGAAATGATTAACCAATACGCCAAAAAAGGCACCGGTGTGCTCGTATCTGGTCGTCTCGATCAACGCAGTTTTGAGGGCAAAGACGGTGTCCGTCGTTCTCGAACCGAAATCGTCGTCGAAGATTTCAACTTCACCGGCGGCCCACGCAATGACAACGACTCGAGTTCTAGCAACTTTAGTGCTACCAACGTGATTGATGATATTAACGCCCCAGAGGCTGCCGAAGCAACCGAAGAGGTTGATTTAAGTGAGATTCCATTCTAATATAACTCACAGGAAAAGGAGATGATGACTATGAAAAAAATTAAAAGTGACCCTAATTTGTACTTCGATTATCGCGATGTCAAGACTTTGCAGCGTTATATCGATGTATACGGACGGATTGAGCCGATTTCTAAGACCGGCCTCTCCGCCAAGCAACAGCGTCAATTGGCAGTTGCCATCAAGCGTGCTCGGCACCTTGCACTTTTGCCATTTGTATCAAAATAAGGAGAATATAAATGTACGGACCAACCGATCTTAAAAAAAATACCCTTATCACCCTAGACGGCCAACCGTATAAGGTGGTGGAGTATTCTCAAAAAGTTATGGGCCGCGGTGGCTCCATCGTTAACGTTAAGGTCAAAAACTTAATCACCGGTGCGCTTCTTCCTAAGACCTTCAAGGGTCAGGAAAAAATCGAACCAGCCGAGGTTACCACCCGCAAGGCTCAATACCTTTACAAGGACGACGCCAAATTCTATTTCATGGACCCCGAAAGTTTCGAACAATATGAGCTAAACGCTGATATGGTCAGTGACGCAGAAGATTTCATGAAAGAAGGTGACGAAATGGAAATCCAATTCTACAACGGCACTCCCATCAACTTACAGTTGCCCAAGAATCTCTGGCTCAAAGTCGTCTACACCGAAAACGCTGTCAAGGGTGACACTACCAGCTCAGTGATGAAAGATGCCAAACTCGAAACCGGCGTCGTCATCAAAGTCCCCGCCTTCATCAAAGAAGGCGACATCGTCTCCGTCGACACCGAAACAGGCGCCTATCGTGAACGCAAAAAGTAGAGGCTATTTCAAAATTAAAGACGCCGCCAGCGCCTTTAATTTTGATTTCCGTGGCAAGACTGTCTTAGATATCGGCTCCTCTACCGGCGGCTTCACCCAGTACGCCCTCGACCACGGCGCCACCAAAGTCATCGCCGTAGAAAAGGGAACCAACCAAATGGCTAAACCCTTAAGATACGACCCCCGCGTCGAACTCCACGAAAAAACCGATATCCTTGATTTTATTCCAGGGACGCAAGAAGAGCCTTTTGAGGGGATTTCGGAGCGCGGCAGCGCGAGAGTTAGCGCCGGCCGCCCGTGGCTTTCGTACGGCCGGACGCGACCCGAAAAAGTGCTCTCTTGCGTCCCAGACATTATATTAGCCGATGTCTCGTTTATCAGTCTAACCATAATTTTAGCATACGCTAAGACCAACCTTAGCGACACCCACACTGATTTTCTCGTCATGCTCAAACCCCAATTCGAAGCCACCCCAGATCAACTAAACAGAGGCGTCATCAAAAACGAAAAAATCCGCCGCGAAATTATCAAAAATTTTGAACAATGGCTAAAACAAAATAATTTTATCATCATCAACAAGCGCGACAACTCTCTGAAAGGCAAAACCGGCAATCAAGAAAAATTCTACTGGCTAAAACAAGGCAACTAAATAAGTAATCTGGTAGACTCGTGAGCTTGAGCGAGGCGTACGCGAAAATATATTTTTTGCTTGCTTTTTTAAACATAAACATTTATAATCATATATATGAACTTATTACATGGTGTGGGCGATTTCTTCTCACTAGATATAGGAACGAACTCGATGCGTATAGTTCAACTATCTGGCAACAGCCAACATGGCTGGAATCTTCAGAGGTTCGCATATGTTCCCATCGACCCCAAACTAACTCAAGATTCTTCCGACCTCGGCAAGAAGCGTCTCGGCGAGGCCATTATGGGTGCCGTTGAGCAAGCCGGCATCAAAACCAAAAACGTCGCTATCGGTCTTCCTGCCGGCAAAACTTTTACTTCCATCATCGAAACCGAAACCCTCCCCGAAAAAGAACTTCGCAAATCCTTCAAATACGAAATTGACAAATATGTCCCGATGTCTTTGAACGACGCCAAAGCCGATTATATTATTCTCGGCCCCAGCCCCAACGATCCTGCCAAGACCGAGGTCTTAGTTAGCTCTGTCGCCAAAGATTATGCCGAGTCCAGTATGGAAACCATCGAAAAAACCGGCCTCAACATCGTTGCTATGGAGCCAGAGCCCCTAGCTATGGCCCGCGCCCTCAATATTCCAGGTTCCATCGACGCTTGTTTAGTAGTGGATTTTGGTGAAAATTCCACCGATCTCGTCATCAACTACAAAGATCAACCTCGCCTAGTTCGCACTGTCCCTGGTGGTATCGAAGTACTTATCAAGGCTGTAGCCAGTGGCCTTAATGTTCGCGAAGACCAATCTCGTCAATTTATTCTTAAGTTCGGTCTTGATCAAAATCAAGTTGAAGGCCAAGTTTTCAAGATTTTAAACACCCATCTCGATACTTTTGCCGCTGAGTTAGCCAAATCCGTCCGTTTCTTCCAGACCAAATATCTAGGTGGTAAAGTTGGCGGTATTGTGCTTTCCGGCTATGCTAGCGTTATCCCGCTTTTTGCCGAGTTCATTGAAGCCAAGACTAATGTTCCGACCGTTAAGGGCAATCCGTGGCAATTTGTCCGCACTTCTTCTGCCCAGCAACAAGCGTTGTCTAGTGTTGCCAGCGAATTCGCCGTAGCAATCGGCTTATCAGAAAGGAGTAATGATTAATGGCTAAGGAAATTAAAGTCTCTGAACTCTTTGGCAAAATCAGCCAAAAAGCCAGCAAATCTCGACGCAAGACTCATCGCGAGATTAACCTCGTCCCAGACATCAAGGCCGAGATGATTAAAACTTTAAAGCTTCGCAACTTTATCTTCTTCCTTTGCATCGTTGTGGCTATTGGTAGTATTGGGGCCACTGTTTTGACCGGCCTAATTATGGGCGGCCAACAAATTGCCCTCACTAGCAAGCAGGCCACCATCGATAATCTTTCTAATAAACTTAACTCTTATAGCGACCTCAATGACTTTCTCACCATTAAAGACCAATTAGACGACATTTCTACCCTTACCGAAAACAAACAAGTTCTTTCTCGCACTTTCAACATCCTTTCCGCCTTACTCCCCACCGGTGCCGACACTATCACCATCTCCGAAATCAATGTCAAACTCAGCGACAACGAGCCTACCTTTACCTTTGACGCACAAGCCAATGCCGGCACCGAGCCCTACATTGACTATAACGTTCTAGATTCTTTCAAAAAGAGCATGCAATATTTGCGTTATGATTATGGTAATTATGTTGATGAAGAAGGCAACACTATTCCGGCATATTGCATGATTGAATCTGGTTCTGATGGTGCCACTTTCAATGATTCCAGCAAAGGCATCTATGCCTTCTGGACCGTCAATCAAGAAGGTTGCAACCCCTCCGAAACCACCAAAGGTTATAGTTTTGAAGATTACGAAGGGCAACAGGTTGTTCGCATTTGGCGCACCCCTCAGTTTAACGAATGGTACAAGGATACCGAGGTGGAAGGCAAGCCTTACATGGGCCTAGACGGCACCATTTCGGGCGTTCCTCATTTCCAAAGCTCTTGTATTACCTATTCTGGTGACGATAGCCAAAGCAGTGCTAATCCCAAATGGACCGAGTCCAACGAAAGTTGCTTACTAGTTCCCAACGGTTCTGACGGCATTAATATTACCGATTCTTCCAATGGCCGTGACGCCGATGAACAATTAGTCCTTAGATTCTCGGCCGTTATCTCTATCTCGCCCGAAGCCTACAAGTTTTCCAATCATCACTTACTAGCCTTTGGTCCCACCGGCCGCCACAATGTTACCGATTCGTACGTTCAGGTTCAGGCTATGTTTGGCGCTCGTGCCACCGATTGCCCTGAAGGCGATCCCGACTGCAATTCAAATACCAACCTAAACGGAGGAGGGAACTAATATGGCCAAAGAAGTCGCTATCAGCAAACGTATTAAAATTTCCGAAGCTCAAGAGCACATGATTTTAGCAGTTTTGGGCGCCTCACTTGTTTTAGGTGTAGCCATTGCTCTTATCTCTCACTTTGCTCAGCAAATTTCTTTCAACGCCAAAGTCATCATGGCCGAAGACGAATCCATCGTTGCTTATTCCAACATCATCGAAACCGCTGGTGTTTGCACCAAGCCCAATGGAGCAGTTTATTCGGACAGCGAATTAGACAGATGTGATCCAGACAGCATTGAAGTTTCTCAAATTCCCGGCACTCTTCGCGCCAACATTCTCGAAAACCTAGCCGCCAACGACGCCTTGAACTCCGTCCCCAAAGAGGGTAATTCTGGCTGTACTGATGCCAACGGCAAGACCCACACTTATAAAGATTTAATGGAAAATTATTCCAACGCCAGAGGTTCCGAACAGCTTCAAGCTGCTAGCAATCTAATCAAAAGTTGTTCAGCCCTGCGTGTCATCCCAGACGCTCTTCCCGCCTTCAAGAACGAAGAGGCTCTCTTGGCTAGCCTCAATAAACTCTACAACGACTCTAATTGGGTCCCAGAATCCATCAGCCCTAGCGGCTCAACTGAAGTTTCCAAGCTTGCTGAAAACCTCAACGAAATCTCCGTTAGCTCTGTGATTGAGGCTAATTCCAGCACTACTCTGAACGTTTTAAACAACATCGAACGCTCTATTCGCGAGTTCGACATCAACAGTGCTATCATTGAATGGGGTGGTAGCGATACTCTCAATCTCCAATTTCACGCTACCGCTTACTATGTCAACGAATCTACTATCACCGAATCTACTACAACTATAACTCCAGGAGGTAAAGATTAAATGAAAACCGAACTTGCCACTGCCATCGGCTCCGCTATCGTCGGCATTTTAATCGCCTTTTTCATTACCAATATTTTCATCGGCGAAATCGAAGAAGTTACTGTCAAGACTGTCGATTCTACCATCAGCACTGAGTTAGCCGACCCTAACCCCGAAATTTTTAATTACAAAGCCCTCAATCCCACCGTAGAGGTTTATGTCGGTGATTGCGCTGAATACGACGCTAGCGGTGAGTGTATTGAACAGGTCACCGAAGAAGACATCATCGACCTCGAAACTCAGGGGGATGAATAATGGCTTTACTGACTAAAGATGCTGAGGCTAGAATTACCGACCTCCTGTTAAACGAAGGTCTAGCTGATCGTAATTTAGTCACCAATATCCGTCAACAAGCCGAGCTTGAGGGCAAATCCACCCTTACTGAACTCAAAAATCACAAACTCATCAGTGATGACATGGTAGCTCGGGCCACCGCCGCCATTATTGGTGTCCCCTATGTCGAGCTCAAGAATATTACCATCGACCAAGATATTCTCGCCAAGATTCCTGCCGAAGCCTCCGAGCGAGTTCTTGCCATCCCTCTCGGCGAAAAAGACGGCATGCTCAATGTCGCCATGGTCGATGTTACTAATGTCCAAGCCACCGACTATCTATCCAATCTCATCAATCAGCCCATTCGGGTTTGGATGTCATCTGAGCGCGGTATCCGCGAAATGCTCGATCAATACCACGGCGATTTCTCTGGCGTCAAAGAAGCTGTTAGGGAGACCGATGAAGCCACTTCTACTAACCCTGATGTCAAAACTATCGTCGAGGACTCACCCATTTCCAAGGCTCTTACTTCTATCTTGAGCTACGCCGCCAAGACCAAAGCCTCCGATATTCACATCGAGCCTTTAGAAAACGCTTTAATCATTCGCTGCCGTATTGACGGCGTCTTACGCAGGATTATGGAGCTCCCCAAAGCCGTTGCCCCCGCTCTGGTTTCCCGGGTCAAAATTCTCGCCAACCTCAAAATTGACGAACACCGCACGCCTCAGGACGGCCAATTTACCGTCTTGGTTGATGGCCAAGAGATCGATCTGCGTATTGCTATCGCTCCTGTCACTTGGGGCGAACAGGTCGTTATTCGTCTGTTGGACAAGACCGGCGTCTCCATGGAAATCGAAAAAATGGGTATGACCGGCCATGCTCTACACTCGGTCTTAGAGGGAATTAAACGTCCCAATGGCATGATTTTAACTTCCGGTCCTACTGGTTCTGGTAAATCCACCACTCTCTACGCCTTAATCCAACAAATCAAATCCGAGGCCATCAACATTGTCACTCTAGAAGATCCAGTCGAGTATAAAATGGATGGCATCAACCAAATTCAAGTTAATGTCGACGCTGGCCTTACTTTTGCATCGGGCCTCCGTTCCATCTTGCGTCAAGACCCAGATGTTGTTATGGTCGGCGAGATTCGCGATTCCGAAACCGCCGGTCTTGCCGTTCAGGCTGCACTTACCGGCCACCTAGTCTTTAGCACGCTCCATACCAACTCTGCCGCTGGTATTTTGCCCCGTCTCTTGGATATGGG
Source organism: Candidatus Saccharimonadota bacterium (assembly GCA_017404795.1). Lineage (GTDB taxonomy): Bacteria > Patescibacteriota > Saccharimonadia > Saccharimonadales > Saccharimonadaceae > Nanosyncoccus. Next base: position 14,811 of record JAFRBR010000025.1, on the reverse strand, counting down.
CGTCGAGCCTTTCCTCCTAGCCTCTGTTCTTAATGTCGTCATTGGCCAGCGCTTGGTCCGCCGTGTTACCGAGAAAAAAGAAATGTATAAATCTTCCGAGATTGAAACCAAAAGTATCAATGAAATTGTCGGCAACCTTCTACCAACCACCAAAGAAGATGTTGCAAGCATTAGCGAAGATTTAGGTTATCCAGGCTTACCAGTCAAAAACGACGAATTTTATATGTTGGCTAAAGGCATGGACGCCAAAGAAACCCCCGGCGGTTATTCTGGCCGTGCCGGTCTCTATGAAGCCATCGACGTCGATGAAGACATCCAGAAAATGATTATTTCTCACGCTACCGCCAACGAGATTATGCGCTTAGCTAAGTCCAAAGGTACCGTCACCATGCGCCAAGACGGTATTTTGAAAGTTTTATCTGGCATAACAACATTAGAGGAGGTCAACCGCGTAGCTAGTGATTTGTCTTAAGCTTGTGGTATAATAATATTATGGAAAATAGTGGGCAAACTTTAACTACACCAAAAATCGAAAATCTACTCGAAGAATGTATTCGTCGTAATGCTTCGGACCTTCACCTTCAGTATGGTCTCCCTCCCATTTTACGCGTCGACGGCGTTCTTACCCCTATCGCTGGTATCGCTAGTCTAAACGACGACACTATCCGCAACCTTATTTTTGCTACATTAGACGAAGAACAACAAAAAATTCTCATCAAGGACAAAGAGTTCGACTATTCCTTTGCTTTTGGTGACATCGCTCGTTTCCGGGTCAATGCTTTTCATGAGCGAGGCAAACTCGCTGCCGCCTTTCGGCTTATCCCCAACCAAATCCGCAGTATCAATGACCTCGGCATGCCTGCCGTCGTCGAATCTTTTGCCAATTTTCCTCGCGGGCTTGTTCTAGTCACAGGTCCTACTGGCTCTGGTAAATCTACCACCCTCGCCGCCCTTGTTGACAAGATCAATCGCGAAAAATCTACCCATATTATCACCATTGAGGACCCTATTGAGTTTACTCATAAATCCCAGCGTTCCGTCATCGCCCAGCGCGAAGTCCACTACGATACTTTTAGTTTTGCCGCCGCCTTGCGCAGCGTCCTCCGTGAAGACCCCGACGTAGTCCTAATTGGCGAGATGCGCGACCTCGAAACCATCCAAGCCGCCATCACCATCGCCGAAACTGGTCACTTAGTTTTTGCCACTCTTCACACCAATTCTGCTGCTCAGTCTATCGACCGGATGGTAGACGTCTTCCCATCTCATCAGCAACCTCAAGTGCGTACCCAACTGGCCAATATGTTAATGGCCATTTGTGCTCAGCGTCTAGTCCCTGCTATCGGTGGTGGGCGTGTTGTTGCCGCCGAAATCATGATCACTAATTCTGCCATCCGTTCTCTCATTCGTGAAGGCAAGACCCATCAGATTGACACCGCTATCCAGACCGGCGCTGATCAAGGCATGCAGACTATGGATCGCACTCTCGCCAAACTCATCCAAACTGGCGTCATTACCTACGAGGCCGCTCAAGAATATGCCGTAGATATTAACGAACTAAACAGGCTAGTTAGGGGCTAAACCATGCGTCGTTTTAACTACAAAGCCAAAGAAAAAGAAACTGGCAAAATCGTCAAAGGCAACATCCAAGCCGAAAACGAACAAATTGCTGGCCACTTACTGATCGAACAAGGCTATATTCCTCAGTCCGTCACCGAGGAGGGCACAGGATTATTCGGCGGCAAAGGTCATGTCACCGGCAAAGACCGCATTATGTTTACCCGCCAGCTTTCTACTCTTATCGGTGCCGGCCTACCTCTTGCTACTTCGCTTCGCACTGTAGCCGAACAGACTCAAGCCAAAGCCATGAAAGCCATTGTTGAAGAAATCCTAGCCAACGTTGAAGCCGGTAAGACTCTCTACGATTCATTCGCTCAATACCCCGACATTTTCAATGGTGTCTATCTAGCGCTGATTAAGGCCGGTGAAACTTCTGGTACTCTAGATCTCGCCCTGAAGCGCCTCGCCGATCAAGAAGAAAAAGACGCCGCCATGATGAGCAAAATCAAAGGCGCGCTTGTCTATCCTGCTATTATCTTAGTAGTAATCATCGCCGTGCTAGCTTTCATGATGATTATGGTTGTTCCTCAGGTTAAAGATCTTTACGAAGATATGGGCGAAGAACTCCCAGGTCTCACTCAGTTCCTAGTCAATATTTCTGATTTCTTTGGTGCTTTCTGGTGGCTAGTTCTTCTTATCATTATTGTCATCGCTGCTGCCATTTGGTATGCCGTCAAGAAAACCCCTGTCGGTCGCAAAATTGCCGATGGCTTCAAAATCCATGTCCCCATCTTTGGTGGTCTTTTCCGCAAACTCTATGTCTCGCGCTTTGCTCGCACCGCCGAAATGATGCTGGCTACCGGCGTCCCGATGCTCGACTCCATCAAAATCGCCATCGAAGCCACCAGCAATGTAGTCATCGAAGAAGAATATTCCAAATCCCTCGAAATCATCAAGGGTGGCAAACCTCTCTCCGAATCTCTGAAGGACAGGGAATATATGTTGCCACTTGTCCCTCAGATGGCTTCCATTGGTGAAGAATCCGGCAAAATCGACGAAATGCTTGGCAAAGCCGCCCAAGTTTACGAAAACGAGCTTGACGAGCAAATTAACGCTATTTCCACCATGATCGAGCCTATTCTTATGGTTATCATGGCCGGTCTTATCGGAATCGTCATTGGTGGTACCCTTCTCCCAATTTACTCTCTCGTTAATTCAGTTGCCACTTAAAAAACTCTTGATTTTTATTTTGTTTTCAGGTATTATAAGCATAAGAATAAAATCTAGAAAGGATTTATTTATGGCAAAAGAAAATATCAACTCTAAACAAGGCTTCACGATCATCGAGGTCGTTCTCGTGCTTGCTATTGCGGGTTTAATCTTCCTCATGGTCTTCGTAGCTCTCCCGGCGCTCCAGCGCTCCCAGCGTGATACTCAACGTCGTAACGACATGTCCCGTGTCGATACCTCACTAGTGCAGTATCAGACTAACCACAGCAACCAGTCCAGCAACTTGCCGGATGTCAGCGCGGCGTCTGTTTGGCAAGCTCCGTCCAATGGTACATTCGGCACTGGCTGTGGTAACAACGTAGCCTGTCAATTTATCCGCGATTATATGAACTCTGGTTCTTCGGATAACGATGGTAAGGCTAACAACTTTGAAGATCCGAATGGCGTACCATATAGCCTAGTCATTACGCCGAACTGGTCTAATGGCGCTGACGCTGACAACGCACATAACGGAAATAGCCAGCTCACTACCGGCGAAACTATCGATGGCACACAGACCTACACGATTAGGGATTATGATAACGGGAACGCCTTCGATTCGTATACAATCTACATTGTCCCAGGTGCCCGTTGTATCGGTGACGCTGCGGCTCCTTCGACGAAGCGCCACTTCGCGATTCTTTATCGCTTGGAGGGCGCCGGTACCTACTGTATCGACGATCAGTAGAATTAACCAAAACCAAAAATCCCCCCTTCAAAAGGGGGGATTTTTATGTATTTACTTTTATATATTCGCGCAGTAAATTCCCGCCCCCTCTAGCTTATATAGCACCGCTAGCTTGCGCGGATTCGAGGTCCGTACTGCCCTATCTCCTGAGCAACTTGCTTGAGTCACTACATACATTTTATAATCATTTGGAAAAGTCGTATTATATATCTTTCCTAGCTCTCTTGCTCCTGTGGTACTATCATTAGCGCATTCGGCATCTGGTGTATCAGTTCCACAACGCACAACTTTCAAAGTATAATTACTTCCATCCGGATCCATAAATTTATCCCCCAAATATTTTTTGTAAAATCCTGCCCAAGTCGTATCCTTCGTCGCCGATGTAGCGTTGCTAATTGTTACTGTGACCACATTTCCATTATCCAATTTAGTATTCTCATCTGACCCCGGCAAAGCCCCGCGGTTGTTTGTCTGATAGCTTTTTACATTTTCCAAAAACATAGTTATATCCTCCCGCCTCTCTGCATCTCTTTGTGAGGACCGGAGCCCCGGCAAGGCCACAAACACCATCAGAAAGATGAGACCCGCAATCGCAATCACCAGCGTCACTTCAATAATTGTAAAACCCCGTTTGCTAGAACTAAAATCACCCTTTTTCATATCCTTATTATAATCTATTTATGCTAAAATAACAATATGGAAGTTGCGTTTTTAATTCTTTTGTTCGTCCTGGGCGCCTGTTTCGGTTCTTTTTTGTGTTGTCAAGCTCGGCGCCTGCATTTCAAAGCTACCCACAAGGGAAGCAAAAAACTCAGTTCTCGCTCGGTCTGCTTTCATTGCCATTACCAACTCAAATGGTACGACAATCTCCCAATCATTTCTTGGCTCTTTCTCCGCGGTAAATGTCGCAAGTGCCACAGCCGAATCGGTTTCGCCGAAATTATCTCCGAACTCTCTCTTGCCCTCGGCTTCCTCGCTCTCGGTACCACTATCGATATTTACACGGCCACTCCCCTCACTTGGACCATTTTTATTGCCACTCTTCTTCTAGCTACCAGCCTAGCCTTCTTAGCCATCTATGATGGCCTCTACGGCGAACTTCCTACCAAGTTTCTAATCTTATCCATTATTCTCGCTGCTCTAGTCTTATCCCTTAATCACGCCGCTATTCTTATCACTTCTGGTTTCACTCCCGAATTAATCTACCAGCCGATTCTTTCCGTCCTAATTTTAGGCGGACTCTACCTCTTGCTCTACCTAGTTTCTCACGGCAAATGGGTCGGTGACGGCGATTGGCTACTCGCTACTGCCATTGGCATCGCCCTAGGCGATCCTTGGCTAGCCCTCATCACTCTTTTTCTCGCTAATCTTCTCGCCTGTCTCGTCATGGCTCCCGCCTTTTTCATCAAAAAACAACACCGCATTTATCTTGGCCCCTTTCTAGTTATTGCTTTTGTTATTACTCTCGTCTTTGCTGATTTTTTCCAAAGTATGTTATAATAAACTTATGGTAAAAAAGGGTGACACTTTAATCGAAGTAACTCTAGCGGTCGGGATTTTTTCCATGATTGCCGTAGCCATTGCCGCTGTAATGAGTAGTGGCACCGCTGGCGCTCAGACCGCCCTCGAAACCACTCTCACACGTGAGGAAATTGACACCCAAGCCGAAGCCATTCGTTTCATCCAGACCTCTTATTCCACCAACAAAAACTCCACCGAGGACAACAAATTTTATCAACTCTGGCGTCAAAAAATCGTCGAAAATTCTATCGATATGACCACCTGGTCAGAAGAACGGCAACAGGCAGTGCTCGAATATCACCCCGACGACTGTTCAACTGTGTTTAGCAACACCGATATCAAAGATCACGCTTTTGTCATCAATCCTCGTCAGATAGGTAATTTTATTAATAATAAATCAGGTGTCGATGTTGATTCAGTCTACATTTCTCAGAGTAGTGATCGACTCACCCCGGCCAGCGTTTATCCCCGCCTCATCTATGGCACCACCCAAACTCAAATCAACAACGATACTCAATCACTACTTTCTTCGTCTAGCGACGTCCTCTACCGCGCCGAAGGCATCTATGCCATTGCCGTCAAAGACGTCGATACCACTACCCTCGCCGGCAATTCTACCAGCGAGCCAGCTTTTTATGATTTTTATATTCGTACTTGTTGGTACGGAGCTGATGCTAGTCGGCCCTCTACTATCTCTACCGTCATCCGCCTACATAACCCAGACGCTATTTAGTCTATTTCGTCTCCGAATGGAACTTTTCGTGGATTTCTTTTAAGTGTGCGTCCGTTACGTGCGTATAAATCTGCGTCGTAGAAATATCCGCGTGCCCCAGCATCGACTGCACCGCTCGAATATCCGCCCCATTCATCAACAAATCTGTCGCAAACGAATGACGCAAAGTATGCGGCGTCACTTTTTTGGTAATTCCCGCTAACCGCGCGTATTTTTCCACAATTCGCTCCACGCTCCGTGGTGTCATCCGCCGGTAATTTCCCGAAGTATCCACCGCCTGCAGATTTCGCGAGTTATTCAAAAACAGTGCCGGCAGGGAATCAGTCCTCGCATCTAGATAATCTCGCACCCTATCCGCAGCCGATTGACTAATAAAGATCGGCCGGTCCTTGGACCCTTTACCTCTTACCATAAACTCCCTTCGCTCTAAGTTAATTGAGTCCCGATTCAGTCCAGTTAGCTCGGATACCCGTAGTCCCCCCGAGTATAGCAATTCAATAATCGCTCGATCTCTCAGCCCCGACTCTGTCGACAAATCAATCTGCTCCAGCATATCTTCCACCTCATCATAATGCAAAAAAGTCACTTGCTTGCGCACCACATGTGGCAAATCCACCAGCGATGGGTCTAGCGATTTAACATCTCGCCTCGCCAAATACTTCAAAAACCCCCGAAGCGCTATCAAATGATACGCCTGAGTAATCACCTTCAAATCCTCTTCGCCATTCTCCGAGCCATATCGATTTAATTTCAGCCGGTATTTTCTCAGTAACTCTTTCGTAATATCCTCTGGCCCCATCGTGTCTTTCCGCAAAATATCTAGAGACAGCTCCACGAATCTTTCTAGATACAACCGATAATTATCCACAGTCCGCTTGCTTCGTCCCGCTTCAATCTCCAAATGCTCCAAAAAATCATTAATCAGGTCGTAGATATCCATATCATGATTATAGCATAACACACTGATAGGCCCCGTCGAAAGTATGCTATAATAAATTTATGGTTAGGAGGTCCAAACCCAAAATAAACTGGCGCAAAATATTCTCAGCCGAGCATATTATCGCAGGTTTAATTCTAATTTTAATCATTATCGGCACGGTGTTTTTTATTCGAGACATTAAGGTTTATGATTATACGGTCGAGACCAATGCCTTTTTTGCCCCTTTTGAATTCTACGACAACCGCGAGATCGTCGGCGTTGACGTAGAAATCATCAACCGTGTAGCAGACAAATTAGACGCTACCATCGACATCAAAAACGTCGAATTCGACATCATTATCGACAATGTGGCCGGTGGTATCATCGCTGATGCAGGCGCCGCTGGTCTCACCATTACTCCCGCACGGGCCGCTAAAGTCGACTTCAGCATCCCCTACTATACCTCAGTCCAATACGTGATTTTTAACCCTAGTAATGCTCCTGCTATCAAAAACGGAGACACTTTAGAATCTGCCGACGGCGATACCATGATATCTGTCCCAGCATATGTCACTTGGGACGCCTTAGCCGGCAAAACTTTAGGCTCCCAGATGGGTGGTACTGGCTATTTGTTTGCTTCTGACGAAGCCAGCGAAGGAGTTTTAGCTGGCACCAACACCACTGTCAAGGGTCTAGACTCTCATCAATTGGCGGCAGATGCCATCAATTCTCACATCATTGATTATGCCATCGCCGACGAACTCGCCGCCAAATTTATTGTCGACAAAAACCCTGAGCTAGTAGCCCTACCGCTCTATTATTCTGACCCATCCGGAGATTATCCAGTCGAAGAATCTTACGCTATCGCTGTCAACAAACAGCGCCCAGAGCTTTTAGACGCCTTTAACGCAGTATTGACCGAAATGTTAATCCCAGACGCCAACGGTCAAACAGAAATAGATAAACTAATCTTAAAATACATGGGACTAGAAGAGGAGGTTATAAATGAATGAATTTTGGGACAAGGTCGTAGAGTTATTCACTACCCCACAATACATTGATTCATTATTGCATGGCTTCTTGCTCACTCTCCAAATTTCGTTTTTTGCTATCTTACTCGGTCTAATAATTGGCACCATTGTAGCTCTCATCGATACTTCTAAACGCACCAAATGGACCATTCTCCCCAAAGCCATCTGCAAAATCTACACCACCGTCATCAGAGGCACACCAATGGCCTTACAGCTCTTTATTATGTTCTTTGTTATTTTTGCTATCCGCGGCTTTCCTCAAATCATCATCGCTATCCTCGCCTTTGGGTTTAACTCCGGAGCCTACGTAGCCGAAGTCATCCGTAGTGGCATTCAATCAGTAGACAAAGGCCAGACCGAGGCCGGCATGGCGCTAGGTCTTTCTAGGTTCACCATTTTTCGCCGTATCGTCGCTCCTCAGGCCATCAAAAACATCCTCCCAGCCCTAGGCAACGAAATCGTCACCGTCATCAAGGAGACAGCCATCGTCAGCATGGTCGGCATGTACGACCTCAACATGGCCGCCAAAGACATCGGTTCCGGCCAAAACATGGCCAGCTATATCGTGCCGATGTTCGTCGCCGCCCTCTTCTATCTAGCTACAGTCTACCTCATCACTTTTATCATCCGCCAAATCGAAAAACATCTACGTCGCAGCGAAAGGAGAGCTTGAAATGAGCGAAGAAGTCTTAAGCATCAAAAACCTCAAAAAAGAATTTGGCCAGAACAAAGTCTTAAAGGGTATCGACTTTAGCCTGAGAGACAAAGAACGCGTAGTTGTCCTCGGCCCTTCGGGCAGCGGCAAATCCACTTTCCTCCGTTGTATCAATCGTATGGAAGAGCCCACCAGTGGTGAAATGTCTTTTGAAGGTACTCTAATTACCGACAAAAACATCCAGCAAATGCGTCAAAAAATCGGTATGGTTTTTCAACACTTTAATCTCATCAACAACCTTACCGTCATGCAAAATCTTACCCTCGCTCCAGCCAAACTCAAACTCATGAACTTGGAGGCAGCAGAGAAGAAGGCCCGCAATCTCCTCCGGCATATCGGCTTATTAAATAAAGCCGATGCCTATCCAGCCTCACTTTCTGGTGGTCAACAGCAAAGAATTGCCATCATTCGTGCCATGATGATGAATCCAGAGATATTATTATTTGACGAACCTACTTCAGCCCTAGATCCCGAGTCCATCGGTGACGTACTAGATTTAATCCGCGAAGTCGTAGATGCCGGCATGACCGTCATGATTGTCACCCACGAAATGGGCTTTGCTCGGGAAATCGCCTCCAGAGTCATCTTTGTCGACCAAGGTCACATTATCGAAGAAGGCACCCCCACCGAGTTTTTTGAACACCCCCAGACTCCCCGCGTCCAAGAATTTTTGAAAAAAGTCCTCTATTAGACTATCTAGTGAACTTCTCATTCAAATCACTATAATCATATAGTTCATTAGCATTAAACCACAAATCAATCTCTTTTTTGGCTTCTTCAGCATTACCGGAGGCGTGTACCAAATTTGGTACCCCCACGCCCTTGGCATCAGAATACCCAAAGCTCATATGAGAATAATCCCCTCGGATAGTCCCCATTTCTGCCGACTTAGGCTCAGTCGGTCCCACAATCTTCCGTACCAGAGGCACCGCCTCTACTCCTTCTAGCACCATCGCAATCACCGGCCCAGTCATCATATATTCTACATTGTAGCGAAAAGCCTGCTCCCCCCGGCGAGTAATCATCTGACCAATATCTTCGTAGTGGGCCCGGTAGAGTTTTTCCTCTGGCATCACCATTTTCATCCCTACGATTTTTAACCCCACGCGCTCAAAACGCTGAATAATTTCACCGATAATCCCCCTTTGCACCGTATCCGGCTTCAAAACTACTAAACTTCTTTGAATAAAATCTTGTGATTTTGCCATAGATTTAACTCCTTTTTTGATTCTATTGGTAGCCCGGGCGCGACTTGAACGCGCAACCTTCTCCTTAGGACGGAGCCGCTCTATCCATTGAGCTACCGGGCCATATTTGTCACACACAAAATATGCTATAATATATTATAACATGGGTTTAATAAAGAAAAAAGACACCAAGAAGACCGAACAGGAAAAGGTCGAAGAGCGCCGCGAAGAAGTCCTCGCCAAGGGCCGCAAATTCAAATATCCTCTTCAGTGGACTCGTCACCGTGTCGTCATCAATACCATTCTCATCACTCTTGTTGTTCTTGCCATGGTAGTAATTGGTGGCTGGCTCGCTCTCTACAAATTCAACATGACCGACGAGTTCCTCTTTCGCGTCACCAAAGTTATCCCTGTTCCTGTCGCTTCGGTCGACTTCGAAAACGTCCCCTTCTCAGACTATCTCATGCTTTACCGCAGTAGTATGACTTCTATCGAGCGCCAGTCCGGCAGCCAGTTTGACGAGGGCTCTCTAGAGCAGCTCCGCGCCGAATACCAAAGGTCTGCCCTCACCGAAGCCGAAAAGTACACCTACGCCTCCAAGCTCGCCAGGGAATCAGACATCACTGTCTCAGAGGAAGAAGTCCAGACCGAATTCGAGCGCCACTTAAATATCGGCGGCATCGAACGTAGCGAAGAAAGTTTCACTAAAATTGTTAATGATAACTTTGGCCTCGACAAAAGCGAATACGAGCGCATGCTCTACCTCTCACTTCTAAAATCCAAGGTCGAGACCCACATCGACGATACCGCCAACAAGATCGCCACCGAAGTCGAGAAGCTCCTCGCCGAGAGCGGCAACGATTACAAAGCCGTGGCCGAAGCCCTCGGCGACAAAATTATCTACCAGGAAACCGGCGGTCTAGTCGACAGCAAGAATATCGACGGCGGTCGTGCTTCCGAGGCTATGAGGCTAGAACCCGGCCAATCCAGCGGCAAATTCATCTCTATAAGTGGCGACGGCTACTACTTTGTCAAGCTCATCAGCAAGACCGACTCCGAAGTCAACTTTGTCTCCATCCGCGTCCCCTTCACTAAGTTCAACCAACAATTCGACCAACTCCAATCCGAAGACAAAATCACCGAATACATCACTATCTCCACCCCTGAAGAGAATACGGAAAGTTAATTCATAATTAAATTCGTTCAGATGGGTGATTTCTTCGGTTGAAGCGCGTCTATTGGACGAGCGAAACCGAAAAATCGCCCAGATGGGCGAATTTAATATGAATTTGGTGCGGGTATGGGGAGTCGGACCCCAATCTCATCCTTGGGAAGGATACATAATAGCCGTTATACGATACCCGCTTACCCCTCATTATACCACATCCCTAGCAAATATGCTATAATTATCTTATGCAAGAAATCAGGGAAAAGCTTCAATCCGTCATTCGCGACCTCTATGGTCTAGACGATTTTGTCCCCGAACTCACCCCCTCCCCCGCCAACATCAATGCCGACTATTCATCAAACGCCCCCCTGAAACTCGCCAAATCCCTCCACAAATCCCCGATGGATATTGCTAGAGAGGTATCCGAACATATCTATATTTCAATAAGCGCCCCGGGCTTTCTGAATTTTACTTTATCCGATAAGATATTAAATAATTCTATAAACAATTTATTTGATGATTTTAATCAAGCCATTTCTGATGATAGCTACAAGGGCCAGACAGTGATTTGCGAATTTTCCGACCCGAACCCCTTCAAAGTATTGCACGTAGGGCATTTGTACACTTCCATTGTGGGCGATGCAATTTCTAGACTGTATGAATACGCCGGCGCCAAAGTCATTCGTGCCAATTTTGGTGGCGACGTCGGTCTCCACGTCGCTAAAACCATGTATATCTTAAGGCAAAAAGACCCCAACGAACTCACTATCGATGACATCGCCAAATGCTACGTCGAAGGCACCGCCGCTTACACAGACAACGAAGAAGCCAGAGCCGAAATCACTGCATTAAATAAAGAAATATACAAGATTAATGCCGACAAGGTTCACGATACTCCCATCGCCGACCTCTACTGGCAAGGTAGGGAATTATCCTACGATTACTTCCGCCATTTTTACGACCAAATCGGCGTTCATTTTGACAAGTACTATCCCGAATCTTCTGTCGCTCAGCTCGGTCTCGCCAAAGTCAAAGAACAACTAGAAAAAGGCGTTTACGAATATTCGAACGGCGCCGTCATCTTTAACGGCGACAAATACGGCCTCCACACCCGCGTCTTTATCAATAGAGAAGGCGTCCCCACTTACGAAACCAAGGACGTCGGCCTCATCTTCACCAAATGGGATGATTATCATTTTGACAAATCCATCGTCATCACCGGCTCCGAGCAACTCGAATACATGAAGGTCGTCCTTAAGTCCGTCGAGCAATACGCGCCCGAGCTTACCAAGCGCACCACTCACTTGACTCATGGCCTCGTCAAGCTCCCTGGTGGCGTCAAAATGTCTTCTCGGAAAGGTAATTTCTTAAAAGCCGTCGATGTCCTAGACATGGTCAAATTCGCCCTAAAAGAAGAATATAACTCCACCGACCCCACCGTCTCCCTCGCCGCCACCAAATATGCTTTTCTAAGGTACAAAATGGGCGGCCAATTAATCTTCGACCCCAAGGAATCCGTCAAAATGACCGGCAACTCCGGCCCGTATCTATTATATTCCGCTGTCCGCGCCAAGAAGATTATATCTAAAAATAACAACCATCATAATCTCATCAACCATATTTATGATAATTATGAAAAATCCTTAATTAAAAAAATCATAGAGTATAAAAGCATTTTACAGGTGGCAGTAGCCGAGATGGCCCCGCACAAAGTCGCCAATTTCCTATACGAACTCGCCCAGGAATTCTCGAGATTCTACGAGCACTCCCCCGTCCACGGCAGCAGCAGGGAAAAAGAGCGCTTGAAACTCGTCCAAGTCTACTTAAACGTTATGACCCACGGCCTTGGCCTCCTCGGCATCAACATCCCGGAGGAAATGTAATGGATGGAGATAGTGTAACACGGACGGGTGACGGCTCTGGGGGGGACCCCAAAAATGTTTTGGCGTTAGCCAAAAATTTTTGGGGAGGAAAAGAGCCGGCAGGACCCGTCCGACGCAAAGCTACCCTCTTATGGGTAGACCTTGAGATGACCGGCCTTGACCCGGTCAAGGACCGGATTCTCGAAGTCGCCGCCATCGCTACTGACATGGAACTAAACGAAATCGCTAGATACCAAGCCGTCGTCAAAGTCAGCGACAAACTTATCCAGTCCCGCATGGTCGGCCCCTTCTGGGACAAGAACGCCAAATCCCGCGATTCTCTTATCGCCCAGAACAGCACTGGCCAACCCGTCAAGACTGTCGAAAGGGAACTAATCGCCTTCATTAATCAGCACTTTAACAAGACTGTCTATCTTGCCGGCAATTCCATCCACCAAGACCGCAAATTCATCGCCCGTGAAATGCCCGAGTTAAACAAAAAGCTTCACTACCGCATGCTCGATGTCTCCGCCTGGAAAATCTATTTTGAAACCGCCAAGCAGCAAAAATTCACCAAGCCCGAAGCCCACCGCGCTCTAGACGATATTAACGGCTCAATAGAGGAGTTCAAATGGTATTTGACCTTTCTAAAATAACCGGCCTCGGTCCCTACACCGTCCAATCCGAACCCACTCGCGAGCTCTACTTGAAGGATGGTCGCACCTTCCTTGTATTACATCGTAATACCATCGAAGTTCGCACCGATCCCCGTCTCGCTGAAACTTTGACAGAAAAATACGAATCCATCATGGAGTCCCGCTATTTCGGTCGTGGTGGTATCGAAATCGTCCTCGCCGGCCAGCTTAGTCAGGCCGAGCTTATAGACCTCGTCCGCCTTAGCTACAACCTCACAGCCTAAAATCGCAAAATCACAAAATTCCCTTCCATTTTATTTTTTTGTGTGCTATAATCAAAGTGCTATAGTTAATTATTTTAAGTGAGGTTTATGATCATAGGAGAATCATTGTCAAATAGCCAGCCTAGTCTACTGGGCAGGTTTTTTAAGGCTTTCGGGCTAGTAGTTAGCTTTGCATCTTTCGCTGGAGTAGCCGCCTTTAGCATTCCAGCCAGTGCTGACGATTCAGTCATCGACGTTATCACCGCCAAGGTCCCTGTTTCCTGCACTGTAGCTGGTGGCGATCATACCTATGCTACCACCATGATGCCAGATAGCTCCACCGAGCTAGGCACTACCACCATCAAGGCCACTTGTAATGATTCTGCAGGCTATTCTCTCTATGCTATCGGTTTTACTGGCGAAAGTTACTCTGGGAACAACACCAAGCTCGTCGGTAGCCTTGCCAGTATCAATACTGGTAATTCTGGTCCAGATTCCTATTGGGCTATGAAAGCCACAGCGGTTATCGGGACCTATGCTCCTACCATTATGAATTCCTTTGATAGCTATCACGCTATCCCTGCTACCTACGCCCAAGTAGCAAAATTCAACTCAGCTACTGATACTGGTAGTAGTGCTACCGGTTCTAGTGTAAACATCACTTACGAAGTCAGCGTCACCGCCGCCCAGATTGCTGATACTTATACTGGCAAGGTCAAATACACCCTAGTCCACCCCAACAACGCAGCGGCTCCAGTAACCCCCTTGCCTGAATCCGCTTGCTCAGCTAGCCAGATTTGTTATGCGCCAAATGCCGGTGATATAGATGGTTCAATGAGCTCCATGGGTACAGTGACTGGCTCTTCTACGGCTGGTAAACAAACCAGTGTAGCTACCAATGGCACTGCAGTCCTCAGAGCACCTAACTTCTCCCGTGACGGCTATGGCTTTGCCGGTTGGTCTACCGACTTTGAAGCTACTTCTTCTAGCGTAATCTTTGGCCCCAACCAAACCATTACCACTAGCGCTTCTGGCGCTGGAGATGCCGATGTATCACAGTACGGCCTGATCCTTTACCCCGTCTGGATTGCTTCCGCTGGCGACCTACAAGGCTGGTCTGGTTGCTCTAGTCTCACCACTGCTCCAAAGCCCTCTAGCGGCAATACGCCTACCCTAGCTAGCATGACAGCTCTGACAGACACTAGAGATAATAACACTTACGCCGTAGCAAGACTATCCGATGGCAACTGTTGGATGGTAGAG
>JAFRBR010000024.1 GCA_017404795.1 Candidatus Saccharimonadota bacterium | reverse complement strand
GAGAGAGAGAGGATTTTTGGCGGATGCTAAATCAGCCACGCTAGCCACGCTAGCCACGCTAGCCACGCTAGCTGCCCCACCCGACCTATTATTCATCTTAAACCTTCTTACCATAAGCTCATTATACCACACATTTCGCAAAGTCAAGAACTAAAATTCACCCAAAAAATAGATCCAACCCCATCAACCCCTTGAATTTTTCTAAAAATATGGTACAATTATACTATATAATGTGACCACTTCATCAAGAAGTTTTAATTGGATATATGCGTACAATTTTTCAAATTTTCAGAGAAGATTTAAAGAGTCTAGCCAAAAGCAAAATGGCAATACTCATTGTTTTTGGCGTAATTTTTATTCCCGGTATCTACGCTTGGCTCAATATCGACTCCAACTGGAATCCTTACGATAACACCGAAAACATTCCTATCGCCGTAGTTAATGAAGACCAAGGTACCACTATCATCGGCGAGGACCTCAATATCGGCAACCAAATCACCGACGCCCTCCAACAAAATGACGCCATGAAATGGACTTTCACCGATGAAACCACCGCCCTTGAAGGCGTCAACCAGAGTAGTTTTTATGGCGCCATTATTATCCCCAAGGATTTTAGTCAAAATCTCACCACTATTCTAGGTGACACTACTCTTCAGAAGCCCACTTTCAATTTTTATGTCAATAACAAGAAAAACCCCATCGCCCCCATCATCGTCAGCAAAGCCGCCGGTGCCATTAAAGATAGCGCCAACCAAGCATTTACCAACACTCTTCTTTATAAAATCGCCGATGCCACCGAAAAAATCGGCCTCATCACCAAAGGCAATAATACGGCCGACAGCCTCATCGCCAAACTCCAAGACACTAAAACCAAGGTCGGCCAACTCCGCGATATTACTAGGACCACCACCCTCGCTCTAGATACCACCAGCAAATCTCTCTCCACCCTCGAATCCGTCTTTCCTATCTTGTCAGACTTAAACGCCACCGCCAGCCAAGACCTCATCTATGCCCAAAACACTCTCGACACCATCCACAACTTCACCGACCTCTCTAGCGTTCAAGATTTACTTACTCAACTTTCCGACCAAATTACCGAACTAGAAAGCATCCAACAATTATTAAACGCCATCCTTCCTAGTTCCGCCGAGTTAGACGCCGTTAAAGCCAAACTCCAAACCACTATCGACGAAATCTCATCTCTCCACGACCAGTTCCAAACTTCCGCTAGAACAGAGCTCGACCAGCTCTATCAAAAGGCTACCCACACCATCAGCGAAGCCAACAACCTCATTTCCAATCTCACTACTACTCTTAGCGACCTCGAAATCTCTATGCAATACGCCGTTCAGGCCCTCCAGAGTGGTAGCCAACTTGGCAGCAGCCTCGATTCCACTCTTGCCACTTTTCAAACCGACCTCGACTCTGCCATCAACCAAATCAACTCCATCAAAGACAGCGAAGTCATTCAAACTCTCACCAACTTACTTAGTAATGATCCAGAAATCATCGCCAATTTCCTCTCCAACCCTGTAGAATCCAACGAAATCGCAGTTTACGCCATCGCCGACTACGGCTCCGAAATGGCTCCATTTTACTCTATCCTCGCCTGTTGGGTCGGCTGCACCATCCTCACCGCCATCCTCAAAATCGACATCAAAAAATCCAAACTCACCGCCAAAGCCAAAAACTATCAAAAATTCTTCGGCCGCTTCTTATTATTCGGCAGTATCGCTATGCTGCAAGGGCTAGTCATCGGTCTCGGTGACCTAGTTTTGCAAGTTCAAACCGTCAATTTACCCCTATTCCTCATCACCCTCATGCTTTCTAGCCTCACTTTTGTCTTGATTATTTATGCCCTTACCGCTGCTTTTGGCAAAGTCGGCCAAGCCTTATCCATCGTTATTCTAGTTTTACAAGTCGCCGGCTCTGGCGGCACCTTCCCTATTGAATTGCTACCCAAATTCTTCCAAACCTTGCAACCCTTCATGCCGTTCTATCCTTCAATGAACGCTATACGCGAAACTATCGGTGGTTTCTATCAAAACGATTATCTTATCTATTTGCTGATACTGCTCTGTCATTTCATTATTGCTCTCGTTTTTGGTCTCATTTTCAGCAAACATACTTTCACAGCCAAAGGCAAAATTCAACAAGAGCTCCACTCCACCGGTCTCATCGACTAGCTCTGCCGCCCACCATCGCCAACCTCGCTGCAAGAATACCTCGCACTTCTCTTTTCTATGCAAATTCTCCACCCTTGCCCTCCACCCCTGTTTATGCTATTATTTTAGCATGGAAGACCAGATTATTCTAATTGACAAACCCGCCGACATCAGTAGCTTCGGCGTCGTCGCCAAAGTCCGTGCCCGCCTGCGCGATGAGCTTGGCCACAAAGTCAAAGTCGGCCACACCGGCACTTTGGACCCCTTCGCCACCGGCCTTCTCATCCTCTTAACCGGCAAAATGACCAAGAAGTCTAACGAATTCTTAAAGCTCGACAAAACCTACGAAGCCACCTTGCGTCTCGGCTACACTTCCACCACCGGCGACCCAGAAGGACAAATTCAACGATACTTGATTGAGGACATTTCGGAGCCTGGCAAGGCGAGAATTAGCGCGATTTCCCCTGTGGCGACAGGGGAAATCGACGCGTGTCCGAAATTAAGTATTATTGAATTTGTCCTTAATTCGTTCATTGGTAAGATCCAACAGACCCCGCCGCGTTATAGCGCCATCAAGATTAACGGCCAACGCGCCTACAAACTCGCCCGAGCCGGAAAAGATTTTGAAATCCCAGTCAGAGAGGTCGAAATCTATTCCATCGAAATCCTAACCTACCATTATCCCGAGCTTCAAATCCGTGTCCACTGTAGCTCTGGCACTTACATCCGCACTCTCGCCGAAGACATCGGCAAGAAGCTAAATACCGGCGCCTACCTCACCGCTCTCCGTCGTACTCAGGTCGGCAAATATAGCGTTAAAGACGCAGAAGTGTTATAATAAACTTATGTTAGTCTACAATTCACGCCTCGTCGGCACTCCAGTTCTCAGTGTCCAAGCCAGCGGCCCCATTGCTGAGGTCACCGAACCCATCGTCAACCCTGACAACCTCAAAATTCTCGCTTTCAAGCTCACCGGCCCCATTGTAAACGCCACCAACAATATTTTGGACGTCAAATCCATCCGCGAATACTCCCACCTTGGCATGGTAATTGATGATAACGACGAACTCATCGGCCCCTCAGATGTCGTCAAGATTCAAAAAGTCCTAGATCTTAATTTCAGTCTTATCGGCCTCAAAGTCGAAACCAGAAAGGGCACCAAGCTCGGCACCATCATCGATTTCACCGCCACTTCCGATGATTTTACTATCCAACAAATCATCGTCAAGCGCCCCTTAGTCAAGAGCTTCATTGACCCCGAACTCATCATTCATCGCCGCGAAATCGTTGAAATCACCGACTACAAAGTCATCGTAAAAGACGAAGAAAAAACCATCAAAGCTCGCGCGTCCAAAGAGGACTTCGTCCCCAACTTCGTCAATCCTTTCCGTACTCACGAACCCGGCTTTGCGCCAGCTGATACGAAAACCCTTGCCGACGAAGATAACTAATCAATTTATCATCATCATACTTATCGCGTTTTCGTGCAATCAATTTATCAATTTCTTCCTCGTCGTTTCGCCCATTAATCATCTCGTCTATAATTTCCCTCGCCACACCTTTTTTCGCTAGCTCCATTTCTAGTCTTTTTCTAGAAATTCCCTTCTTTACAAATCTATTCTCTACATAATACTTTACAAATATTCGATCATCTACATATTTTTTCTCTTTCAACCTCTCAATTATCAGATTTATATAATTCTTATCTAGTTTTTTCTCATATACTTTTTTATATAAATAATCATAAATTTCTCTTTCGCTTCTAGGCCGCATCAGCGCCCATTCCAACGCCCGCTGATACAATTTCCCAAATTCCGAAGCTTTTTTATATTCCGCTAGTTGTTCATTAGAAACCACTAACCCAATCTTCAATTTATAGTCCACCACCTGCGCCACATCCAGCGAAAACGCAAATTTTTCATTCACAAACACATTCACCCGATTCGGATTCTTAATACCCTGTTTAAGATCGGTGATAAGAAAATCAGAAATGGCACTATCCGAGACCGTCCGCGACGACGGGAGCGGAAAGAGCGAGGAGCCCCTTGAGCGAGGGCGCGACGAAGCGTGTCGAGGAAGTGTCATTTTGATTTTCTCTTCTTCCTCAGGTACCTTATCTTTTAATCTATATATTTCCATTACTCTGCTGCGGCTTTTTCACGCACTTGTGCCTCAATCTCCACCATTAATTCTGGTTTTTCACGGAATAATTTCTTCACCGCTTCGCGGCCTTGGCCCAAAGTTTCTCCCTTGTATTTAATAAACGCGCCGGATTTCTCTAATACCCCATAAGTCACACCGAGGTCCAATACATCACCCGGTTTCGAAATCCCTTCATTATACATGATATCAAATTCCGCCATTCTGAAGGGCGCCGCGATTTTATTCTTTACCACCTTCACCTTGGTCCGGTTACCAGCCACATTGTCCCCGTCTTTAATCTGCCCAATCCGCCGAATATCCACTCGCACCGAAGCATAAAACTTCAATGCATTACCGCCCGTAGTCGTCTCCGGATTGCCAAACATCACCCCGATCTTCATCCGAATCTGATTAATAAATATCACCGTCGCTCGCGATTTAGAAATAATCCCGGTCAATTTCCGCATTGCTTGCGACATTAACCTAGCCTGCAACCCCATCTGCGCATCACCCATATCACCGTCAATTTCTGCCTGTGGCACCAACGCCGCCACCGAGTCCACCACAATCAAATCCACTGCATTAGACCGCACCAGCGTCTCGCAAATCTCCAGCGCCTGTTCCCCATTGTCCGGCTGAGAAATCAACAAATTCTCCGTATCTACCCCAATCTTCTTCGCATAAGCCGGGTCCAGAGCATGCTCCGCATCAATAAACGCCGCCTGCCCACCCTGCTTCTGCATCTCCGCAATCGCGTGCAAAGCCAAAGTCGTCTTACCCGATGATTCCGGCCCGTAAATCTCAATAATCCGCCCCTTTGGCCAGCCACCACCAAGCGCCAAATCAAGCGACAATGACCCAGATGGTAAAAGCTCCACATCCATCTTTGGCGCATCACCCAACTTCATGATTGACCCGTCACCAAACTGCTTGGTAATCTGCGCCATCGCCAACTTCAGCGCCTCGCTCTTCCCATCCTCCGCCCCTTTAGTAGTTTTCTTTTCCACCGCTTCCTTTTTTGCCATAATAGTATTACCTTTCTATCGACTATTATATAATATTTTGTAAAATGAAAATAGGGTTGATTTTTACACTTGTGTATGGTAGAATCAAGTCATGCTATGAAGAAGTCTTCTGTTTATCAGAAGGCTTCTTTTTGAGTCTAATTATGACATAGTCAAGATCAAGCTCTTCCATAGTCCTCCTTTCTTCTAACCACGTTTATTAAACTTTCACCAACCCTATTTTCTGACCCCTGTTTAACATAAAGCAAAAATAAATTCAACCCCCCACCCCATGACCCCTGTAAACAACGATAACCACTATTTTCAAAATCTCAAAAAATGCTATACTAATAATATGAAAGTTAATGAAAATATTTTGATTTCTAGCCTAACTACTATGCGTCTCGGCGGCCCAGCTCGCTATGTCATTGAAGCTGAAACCCCGCGCGATGTTGCCGACGCCTACGGCTTTGCCCGCACCTTTAACTTGCCAGTCTTTATTCTCGGCTACGGCGCCAACACCATCGGCCACGATGAAGGCTTTAATGGTGTCATTATCATCAACCGGATGCGCGGAATTTCTGAGCAGAACGCTACATGGGCGGGTGACGGCTCCGAAGGGGTCCCCGCGGAGCGTCAAGCGACGTGGGGAGGTGTGGAGCCGGCAGGACCCGCCCAGCAGGACCCGTCGAGCGGAATTCGCCTCAAAATCATGGGTGGCGAATATTGGGACAATGTCGTCGAATACGCCTGCAATAAGGGTCTTACCGGCATCGAAGCCTTATCCAAAATCCCCAGTCTCGCCGGCGCCGCACCGGTTCAGAACATCGGCGCCTACGGTCAAGAAATCGCCGACACCCTAGTTAGCATCGATGTTTACGACAACGCTACCGGCACCTTCCGCACTCTCACTCATGATGAACTCGGCTTTTCCTACCGCCACAGCATTATGAACACCTCCGAACCTAATCGTTATTTTGTCATTTCTATTACTCTAGAACTCCACACCGGTCAAATGAAGCGCCCCTTCTACAACTCCATTGAAGCTTACCTCGAAGAACACAACCTCACCGACACCTCCCCCGCCGGTATTCGCGCAGTCGTCTCCGCTATCCGCGCCGACAAACTCCCCGACCCTACCACGATTCCCAGCTCCGGCTCCTTCTTTAAGAACATCTATCTCTCCGAAGCCGATGCCGAAACCGCCGAATCCAAAGGCATTCCTGTTCGCCGTGGCCACGACGGCATCAAAATCAACTCTGCTTGGCTGATTGAAAAATGCCATCTTAAAGGCAAACTCATTCATGGCTTCCGCATTAATGAAAAAGCTCCCCTAGTCCTCATCAACGAGTCTGCCAAGAGCTATCAAGATCTAAACCAAGCTCGTGCCAAAATCATCAACAAAGTTTACGACAAGTTCGGCTACTGGCTAGAGCAAGAGCCCGTGGAGATCCAGTGAAAATCTTAAATGGTTCCGAATTAGCTGGCTTCATTAAAGAGCGTCAAGCTCATCAAATCCGTGCCATGGAACATAAGCCAGGGCTCCTCATCATCCGCGATTCTAGTGACCCAGTCATCATGAAATATGTCAACCTCAAAATCAAATACGGCCAAGACATCGGAGCAAATGTAGAAGATTTTTACGCTAAAAACAACACAGAAATCGCCGACAAAATCAAATCTGCCAACGCCGACCCTAGCGTCACCGGCATCATAATTCAACTCCCCCTCACCAATAAAAACAACACCGAAGAGCTCTGCAACCTCATCACGCCAGAAAAGGATGTCGACGGTCTAGGCCCACAAGCCAAATACGACTCCGCCACCGCCACCGCCATTAATTGGCTCCTCACCGGCTACGATGTCAACCTTACTAATTCAAAAATCGCCATCGTCGGTCGTGGCAAACTCGTCGGTGCACCATTATATAAAATGTTCACAAACTCTAATTACACTGTTTCCCTTTTTCATCGTGGTTCTGACTTGACAAAGCTCACCGAATATGATATAATAATCACAGCCACCGGTGTTCCCAGTTTGATTTCTGATGATATGATTAAACCAGGGGCCGTAGTAGTCGACGCTGGCACCGCCAGCGAAGACGGAGTCTTAAAGGGGGATGTCGCAGATAGCGTTCGCGCCCGCACCGACCTCGCCGCCATCACCCCCACAATTGGAGGAATAGGGTCGCTTACAATCTCTTGCCTATTCGACCATCTAATCCAAGGCGGCGTCGGCCCCCACGCTTAGCCACCCTCTACGACCACCTCATCCAGACAATAAATCAATCTTCTTAATTAACGCTCGGCACACATCCTCATCTTCGATTCTATTTATTGAAAAGGTTTTCCAGCCAATCCGATTGATACTTGCACCACAATGGTAAACGCTTTCATTATCCAAAATAAAGTACCTATCATGAAAAGTATCATCATAAATTACTTTCAAATTATTATACTGCGCATTATATCTTTTTACATCTTGTTCAGTCAGAAAATTATCAGGTTTCGCGATAATGGTCACATCAATTCTTAATCTTTTTATAATATCAAGTAAAGTCTTATCTGCATAAGCATCTACAATCACCAAATCTATTTTTGCCTCATTAAAAATCTCCAAAATTTTCGCATATGCATCATAAATTTGCCCTTTAAAATAAATCTCATTCACCTTCTTCTTTTCTTCAAAATTTTGAAATGAATTTTCCAAAAGTTCTATTTTTTCATGATCTTCCAAGACTAAATCATTAATATACTTTTGTTCTAATAAGTTATCACTAAAATATTTACGCATTGCCACAAAAGCTCGCATTATCGCTACGCTCATTTGTGCAGCAACTTCAGTTCTGATAACCGTAGCAAGCATTGCTACACCTTGTTCTGTGAATACATACGGCAAAGTCCTAGACATATTTTCACTTTTTGCGGTCACAAATTGTGACCGCAAATACAAAAGCTCATCCGTCGTCAATTGAAAATAAAAATCTTGCGGAAATCGCTCTGTATTCCTTCGCACTGCTTGATTAATAACTTTCGTTCCATTTTTACATTCATATAACCTCGCCAAGTCCGAATCCAACATTACTTGTTTCCCACGAATTTCATAAATTAAATTCTCTATTTCCCCACCCTTTTCTAAATTTTTGTCCATAAAAAACACCTCTTATTTAAAGTTAGTAGGTTTTAAGTTCAGTTATACTACTTCACAGTATAACATATTACCTCAAGTCGTCAAGACCTCGCCGCCATCACCCCAGTAAAAGGCGGCGTCGGCCCCCTCACTATCGCCGCCCTCTACGACCACCTCCTCCAAGTCACCCCCAGCCCCCGCGCCTAGCCTATCTTTATAAACACCTAGCTAAAGCAGTATTAATTTTGGATATCCACTCCAACACCACCAAAATCACCATTATTAATCCCGTCAACGCCCTCCGCGCCACCATTATTAGCCAACACGAAATCCCCAATCCTCTCATCATATCTGTATTTCCCAGAAATATCTGCAATTTCTTTTGCTTTTGTTAAGTCGATAGGGTCCTTGTCTCTATTTTCAATCAAATCAATAGCCAAAGATTGCATTCTCGTAGCTTCGCTCGTGCTTATGCCGCCAGAAGTCATGAGATTATAAATCTCTTTCAAACCACCACCTTTCACATCAGCCAATTCCGACCTCTTAGTAACAAAGGCTCTAAGCGCATTATCTACATTTTGTTGGTTCCTCCACCCATCATCACCGCTATATTCATAATTCGCACTATCTGGATTTTCATTAATTTGCGAAGCAAAACTATATCCTAAAGGCATCGCTGAACGATACGTTCCACTCGAACTTCCAGTCGTCAATTCTTTCGCCACAGAAGCTATATCATTTTTATTATAATAATTTTCCTCACCATTTGCTCCAATTTCATACATAGCATTTTTCCCAGTAAATGCATCCTCCATAAATTTAGCCGCGAAATCTTTTCTTCGCCCAGCTACTCTAGCCACTGCCTTTGCTCCATCAGTGTTTCTATTTCGCATGTATTCTCTATATTGATTGATCAAACTGTCATAGTTACTACCATTTTGCGACGCATTATCTACTACCATCTCCCAATTTGCTACCGCATCACTACTCGCTTTCTTCTCCTGAGCAATTTTTGCCGCCTCAAAAGCAACCGGATTTCTCATAAAATCATCTGCTTGTCTTATTTCTTCCTGATCTTTCAGATATTGCGCCGCATTCCGTGTCACATTTCTCTTACCACCCCTAATCATCGTGCCAAATCTACCCAGTTGTTTTTGGCTCCCATCGGCATTAATCCCTGCCCTAATTCTAGTTTGTCGCATTCGTCCCATCTCCTGCGCATTTTTATACGCCTGGGAGTTTCGCGCTGCGCCCTGCAAAGATCCACTTGCCCTTTGGCCCAATCCAGAAATCTTCGCCCCCAAATTCCCCATCGCCGAAAATGAATTTCTTAGCACTGTCGGGATGAAAAATATCGGCACGATCCCCACAATCATTGCCGTAAACGCTTCCAAAAATCCACCGCCCGCAAAATCAGCGCTCAATAATAGCCTTGAAATATAACTACCACCACCCACCAACAATCCGCAAATCGGATACACCAACAGCAGTCCTTCACATATTTTTACCCACCTGTCAAACAACGATTTTGTATTTGGCAACATATAACACACCACCGCCAGCGGAGCTAATACAATCAATACAATAATCGCCGCCTCCCGCACTGTCAATAGAATAAACAAGAAGAAAATCGCTATTACTACCCCTAGTGCAGAAATAAGCAACGAAAGTACAATGGCTGGATTAGCCCAAATTGCCGCCCCTCCAGTCGCTACCAGAGCCCCCAGCACCCCTACACTAACAATAGTTGACCCCACCGAATCTAAGTTAACTCCCTCAATATTTAAGCTCGGCTCCCCTAAACTAGATCCAAGGCCATTAAATAAAGCTTGAATACTATTTCCTACAATATTTGACAAATCCACGAACACTAAACAAATCCAATATGACAAATTAATCAAAATCGCCGAAACAATCAGTTTTGGTAAAATCTTCTTTATCCCATAATTATCAATCCCCACGCCAGTTAGCTGCGAGAAAATCACTGCTAGAAGTAATACAATAAACGCTACGTTAGCAATATTCCTAAACGTCTCCCAGCCACCTCTTACTCCATCATTTCCCCCTTCAAATAATTTTGGATTTACTTGCAGACTAGGTTCTACATATTCCGTATAAGCATCGTTCGCCGCCGTCCCCAGCCAATCCATCAGCGGACACACAATCCACCCCAACGTATTCGCCCCACCCGAATTCATGCAATTATTTATCGTCGCTGTTTCTTCTGGTAATGTAGTCTCTGGCGCCACTGGCACTTTCGTCGGATCCGTCACATCCTCTGCACTAAAATAATAAACTGTTTCAGTATAATAACTGCTCCCCACAGAACTGTTAATTTGGTACCATTTTTTGCTAGTCAATGCAGCATTTAATGCATCGTACGTATCCTGAATATTATCTTTCAAATCAACCGAAATCGTCTCTGAACAATTATTAAATACCGAACAAGACGGTTTCATTATTAATTTGTTTCCGCTTATCTCAATATCAATTTTATCCTTTGCGACACCACTATATCTATCTATCTTGTATTCGCCATCGCTATTCAATCTTACTCTCGCTGTCTTTGCTATAGTGTTTGGACAAGGATCTTTTATTAAACTACCATCATAAAAACTACAATCAACTCTCGTCGCATAAATATTAAAACTACTAATACCATCATCTTCCGCATACACATTACCCCCATCTAGAGCCAAACCAAACAACGCCACAAATACTAACACTAATCCACCCAGCCACTTCCGCACCATTACTCTGTCACCTCCTCTCCATATAATCCAACATACAAAGTCTTTATTACGCTGGTCGCTCTAGCCACCAAATCACTTCTAGTATTCGCCACTGCAGACATTTGCTCACCTAGCAAATTTTTTTGCTCATCATTTAACTGATAACATCCCTGAATCATTACTCCATCTTCCACGCACCCCTTTGCATCCGCACCTTTTACCAAATTCAAATACGTCTCAGCAAAATTCTTCTCCGCAGTCAAATAATCATCGAAATATTGCTCATTATCAGACCCCGAATAATTCGCCTCAATCACTTTTTTAGTTACATCTACCCCGCCATCAACATACATTTTTATTATTTCTTCAGTACTTATTTGCACAATTTTTGGATAGCTCTCAAAATACGAATATAAGACAGTCAAATCCTCTTTCTCCTCCCCCTCCACCGCATCGTAATTCTGTTTCAAGGCTTCATACTTATTATTTGCATTCACGATATAGGCATCCAGA
The DNA here is from genome assembly GCA_017404795.1 of Candidatus Saccharimonadota bacterium. Taxonomy (GTDB): domain Bacteria; phylum Patescibacteriota; class Saccharimonadia; order Saccharimonadales; family Saccharimonadaceae; genus Nanosyncoccus. The sequence continues at coordinate 71,331 of JAFRBR010000024.1, read as the reverse complement.
ACATCGCCTTCCAAACCCTCAAAATACGGCCCTACTACTCCTTCTATCGCCTCCAAATTCGGCTGACCATCACTCTCCACTCCCCACAACACGTAATTCACATAACTGTTATAAGCCTCTTTCAAACCCACCGTCTGCTGATCCCCTCCAGATCCACCCCCAAACACTCCATTTTGCCACAACAAAAATCCACCGCCCACCAACCCCAACAATACTACCAAAACAATCAAAGCTACCACGCCTTTGCGCGACTTCTGCTCCGACATTCCACCGCCCAACATCACGTCCTCCCCACCACCAGAAGAAATTATCGGCTGCTGCATCATAGCAGGTTGCTGCGACGCCATCACTGGTTGCTGCGGCGCCACCGACTGTTGCACCGGCTGTCCAGACATCTGCGGATTATTCTGTGGGACCTGCGTACCCACCCCATTATTGTATGACGGATCCATATACACTCCATTATACCATAAGCGCCATCAAATCCGCAACAAAATCCGCAACAAAATCCGCAACAAAAAACGAACTAATGCGTGCTATTAGTTCGTTTCTCGAAACGTGAAGCGGTCATTCTCCACCATTATAGTCAGAATCCAAACTGGAATTGACTTCCAGTTTGAATTCTAAACTAAGTTTCTTTACTGAACTTTCTTTACAAAGAAAGTCCACGACGGCTAGCAATATAGTAGCCAAGCGTAGTCACTACAGCACCTGCACCTACAGCTCCCATCGCGATGGTACCAGGACCGGTACTCACAATCGTGGTAGGAGTTTCACCAGGATTATCTGGAGTCGGGGTAGGAATTGGGGTAGGATTATTGCGACAAGTCTCATCGTCCTTGTTCACAAACACCGAAGCGTCATCTTTATAAACCCCGCCATTTACCGTAGCGCTAGCCCAGTTCACTAGTTGGTTATCACCACAAGCCATGGTTTTATCCACCACTTTGCCAGTAAACCGTACATAGGCATTACCCTTGGCAGCATAACTACCAATGTTGATACCAGAAGTAGTCACAGTGTTATCTTTAAGTAGTACGCCACTTTGATACTGAGAGTTAAATAGATATGTCGAATCCTGAACATACTCTACATTCGTAGGCAAAATGTCCCGAATCATCACATCATTTACCTGATCAGCAAGCAAATTAACATACTTGATTTGGTATTCAACTTCATCGCCAACCTTAGCTTCTACCGATTCTTTCCACTCGGTAGTACCTTTGAGACGAACCATCTTGGTCACCTCAGCAGCCACCGAAGCGTGAACCTTCACGTTGATAGTCACCACCCCAGCATATTGATAACAACCAGGAATTTCACCATTCATTGTAGTGTAACCAAGGTTAGCACCGTTGATGATAATATCATCAGAAAGTGAAAATACCCCGACATTGTTATTATACTGAGCCGAACCACCTACATATTCCAAGTAAAAATCTTGGTCCGAGGTCAAAGTCACTTCATCCCAGTAACGAGTTGGCGTAGCATTCGAGGAGTTAAGATAACCCACGATAGTATGAGACCTAGCCACATTAGTCGGCAAACTAAAGTTAGCCGTCACATCCTTCGCAATCATCTTCTCACCCAAACGGTTATTATTGTGGACATAAAGACGAATCGTATAAGTCTGACCGTCTTCCACCTTAATCGTGTCAGCATTCCAGGTAGTCACGGTTTCACCGGCCACCTTCGCGCCTACGAAGTTCTTTTCATCTCCAATCGAAACATTTTGATTAGAAATCGAGTTAAAAGTAATTTTGTCATCAATCGCCCCCGAATTGATTTGGTCTAGCGTATAGCTAGGACGACCACTGGCCGAACCAGAGTTATCACCCCAAGCATACACCATAGCAGGAGCAAACGAAGTTGCCGCAATCACAGCAGCACCCGTCACACTCATAATAGACTTAGTTGCTTTACGCATAATTATCCTTTCTTTAAATAATAGATTTCTGTATGATTCATTAATATCGAGGGACATAAAGGCAAAATTTTACATTTTGCCGCCGAAGGGGCGGAGCAATATGATAAAATTTCTAATTTATCATATTGCGAAGCTCCTGAGATATAATGAATCATACAATAGTATTTTGTTTGCTAGCCGAATTGTTAATTTTCGTCTAAACAACCAAATCATCTCAGATCTCAAGGGATGAGCCCGGCGGCGTAAATACCGCCGGGACATATCAATAATGTGCTAGGCTCCCCCCAGCCTCATCCTTTTTGCTATCTACCGAGCTACTTCGGATCTTCACCGTCTCCCCAGGCGGTGGCCGCATTGCTCGAATTATTCGTAATCGCCTCACCGGTGTCGGCCGTTTCGGCCAGATCACTCTTGGACGTTAGTTTGTCAATACCACCGTTACCAGTGCCCTTATCGGCATTGTTGTCCACGGTAGTACCCGACGGCGTTTCCGTCGACGGTTGGTTGGAGTCGCCACCGACCTTCTGGGTCTCGTTGACTTCTGCCAAATGGTCCATCTGGTCCTTATACTCATCGTAATTCGAATACGAAGTAGAGTTATCGTCCCGATCCTTCGTGCTGTGATTCAGATCACTTGGGTCGATCGTGTTCTCGCCCGGTCCCTTGTTGTCGTTCGGCTCCGTGTTAATCGGAGTCAGCTTCGACGGGTCCTTTACCGGCTCCGGATCAGGCTCCGGCTTCGGGTCCGGCTTCGGATCCGGTGTCGGTGTCGGCTCCGGTGTCGGTGTCGGCTCCGGTGTCGGTGTCGGCTCAGGCTCAGCCTCCAAATGCATCTTTTCAGACACATCAGTAGGCTGGAGCCCGCACTCAATTCGGAATGCTGCCGTATAGCTCGTGTCACCCTTGATGTTCGGGACAATCACCAGCTCATGACCAGAATGGTCCGAGGTTTCCCGAACGATTACATCCGGAACTCCACTCACCGTATATGGATTCATCCACATCTGGTCATTTACAGACTCGCAGTCGCGGATTTCAAGGTTTGCATCACTCACAAACTTATCCCACGCATAAAGATGCGCATAGAAAGACGTCTGATTGTTAGCAAACTCTTCCGCAGCAGCATTAATCGTGGCATCCCAGTGCTCATCACACTCATCGTAAAACTCTCCGAGGAAACGCGTTCCCCAGGAAGCATCACAATTCGCTAGCACGGCCGCCGCCAGCTTCGGGTCTTCCTTCATTCGGTTGTACATCACAGCATACATCTGCTCTGCTGTCGCCCCGTTGGTCCAAGGATTCGGACCAAAATTGAAGTTGTCCGACTTGTCGCCGTTATTCTGCAGATCCAAATTGTAGTAATGAACCCAAGAATTAGTCGTCGGCACAGTCGTTGAACCACCATCATCAGAGCCATACGCTTTCTCGACAGTATTTACCGCGAACGACCCCCAAGCCACTCCTGTCACCAAAAGCGACACTATGCTCAGAGTCGTCAGCACGGCCCCTACCCAACCCAGGACGTGGTCCCGAGTAGAAGCTCGGCTTCCTTCACGGTCAATTTCATGGTATTGGAAAAACCACAAATCCGTGAACAGGAATCCAATAGTCAGCGTTAGTAGCACCCCAGGCAGAACCATCACCAATGATTTCCAAAAAACCATTGGAATCATGATCGCCACCATCGATGCCGCCGAACAGGTGACAAGGAAAGCCAGCACAGCCAGAACGATAACCGGAATTATCGCCTGCCATTCACCACCTTCTTTGTGCCACCAGATCATCAAGGCTACATAAAATGCCACCATGACGATTAGGAAAATTGGCGCCAGCCACAGTGCACCAGCGATTTTAGGAGCAAAAAAGTTAATCGTTCCCAAAATCACGCCGGTACAAATAGCCCAGTACCAACCGTCGCCGACCATGTTAAAGCCAGCAAACTTCTTCTCAGCCTCGCCATCATCGTCCACCTCATAATAAGAGAGTGAACCATCATTGGTTACCAGCTGCATGACACTCGCGGCGCAGAACGCCACCACGAGCCCAAAGACTACACTAAGGATAATATCAATTACCATAGCGAGCCTCCTTTCATTTGTCGATTCCCGAAGGCTTTTACCCTCGGCCTGTGGGGAGTTCCGTTTTCCATTACCTATAGATAGCAAATTCAGGTTTCTATTGAAACCTGAGATGATTTGGCTGTTAAGGGTCTTCGTTGTTTCCACACACGCAAAACTCAGACTACTTCCATTGTATCACACTTTTGCTAATTTGTCAATATATATGGCATTATTTTGCCCATTTATCCAGTTTATGCTTAAAATTAGAAAAGGCCGACTTCGAGAGTCGACCTTTCCTAATGTACCTGTAGCCTTGATATGCGGAGAATCCTAGCAGTACTTCTCCATCTCTTCAGCCGTCAGTTGGCGCACCACCCGATCATTATGGGTGTTGTACCACACCTGGACGATTTTGACCTTCGAAAGGTCGCCCTTGGCAGCCTGCTCCGCCTGACTAATCCGCTTATACGGACCACGCAGACGCCATTTGCCACCCTCGAAAGACTTCGCCTCGTACATCTCCTTCGGGATGATGTATTCTGGAAAGCCCGTCTCAGATTGCGGCTGCGGCTCTGGCTCCGATTTTGCCTTCACCTTCGTTTGAGGCTTAGGCTGTGGCTCGGGCTCCGATTTTGCCTTCACCTTCGTTTGAGGCTTAGGCTGTGGCTCGGGCTGAGCCTGCGGTTTCGACTCCGGTTGCACCTTTAGATCAGGTGCCGGTGCCGGCTCCGGTTCCGCTTTCGTTTGTGAAGCCACCGTCAATAAACCCAGACGTTTCTCGACATCATACAAACGCCAATCATGATCCGTCAGGATCTGGTGATCCTCGACAATCTGATTAGCTATCTGCTCCATAAACTCGGATTGGTACTTGAGGTAGCCCTCAATCCACTCCGGAACCGATGCCTGCTTCTGTGAACACTTCTGCGACTCGGACTGAGCCTGCGGTTTCGACTCTGGTTGCGCCTTCGATTCGGACACAGCTTGCGACTGCGACCCTGTCGTAATCGGTTCAAACAGAGAATCATCAAGATCATCATCGAGAGAATCAGCATCTCCCCATGACGCTTGCGGCCAAACCTTCAAAATTGGTTCTGTTTGAGAGGCAACCTGCTCCCCGTTATTTTGAGACTGCTTCTTCCTCCATGCCTGCCTTCTGCGCGAGCTCTTGGACATATCGTCCCCCTTTCCTCTAATGGATTCTTTCTTCTCGCATGATTGTTAAACTACAATACTCCAATTGTATCACACTTTTGCTTTTTTGTCAACAATTACAACATAGAATGGTGCGGGTGAGGGTAGTCGATTGGCACAACGACTCCCCTTTTTGATGTTTTTGTAAAACAAAAATGGTGCGGGTGAGGGTAGTCGAAACCCTGTCTCAAGTTTGGAAAACTTGCATACTAACCGTTGTACTACACCCGCAAATTTGGGGTGGGATACCGGGATTGAACCGGTGACCTTCGGGACCACAATCCGACGCTCTAACCATCTGAGCTAATCCCACCGTGCAATGCCAATTATACCACCTTACTTTGGCAAAAGCAAGAATGCCACCGTCCCTGCCGCCGCCCCAAGTATAATCGTCAAAATAATCGCAATTATCGTTCCCGCATGAGCCTGCTTTTCGGGCTTACTGATGATTGTCACCGGCCCCTTTGGCTCCTCTACAGCCACCTCTGTTTCTTTCTCTGGATAAACATTCTTCGCCGACAGGGGTCGCTTTTTTACCTTCCCCTGATTCACGAACGCATTTTTCGGCACCTGGTAAGCCGCACTCTGACTTAGCGGCCGTTTAGGCACATCTGATTTTACAAATCTCTCATTCAAATTCTCCACTTTACCCAAAGCCAGCTTTTTTTCTTCGGCAAAATTCACTTTTTCAGTCGTTGGTACCGGCTTTTTGTTCACACTCTTCGGGGTGCTTTTTACCGCACCCCTAGGCGCAGCCTTCACCGCACCTTCCATCGCACTCCTAGGCGCACTTTTTACCGCGCTTTTCGGCGCACTCTTCGTCCTCTTTACCTGCGCCTTTGCCGGCACAAAATCCATGTATTGTTTTTTCATTGACTGACTTTCTTAGCTACCTCTATTATATCAGCAAATTCACTCAAAATCAAACTCGCACCCCCTACCAGCAACCCATTGACCCCTGGAATCATCAAATACGCCCCCGCATTGGACGCATTCACGCTTCCGCCAAATAACACCGGCACCTTTTCCGCCAATTTCGCCCCATAAATATCCGTCAAAACTCTCCGAATCAGTTTTACCACCTCACCAATCTCATCTGGACTAGCCAGTTTTGCTCCCTTCACCGACGAAATCGCCCATACCGGCTCGTACGCTATCACTATCTTCTCGATATCATCATCCGCTACCTCTGACAACCCCCCTGTTAGCTGGTCTCTAATCACATCCGCCGTTTCCCCAAACGCTCGCTCGCTCTCTGTCTCCCCAATACACAAAATCGGTCGTACCCTATTTCGCACTGCCGCCGCCACCTTTTTGGCAATCATTTTATCATTTTCACCCAAAATATACCGCCGCTCCGAATGGCCAATAATCACATAATCCACCATCCCCCTCAGTTGCGAAAACGACGTCTCCCCTGTAAACGCTCCATAATCCCGATAAAACGCATTCTGCGCACACAGTTTCATCTTGTGCCTATCTATCTGTAAAGATAGCGGCTGCAAAGCAATCGTCGATGGTGCCACCACCACCTCCACATCTCTGTAATTTGGTATTTTTCGTAAAAGTTTATGAAGATAAATAGAAGCCTCTCCAACTGTAAAATTCAGCTTCCAATTGCCCACGATATAAGTTTTCATATCCCCATTATAACATGGTATAATAAAAATATTATGAAAAGAATTTTAGCATTCGACATCGATCAAACCTTAAACGTGGCCAAGACCCCAATCACCGATGACATCGCTGATTTATTAATAGGGTGCCTCGACCACTTCGAAATCTGCCCTATTTCCGGGCAAAAATTCGACCAATTTTTAATCCAAATCGTCAACCGCTTAGAGGACCGTGGCGTTACCCCAGAGCAACTTAGCCACCTCCACCTCTTTGTCGCTCAAGGCACCCAATATTACCGCTACGACCTAGCCAAAAAAGATTGGGTTCAGGTCTACAATTACCCCTTAACCGACGAACAAGTCGCCAAAATCACCGAAACCATCGAAACCTCAGCCAAGGAACTCGGTTTCTGGGAAGAAGACAAGCTACAAGAAGGCGACGAAATCATCGAAAATCGCCTCTCCCAAGTCACCTTCTCGGCTCTCGGCCAACACGCCGGCACCGAAGCCAAATACGCCTGGGATCCCGACTGCAAAAAACGTGAAAAAATCGTCGCTCGCTGTAAGGAACTCGCCCCCGAATTTGACTACGAAATCGGCGGCACCACCTCTATTAACGCTATCACCCCTGGCATGAACAAAGAATTCGGCATGACTCACCTCTTAGAAGAGCTCGAGGTCGACAAATCCGACATTCTCTACTTTGGCGACATGACTCAGCCCGGCGGCAACGATTACCCAGTCGTCCAGATGGGTATCGACACCATCACCGTTAGAAGCCACGAAGACACCGCCTTTGCCCTCCGCGGCATCCTCGGTGTCATTTAATCACCCAATTCTCACAAATATGCTATAATAAGCTTATGAATATTTTAGTGGTGGGCAATATTACCAAGGATGTTTATCTCAATTTAGACTCCCGTACCGAGCATTTTGAAACCGATAAACACGGCACCAAATGGCTAGATTTGGCTTTCAACGCCTCAGAACATCGATTTTTTAATCGCAATTCTAGCCTCGGCGGCGCCGCTGTCACTCTAGAAACTCTTCAAAAACTCGGTCTTAACGCCTCAGTTTCAGATTCTGCGCTCAACTTCAACTCTACAACAGATTCCGATACGGCTCAGCCTTCTGACACCTACCGCTACATCCTAATCGCCGACGATGACGTCACCTATCTCGCCCCCAGCAAATTCACTCACACCACTTTTACACCCCCCTCTACCCCTGTCGACTACCTCTATTTAGACCGCTCCGCCGAGCTCACCGCTTCGACCGCTAAGCAAATCACCTCCTACCTCAATAACTCCCCTGATGCCAAACTTATCACTTATGTCCGCAATTTTAATAATCATCATTTAAATCAACTTTTACCCCAGTCGGAATTAATTTTTGCGGAAACTAACGACGCGCCCGAATTACAACATCTCGACCCCGCTAAGATTATCCACCTCTCTGAAAATCAGCTCGAGTACGCCAATATCACCGAACCCATCTCTATTCACCGTATCGACATGTTTACTCATCTCTCCCTCTATTCTATTGCTGCAGCCACCATTCTCGGTAGCTTTATTCTCGGCTATTCCGTCGAAGATAGCCTCAAACTCGCCCGCCTCAATCTAGAAAATTCCAAACTAAACTCTGTTCTCACTCTCTCTACCCTCCAAGAGCTCGCCTCTGTTACCACTCACCAAGACGACATCGAGCTCATCGCTAAAAACCTCGTTCTTAGCCCTAAAGGTATCCTCGCCGCCGACGAATCTGGCGGCAGCATCCACAAAAAATTCGACCAACTAAACATCGAGGACACCTATGACAATCGCCGCGACTACCGCAACCTCTTTTTCACCACCCCAGATTTAGCCAAATACGTCAACGGAGTCATTCTCTTTGACGAAACCGCCCGTCAATTAGCCGATAACGGCCAAAATTTTGTCGATTTTCTCACTGCTAGGCGCATTATCCCTGGCATCAAAGTCGATCAAGGCCTCGAAAAATTCGCCAACTCCGAAGAAACCTACACCAAAGGTCTTGACGACTTAGAGCAACGTCTCAAGGAATACTACCAGATGGGCCTTCGTTTTGCTAAATGGCGCGCCGCTTTTGAAATCCGCCTAGACAAAAACGGCAACTTGCTCACCCCTACAGACCACGCCATCTCCGAAAACTGCCGTATCCTTGCCGAGTACGCCAAAAATTGTCAAAAAGCCGGCTTAGTCCCCATCGTCGAGCCCGAACTCGTCTACGACGGCAACTACAATATCGACCAATCCGCCTCTGTCACCGCTCAAATACTCGATACTCTCTTTACCGCTCTAGAATCTCAAAAAGTCAATCTACGAGCTTGTATCTTAAAAGTCAACATGGTCCTCGCCGGCAAACAGCAAGACCATCAATCCACCCCAGATGAAATCGGCGCCAAAACCTCTGAAGTTCTTAAAGGTCACGTCCCAACCGAACTCGCCGGCGTAGTCTTTCTCTCTGGTGGCCAGACCCCCGAGCAAGCCACCGATAACCTCGCCGCCATCATCAAGCACGGCCCTTACCCCTGGCCCGTCACTTTCTCTTTTGCCCGCGCCCTCCAAGATCCCGCCCTCTTCGCCTGGGCTGGCGACAACGCCAACGCCGAAAAAGCCCGTCAAGCTTTCGCTGACAGACTTATCGCTAATACTAAAATATTATAATTATTCTGCTTCCGCTTCAGCTTTTTCCTCAGCTGCTTCTTCAGCTTCAGTTTCTCCCTCTTCAGTGGCCTCTGTTTCAGCTTCTGCTGCTGCCTCTTCCGCTGCCCGCTTCTCAGCCTCTGCCGCCGGGTCATAGAGCGATGCCACCACTTGCTCCAAATCCAACTCCTTATCCGCATACTCCACCCCTTCTGGTAGCTTAATCTCCGCCAGCGTCAACTTATCTTCCACTGTTTCCATCCCCGACGCATCAATCGGAAGCTCCTTCGGCAAATCTGCCGGTTTGGCTTTGACCTCAATCTCTTCCAAGTTCTGAGTCAAAGCAAAATGATAAGTCTTTGACGCTTCCGACTCTTCATAATTCACAATCACTACAGGCGTCACAGCCGTCACTGCTTCTTTTGCCGAAATCGCCTGGAATTCCACATTCAAAATCTTCCGCGATACCGGATCAATTTGTACATCTTTTACGATTACCAACCGTTTTTTGCCATCAATCTCTAGATCAATCGGCGAGTGATAACCAGCCTTCTCTAATACCTTCTCTGTTACTACATATTCACTGGCCGCCAAAATCGGCTCCTTCCCACCGTAAATCACCGAGGGAATTAACCCCTTCGCGCGCAAATCTTTTAATTTTTTACCAGTTAATTCTCTTTTTTCTAATTTCAGTTTATATTCAGCCATAAAAATAACTCCTTTCTATTATTATATCACATTTTTTTCACTTTGACCATTGCTGGCCGCAAAATCTCCCCCTCATAAAAATATCCCGGTCTCAAAGTCTCTTGAACCACCTCTTTTTCTCCCTCACCCTCTACCATCACCGCATCATGCACATCCGGGTCAAACTCCACCCCTTCTGCCGATTCTACTTTTGCCAAATTCAAATCCGCCAAAGTTTTCGCCAAGGATTTCTCTAACGGCGCTAGCTCCTCATAGCTCGCAATCGCTCGGTCCAAATCATCCAGCAGCGGCAAAACCTTCTCCACCGTTGCAAATTTCACTACCTTTTTCTCCTGAGCCTTCTGCAACTCCACTTGTTTACGAAAATTCTCAAAATCCGCTCGCGTCCGCTGCAAATCCGCCGTCAATTCCGCCACTTGCGTCAGAGCTTCCGACTGCTCCATCTCTGTATTTTTTGTTGCTTTTTTCTTCATTTTCCTCCTTTTACAAAATTTCTTCTAACATTTGCCCCGCGTGACGCACCAAAGCCATCACCCGCGCATAATTTTGCCGCGTCGGTCCAAGTACACCAATATAACTCCGGTCCGAAAACGGCGATTTAAACCTTGAAATAATCAACGACACCTCCGAATTTTTACCAATCGGATTCTCGTGACCAATAAAAATATTCAGAGCCTCACCTGGCGCCGCCTCTCTTAGCCACGGCTCCAAATTATCTAATAATTTGGCTACCGCTTGCACTCGCCTCGTGTCTCCAAATTCCGGCTGCGTAAACAACTTCGCAATTCCCGCCAGATACAATTGTCCACCAATCGTTGCGAGACCCAAATTACCCGTCAACTCCACCAAAGCATCCACTGCTCCTCTAATCGCGGTATCCGCTTGGGACTGCGAATTAATCCGCCGCTCAATCACGTGCACCGCTCGGCCGTATTGCCCCTCTCCAATCACTCTAACTTCCGGCGTTTGCTCTGCATAATCCGCTTCCCAGTCGTCTCCCACCACATTCAAATGATTCACGTAATACCGATACCCCGCATCTGTTGGCACTCGCCCCGCCGAAGTATGCGGCTGCGCAATCAACCCCATCACCTCTAGGCGTGCCATTTCTGCTCGAATCGTCGCCGGCGACACATCAAAAAGTTTCGCCATCGTCACACTCCCCACCGGCGAAGCCGTTTCCGCATATTCCTCTATAATCTGACAAAGAATCTCCTCTTGTCGCTCAGTCAATTTCATACTTTAATTATACAAAATTAGCACTCTCGTGTCAACAGTGCCAATATAGTATCCTGACGCAAAACTCCCAAGATATAATGAATTTTATATCTCGTGATATAATATAAACTATGGACAACCAAATCGCCACCATTAAATCTTGGCTCGGCACCGGTAGTATCAATATTTTTGGCCTCCCCATGTCTGGCAAAGATACTCAAGGTATCAAATTAGCTGAAGCACTCAATGGCAAATTTCTTTCCTCCGGCATGATTATCCGCTCCATGGAGCAACAAACCAAGCAACACTACTCCGATCAAGGCGTTCTTACTCCTGCTAATATTTTCTACAAATGGGTTTTGCCCTATTTTGCTCGCCCAGATTTACAAAATTATCCCCTAGTCCTCTCCTCCATCGGCCGTTGGCACGGCGAAGAAGACGAAGTCATGTCTGCCGCCGCAAGTGCCGACCACCCTATCAAAGCCGTTATTCTTCTTAATATTTCCGAAGCCGACGTCACCAAGCGTTTCGAGGCCGCCAAAATTTTAGGCGATCGTGGCGATCGCGCCGACGATCAAGACACCCAGATTTTTACCACCCGCCTCCAAGAATTCCGCACCAAGACCGCTCCCGTTCTTCATTATTACAAGTCCAAAGGTCTCCTCGTCGAAATCAACGGCGACCAGACCCGCGAGCAAGTCTTTGACGAACTCATCACCAAACTCCACCAATACGCCAAATCCCACTAAATTTCAACAAGCCTCCACCCAACCTCCACTCCCTACTCTTTCCTCAGAATTTTTCGCCAAATCTTCGCTATTTCCTTTCTAAATTCCCACCCCAAATAGATCAACCCCACGCCAGCCACACCTAGCACCGCATATAAAGCAATAAACGACGAGTTCTCCTCATAATTTTCTGGCTCTACACTATAATCAGCTCCAGTATTTTCCTTTATTTTTCGACACCGATTCGTTTCTGGGTTCAAATAGTAGCCCTCTTTACAAGTTTTAGCCTCCGCCACTGTCTTTTTCTTACATCTCCCCGTCAAAATATTCAAATAGTACCCTTCCTGACAAATTTTTTCGCTCACACTGGCTACTTTTACACAATTACCTGTCGCCTGATTAATAACTTTCCCCGCCTCGCAAGTCTTAAACTCTTGATAATTATTCGGCGCGCCCGGCGTCGGTGCATAAGTCACCTTCCAGATTTCCCCACCCGCTTCATCTATTCCTAGCAGAGCATAGGCAGTACTTTTACGCTGTCCATTAGGGTACTCCATCGTATCTACCACCGCTTCATCCGCATCCACCAGCTCCAATTTATTCACATTCACCGGATTTTTTGTCAAACTAAACCCCGCCGGATAATAAGCAAAATACCCCTCCGGCTCTATTACCCCGCTTAGCATATACTTTTTATTTTTATACCTCACCTTGCACCCCTCAAGATTCACCGCACTTGCCCCCTCATTATAAAATTCAATAAATTGTTCCGATTTTGCACTTTCATAATAACTCAAAATCTCCGAAAATTGCAAACTCCGACACCGCGGACTTACCACCGTATTATCTCCTTCTTCCGCCGGTGTTACCTCCTCCACTCGATAATTCTCCGCTCGATATTCTGGCTCATAGACAAACTGATGTTCAAATTCTCCCGTCTCCAAATTACGTACTAGCGTAGTTGGCTTTGACGAGGAAAACGCTTTATAGCACCCTTCCTTCCCCGTCCAACACACTTCGTCCACCACTTCACCATTCACCAGCAAACTTAGTCCCGCATTCATAGCCAAAGTCTTACTGTAGGAAAGATTGGCTAATTCAACACCTGGCGAACTAGCCAATCTTAGGATGATGCTCTCGCCGTCCATCCAACTGTGCTCGGGAAATTCAACCAGCGTAGCTGTATTCCCGCTTGAATTAGTATAACTGACAGTTGTCCCAGCGAGCAAAACTGGTGTATCGAGGTCTCCCACTCGGGCAATTTCTATCATCTCCCCGACATTATTCACGCCATCAATTTTATACCCCGGGTTCACAGCCCTAATATATAATTGTGGCAATACCTCTTCATTTGTTTCGCTTGTTTCATCCGGACTCGGCACTTCATCGTCCTCATCCACGCTCATTCCATCTTCGTTGTCGTCATCCCCACTCTCACCACCCAACACTTCCATCCCGTCTTCATCTCCCGCCCCTCCCTCTTCCTCATCCCCCATTTCGGCATAAGTATTTGTCACCCTTAATACCCCCATCAACCCTCCCGCTACTGGCAAAACCACACTCATCACCAGTCCCCCACAAATGATAAATAATATTATTTTTTTCTTCATGCGCTAGACCCTAGCATAAACCATCTAGAAATACAACCCCTTTTGTGCTATAATTTAGGCATGAGCGTTTTAACCTCTTTGGGAATTCTAGTTTTATCTGCCTTAATTTTGGTTTTTCTGCAACTAGTTCCTGGCATTTTTGCACTTTTTAACCATTATATGCATGGCAAATTTTCCTACAAAAAAGCCTCCGACCTAGCTACATTTTTTATCATCGGCGTCGAAACCGCCGTCGTCTTAGTTTTTCTTTGCCTTAATATCATCTTATGTTGCTCACCAACCACTACCTTCATCATTGACAGTGATATTTTTGCCTGGCTTATGTCTGGCATCTTTCTAGCTCTCGCTTTTATCATTTTAGGTCTATATTTTCGCAAAAGCTCCGGCACCGAGTTATTTATCTCTCGTCGCCTCGCCACAAGTTTTCGCGCTCGTTTAACTCAGGTCAAATCTCGTTCTGACGCTTTTGTCCTTGGTCTCATTTCCATCGTCCCAGAACTCATTTTCACTCTCCCAGTCTACTTCCTCATTATTATCACCATCATGAAATTCAATCTCATTGGCCCCGCTCGCGCCGGCCTCATTATGCTTTTTGCTCTTATCGTCATCTCCCCTCTCATCATCATTCGAATTCTCAACTCCACCGGCCACAATCTCGCCGATTATCTCAAATTCCGCTTCAAAAACAAACCTTTCTTCCGTTTTTGCCTTACCTTATTTTATCTTCTTATCGCAAGTCTAATCGTTTTAGGAGTATCATTATGACCTCTGCCCCCTTCAACCAAGCCAGCATCAAACGCACTCTCAAAATCCACGCCAAAGCCCTCGGCATCCCTACTGGTGCCGCCGACCTCTTTATTGACCGCGCTATTAAAGACGCCACTAAATCCTTAAAATCCAAAAAAATCATCACCGACCAAGATTTAGACCGCGCCATTGTCAAAGAATTAAAAAAATATCACGCCGATTTTGCTTATGTTTACGAAAATCGTGATAAAATAATATAAAGATGAGTAAAAAATATGATTTTGAATATTTAGTTATTGGCAGTGGCCCCGCTGGTTCCACCGCCGCCCTTAGGCTTGCTGAAGCCAAGAAAAAAGTTGCCCTTGTCGAAGGCCGTTTCTTTGGTGGTGCCAATCTCAACACTCGCGATGTCCCCTACGCTGTAGCTTTAGGGTTTGCTCACGCCTATTCCCGCATTCAGACTTTTCCCGAACTCAAGTCTCAAGATTTCCATTTTAATCTCCCCACTATTCCCGCCCGCGAGCTCAAAGTCGTCATCGAATCTGGCGGCAACAATAAAAAACCATTTGAATCCGCCGGCATCACCTGCATCAAGGGCTACGCTAATTTTATCGATCCTCACACTATTGCCGTCAACGAAAAGACTTACACCGCCGAGCACTTCATTCTTGCTACTGGCTCCCGACTCAAAGTCCACGAAATCTCAGGTGTCGATACCGTCAAGCATCTCACTCCCGAAACCGCCATCAAGATTTCTCGTCTACCAAAAGCCGTTGCCGTTATTGGTGGTGGTAGCACCGGCGTCGAAATCGCCGCCTACTACGCCGAACTCGGTATCAAAGTCATCATTCTAGAAACCGCCGAACGCCTTCTCCCCCGCGAAGATCGCGAAGTCGGAGATTTACTAGCCGAATATTTCACCAGGAAACTTGGTATCACCGTTCTACCTAGTTGCAAAGTCGTCGCATTGGAGCAAGACGAATTCAGTAAGCGCGTCGTTTTCCGTCATGACAACTCCGAAAAAATGGTCCGTGTAGATTGCATCGTCCTTGCCACCGGCAGCGAACCTAGCCTCGACTACGGTCTCGAAAACGCCAAAGTTAAATACCAAAAATCCGGCATTACCGTTAACCGCTTCTTCGAAACCTCCGCCAAGCATATCTACGCCATCGGCGATTGCCTCGGCAACGAATCCTCCACCGACCGCGCTCAAGCCGAAGCCGCCACTCTGACCAACAACATCATCAACAAAGTCAAAACTCCTGTCAACTATCAAGGTTTCGTCCGTACTGTCGACACTTTCCCTCAAATCGCCACCGTCGGTTTCAACGAAGACGACTTATTAAAGCGCGATCGCAAATATCACCAATCCCTCGTCAAACTTAGCGACATCCCTGTCAGCAAAATTGACAATTTTGATTATGGTTTTGTCAAACTTCTCGCCGACCGTAGTAGTCACATCATCGGCGCCTCCATCGTTGCTCCTCACGCCGAATTAATCGCCGCCGAGCTAGCCGTCGCCATTCGCCACAATCTCACCGCTATCGAACTCGCCAGTATCCCTCACTCTACCAATAGCTACAACTACTTCATTAAGCTTGCCGCCAAAAACCTCTTGACAAAAAAATCCAAATAACCTATAATAATACAGCAACATACCGCGGGGTAGAGCAGCCTGGTAGCTCGTTTGGCTCATAACCAAAAGGTCGTTGGTTCAAATCCAACCCCCGCAACCATATAAATAGAATAGAGAGCAGCCTGGTAGCTCTTCTTTTTTTAAAAATTCCATTCCTTTGTGACTGCATCTACTTTTTTCAGCAATTCCGAATTATTACTGTCGCCCAGAAGTTCTAGCGGCCCCATCAATGACAAATACGAACTGTTGGCTTCTGACTCCAATCTCACCCTTATTCTACGATACAAATCATTTGCTCGCCCTGTCGAGTCCACTTCCACTTGTACTCCATCAAGATATGCCTGCCCCGCGTCTTCAATCGTTGTTTCCCCTTCGTCATTAACTACTTGTTTCCCACAAGTAACCCCGTCTTTACACAAGAACTCCAACGCAAAATCCGTCGACGGCTTACCATAAGGCAAACTCACCACAAACATAAAGGTATTATCGTTCCTAGCTCCGCCCACCGGCTCTGGCAGCTCAATTATGGCCGAGCATGCAAATTCTGCTGTCGAGTCCTCATCACAATACACCACATGTGGCAGATTCACCGCTCTTTTATCATTAGATTTTTGCACCGAACTTGCTTTTACTTTGTTTTCGGTCCCATCCCATACTCCATCATAATTGTTTTCTACACTTTTACTTGCCGTTTCGGCATTTTTAGTTGGCACCAAATATACCATTCCTCGGTCCGTCGTATTTCCTATTGTCACATCAAAATCATTCAGACTAAAGGTTCCCGCCGTCTGCACCATAGCCACCGAAATCGTTGGCGGAGCAGCCGCCTCTGCACTACCTATCTTCGGAAATACCACTTTTCCCGCACTACTTACATTAGTATAATGATAATTTCCTTCTGCCGTTTCGTACCAACTAATCTTAACTCGGTTGATATCACTTGCTTTCGCCGGTTCTTCAAACTTCACTTTTACTACCTTAGTCTGTGTCGAGCTAGACAAAGTAGAACGATAATCCCTCAGCACTGTCTGCATTTTTACACAAGTATAAGCCTGTTGCATATTATTATCTACACCAGCAGATTCCTGCACCAGCACCTCTCCCCCCTCATCATCTTCGCCAATTTTACCAAGTATTCTTGCCACCATATCACAATCTTGTTGTTCCGCGGCGCTTTCCATATACTCCCTTATTTGTCCACAATCACCATTATTCACATTTTCATCCACACAGTTTTGATAAGTAAAATACGCCAATTTCGCGTCTTCCACCCCCGCCAGCGCCGAATCATAAGCCGATTGCGACAAATCATCATTAGAAGTCCTTGCAATCTCCGAAATAATTATTGCTGCAAAACTCGTTGCTACAATCAAAAGTATCAAAGTCGAAAACGCCACAATATAAAACGAAGCCGCGCCTTGTTTAAATTTTGATTGATCACTCTTCATTCTCTATCCTCCGGTCGCCTGAGCGGCAAAATTAAATTTATTAATTGCACAATAATCAAAATTCTCTATACTGGCATTAGCATAATCCTCCGGAGTAGCGCAATAGTTTCCTCCTCCGCTGACATTAACGCCTCCTTGCACCGTCCCCAATACAAATGAAGCCGCATACAGCATGTTCCCCGCTTCTCCTTCCGCCGGCAACGCCGTAGACAGATGATAAATCGCCAAATTATTATCACCTTCCAACAAATCCATCGGCTCTTCATCAGCCGGTTGCGAAGATAAATCAATCATATTGCCACTAGGCATACTCGAGTGATTACTATTATACCAGTAAGATCCTCCACTCAAACTACTCAAATTCACCCCTGCTGCTATTCTACAAGCCAACCTGTTTTCATCCTGCACTTTTAATAATTTAAAATTCTCATAAGTCACTACACTATCCTCTCCCGCTTTCAAAAACTTTAATTTAATACCGCCACTTACATTCTCATCCATCTTGTAATCATCGCTAAAATAATACCCCGCATTCCAAAGATAAGAATACGCCCCCGTACAGAACACCCCAAACACCGGCACATTTGGCGAGCTATTACCTACCTGCACCTTGGCGTAACGTTCTCGGTAGATAAAACTTAATCCGCTATCTTTTTCACAATTCTGCTTCGCAGTCACCGAATCGGAATACACCCCTGCGCACTCCCGTGCCGCAGAACGAGCCGGCGAACTCTGCACCGTAGTTCGCATCTCTTCCACTACATCCATCCCCGCTGTGTTTAATTGGTTCAAAGTCAACCCCTTATGATACGCCGACACCGCATTAGCAATCACCACCACCACAATAATCGACAACACCGCAATAAACGCAATCGATAGCGACAACTCCACCATCGTAAACCCTTTTCGCGTCTTCAAATCTACTCTCCGCATTTGTATCCCTCCATATCACTAGCCACTAATTCTATTCCCGAAGCGTTTCTTGCTCCCTTTATCACCCTCACGTCTGCGCGGTTCCTCACATTGGCCTCCTCGCCAGTAGTATTAATGCAAAAATCGATCTGCTTCAATTCAAAATTATTGCTAAATATATCTACCGATACACTTTCTCCCTTTTTTATTCTCTCAATCAAACTGTTCACTTCCACCAAATCATCCGACCACATCGTCGTCACCGTCCCCGAATTCGGATGCCGCACAATTAGCATCATTCCTTTCAGTTGCTCAAATTTACAACCAGCCAAGTCGCCATCACAAGCCGGCTCAATCCGGGTCGCCCATTTTGGCAAATAACTTTCCGTAATCCCCACCAAGTCAACCGACTTCTCACCCTCGTCATTAGTCACCTCACGAATCACGTTTGCATTTAACACCTTCAAGGCCTCAAAAGTCCCTTGCCCATTCGAATCTCCAATATCACCAATCACCGTGTACGCAAAAAACTCATTTTCATCAGTAACTGTTTCTCCCGCCAAATTACGCGATTCACCAAAAGTAATCAATTTACCATAAATCGCTTGCTCCGACCTCCCCCCTCCTGTATTTTGCACATCCGTCACCTCGGCATAAGCCGTCCGCAAAAACTCCATGAAATTCTGAATCGAATCATTTGTCCTCTGTTGATATATTGAATTCTGCACCCCCACCGCCACGCTTATAAACAAAGCTCCCGTAATTACCAAAAAAATCGCCACTTCAATCAGAGTAAAACCTAGTTTACCTCTTTTCATACCTAAATTATACCACAAGCTCTTTCAAAATTAAACTAGTATTTTGGAAACAAATACATCATCCATTTTTCAAAATTCGTATATTCCGGCTCTTCATCCGCCGCTACTTTAGATTCCTCTTGGTGTTTGTTTTTTGCTTCCTCTGAATTCTCTGGCATTACCACCATATTTTCGCCGTCCAACTTTTTATCCAAGTTCCGCCGCGCCATTAACTCTTGATATTCATTCGACTTATAATATTCATTGGTCAGCTCCGCCGCCTCCACCTCGAGGCTAATCAATTCCAAATTCTTACGCTCTTCCGTCAACCTTTCCGACAACTCCCAGTTTCGGCTCATCGCCGCGATCGTCTGATAAGTCCACGTAAGACACAGCACAATCGCCAGTATCAATACCACATTTTCTACCGTCAAAAAATCCCGCTTCACCTTAAAATTCATTCGCCTCAGGCTATTCTTTATGTTCACGCTTAATATTATACCATTTTTATGATAAAATACTAAAATGGGGATGTAGCTCAGCTGGTTAGAGCATGCGTCTTATACACGCAGGGTCCTAGGTTCAAATCCTAGCATCCCTACCATTTGTTAGAGCATAATAACTTATTGTTATTTCTGAGGCAATATCCCGGAAAAATGAAAAAAGTCAATGCCCTTTAGGGCTTTACTTTTTTCATTTTGGAGGCCGCCTCAGAAATAATAATAAGTTATTAACCACAAAAAAGTGTTGTAATTTTTACAACACTTTTTTTATTAATTTCATTTTATTTTTGCTTCTTTTTGAGGGTCAGAAATCCATTCCGTGGATTCTCGCAAACTTCGCGATCAGCTGGCAATTCACAAGGAGTACCTTTGCCGCCATTCTCTTCCTTAGTAAAGAAATAAATCGTCTGAGGTTTGCCACCGCGAAGCGTCACTTCAGATTTGTGTAGATAGTATTTCACACCCTTGCTGTTGGTATGTTCGTAAGCCATTTAGCTTTCCTCCTTAAGTTAATATACTCCTATCTTATGACTCACTCACCGAAAAGTCAAGAGGTTTTTCCAATTTTCTTCCCTATTTTTTCGAAATCTACACAAATAACAGAGATAACCTCAGAATAATCCATACTAACCCCCTAATCAAAATTACAACAATAATCACCAGCGTAATCAAAATCGCAAACCCCGTCAAAGTCGGCGCCCACACCGGCGAAGCAAAATTCCACCGATAAAGCTCCGTCGACGGCAAACTCGCCATAATGCTACTCTGGATATCATCTGCCGCCGGATATTTTTGAATCTCTCCCACCATACAATTAATATAGTTCGCATCGTCCCAGCTCCAGCCATTTGCCAGCGCCTGCGCCCGGCAGACCTCCCCCGCCATGCCATAGACATTTCCATTAGGATTGCTGTCATTCGCAAAAGTCGCCTCCGCCTCTGCCAAGGCCTTATTTGCCGCCCGAATATACGTGTGCTCCAAATAAAACGGCCCCGTCCCAAAAGTCACTCGCTCCACTCCATTGTCATCCACTACATTTATCACTATATTACTAAGCGTAAAATCCCTCAAAGCATTCAACTTCTCCACAATCACCTCATCTGATTCCTCCGCCGCATCTGCCTCTAGCACCGCATCACGAAGTTCTGTCATATGGATATGGTCTACTCTTAGCAAGGTCGCATCCACAAACAATAGCGGCACCAATAGCACCAATAATTGCCAAGTCTTAATCTTACGGAACTTAATGCGCCCACGCTTTTTCATAATATATATTATACAATAGTTTTGCCATTATTTCTGAGGCATTTTCCCGGAGTCCCAGCAAAAAGTCAAGGCCTTTAGACCTTTACTTTTTGCGGACGCAGGCGCCTCAGAAATAATAGCAAAACTATCTCTCAAAATTATTTCTCATGCTTGACTATTAAAAATTATTTGCTAAAATAACATGACATATGCGTATCAAACGTTCAAAAAGGTCAAACAACAAACAATCTGCAATTCCTCCAGCCGATTGGCAAAACTTTATTGAGATTTAGCTGCTACGATATCTTTTAATAATTTTGCAAAATCATCCCCTGATTGAGGCTCTTCCCAGCTAATCGTCTGCCCGTTGATAGTCACTTCTCCAGCTTCACTCCATTTTATCCATTGTCCGTCTACATAAAAAGCCGGTGTCGCCTGCACATCTATCCGCTTGCCAATTCCCATATCAAAATTAATTTTCTTTGACACATTTTCACTAGCAATATCGCTGTTAAACTTCTCTAGGTCACCCCTACCATTCGTCACCTCTTCAAAATACTTATTAAACAACTCCGTTCGCTCCGAAGTATCAGCATATTCCCATTCAGACTGCTCACTAAACAATTTATCAGCGTATTCCTTCCAGTAACCCTGCAATCCAGCCGCCTCCGCCGCCGATGCCGCCGCCGTTCCATTTTGATGATAAGACAGCAAATAATTACGATACACCACCGCCAATTTACCATCAAGTTGCTCAACTACTTTATTTATCCTCGGATTGATCGACGCACACCCCGGACACTGATAATCAGCATATTCAAAAATCAACACCGGCGCATTCGGGTCGCCCTTCACGTGGTCACCAATATTTCCATTATTACTATTCGCCTCAATCACCGAATAAAAATCATAATCATTATAATCTGTTGCTTTATTATTACCATCAATAATGGCATAAGTCGCTACCCCCAATAAAGCCACGACCAATATCCCAATGACCACCCCCGCCACCGAAAATCCTTGCATTTTTTTCATTTCATAACTCCTCTACTAGTGATATAATATATAGTATCATGTTTAAGGATTTAATGCAAAAATTCATCCGCTGGCTCGACCCCAAGTTAGAAAAATTTCGTTCACCCACTCCTAAAACTCCCGCCAAGCCCTCCAAATACACCCCTAAAGACCTCGCTGATTTCATCGACATCTTAAAACGTACCCCGAGGACCATCCTCTCCGACACCGACCGCACCCGCATCGCCGCCGTCATGAGCTTTAACGATCGCAAAGTTAGCGAACTAATGGTCCCAAAGTCCCAAATGGTTTTCGTCCAGAAAGACGAAATGCTTGGCCCCCTAGTCCTCGACAAGCTCTACAAATCCGGGTTCACCCACTTCCCCATGGTCGATTCCAAGAATAAAGTCAAAGGCGTCATCCACACCGAGGCCTTAAACACCCTCGAAATCAAAAAAACCGACCGCGCCAGCAAATATCTCGACAAGAACTTCAACTACCTCCATACTACCGACTCTTTACCCCACGCCGTAGAAGAAATCATCCGCACCGGCAGTTACTACTTCCTCGTCCTCGACAACACAGACTCCCTCGCCGGCTTCTTTACCGTCGAGACCTTACTAAACTATCTTCTCGGGCAACCCAATCAAACCAACTAATCTTCATCCACCACCACAGCTAGGTGCGATTCTTCTAGTTGCACCGCATCTACCTCGGACGGCGAATTCATCATCAAGTCCACCCCCGAGCCATTCTTCGGGAAAGCCACCACATCTCTAATGTTATCAATACCCATCAGCACCATAAAAATCCGGTCCAGCCCTGGCGCACAGCCCGCATGTGGCGGCGCCCCAAACTTAAAGGCATTCAGCATCCCCCCAAAGCGTGCCTCCACATATTCGTTATTATACCCCAGTATATTAAACACTTTATACATAATCTCCGGATTATAATTCCTCACCGCTCCCGAGCACACTTCATATCCATTCATCACCATATCATATTGATCCGCCATAATCGCCAGCTTATCTTCGTCCATCTTGGCCTCTTCTAAAGCCTTAAGCCCGCCCTTTGGCATCGAAAACGGATTATGCCCAAAATCCAACTTTCGCGCCTTCTCATCCCACTCATACAGCGGGAAATCCACCACCCAGCAATAAGCGACCTCTTCCGGATTTTTCATTCCCAAATGCTCCGCAAAGCCTTCTCTCAGCACCCCCAGCACCTTATTCACCTTACTCCGCTCATCCGCGCCAAAGAACACCGCGTCACCCTCTTTAGCCCCGGTCAACTCTTGCACTCTACTAATCTCCCCCTCACTCATAAACTTCAAAATCGGCGACTTCACCCCTTCCGCCGTATATAATATATAGGCCAACCCCCCAGCCCCTTCCCTGCGCGCTCGCTCCGTAAAGTCATCAATCTCCCGCCGAGTCAGAGCCGCTCCCCCTTCCACACATAGCGCCTTCACACACGGCATCTGAAACACCTTGAACTCCGTCTCCTTAAACACCTCCGTCAAATCCACCAATTCCATCGCATAGCGTAAATCCGGCTTATCCGTCCCATAGGTCTCCAGCGCAAATTTATAAGGCAACCTCGGTATCCGGCTCCCCTCTGCCAAATACTCCTCCGCCGGCTCCGAGTTTAGCACCAATTTCTTCCCCCCAAACTCCGTCGCCAGCTTTACAAACAGCGGCTCAATCTCTTGGCGCACCACCTCGCCATCCTCTACAAAGCTCATCTCCATGTCTAGTTGATAAAAATCTCCATACAGCCTATCCGCTCGCGGGTCCTCATCTCTAAAGCACGGCGCAATCTGAAAATACTTGTCCACTCCCCCCACCATCAATAGTTGCTTGAACTGCTGTGGTGCCTGTGGCAAAGCATAAAACTTCCCCGGATGCAACCTAGACGGCACTAGGAAATCCCTCGCCCCCTCCGGCGAAGAATTCGCCAAAATCGGCGTCGAAATCTCCGTAAACTCTCGCTCGTACATATATTCCCGAATCACTCGGTAGTATTCCGACCGCTGCTTCAATAGCTTCTGCATCGCCGGCCGCCTCAGATCCAGATAGCGGTATTTCAACCTCAGCTCCTCCGAGGACTTCTCCCCATCATCATGCGTATTCACCGGCGGAGTAGCCGACTTATTTAGTAGCACCAGCTCTTCCACCACCAGCTCAATCCGTCCCGTCGGAATATTCGGGTTCGTAAGCTCCGGCTCCCGCTCTCGCATCCGCCCCCTAGCCCTCAGCACATATTCATCTCTCACCGACTCCGCCAGCTTAAACGCTTCCGTAGTCTCTGGCGTCACCACCAGCTGGATAACCCCCGCATGGTCTCTAAGGTCAATAAAAATCAACCCCCCGTGGTCGCGCCGCGAATTCACCCAGCCTTCCACCATTACTTCCTCCCCCAACCTTTTCTCTAATTCATTACTCAAAAACCTCATATCCCCCATTATACCAAAAACTCCCTGATTTCCCAAGTTTCAAAAACAAGACCACGAAGGCATCCACATCCTCGACCTCGCCGACTGGCTCAGCTAATCACGACTATTATACCCTAACCAACCTCAATCCGTTATAATTAACTTATGGGACAGCGTAGATTTTAGCAACGACGAGCTACAAGCTCTATTGCTTTGTCCGTACCTTTATAACTGAAGAGCAAAGAATGCGCTTTGTGACGAGCAGAGTCTTCAGCTCTAGGCGGACATCAACACAAATATCATTTTGTCCGTCCAAGCTTTTCCGCCCTCGTTACGGCAAGAGTGGAAAAATAAGCATTCTTCTTAGTGAGTCTCACTTGCAAAATAAGTTCGCGGTTGTACACTCATCCTTCAAAGGACTGAATCACCCAAACCCTTATTATTCTCAGGCGCAGCTCTGTCTACGCCTCTCTCTGGCAACTTTAACGGTTCGCAGAACAATCTCGGTACGAACGGCTGGTTCTGGTCCTCTACTTGGAACAATACGAACAATATGTACAACCTCAACGCCAACTCTACAGGTGCGAATCCGAATAATAACAACAATCGCAACAACGGCAACTCTATTCGATGCGTCCTAGGGTCGTCTTAAGGCGATTAGGGTTATTCCTCTTTTCTGGGGTTCTCCCCGTTCTTCACTAAAGGTTAAAGTCCTAATAAATCTCGGCAGTAGCAGAGAGGCTACCGAGACCAAATGCACTAATAAAATCAACTTACCAATTATAATCCCACCCAACTTTATCAAAAATCTTTTTTGTCGCCCGGCCCCCATCACAATGACATAATAATCCTAAATATGACACGATCGACTCCACATCTCCGACTCCTCCTACCAATTTATACGCCGCATCACTGAAATTATTTACAATCCGCTTCCCCGGCAAAATCGCATGCCCTTTTACCACCATCCCCAAAAACGACACTCCTTGATGAGCCGGCGTTATTCTCGTTTTTTTATGATTTAGAGACAATCCCATCCCATTCAAGAACGCTTCAATCACTTTAATATCTCGTTTCAATTGTGGTAATTGGTCTAAAGTCACCACAATATAAAAATCGTCCACATACCTCCCATAATATTTATACCCCAAAATAAGCATGATAAATCTATCTAGCGCATCCAAATAAATATTCGAAAACACCTGTGAAGTTAAATTACCAATTACTAATCCCTGCCCCGGCTTCTGGCAAAACAAACTTTTATCCTCTGGTAGACCTCGCCAATCATTTAAGGATCCCTGTATTTTTACTCCTCGGACCGGATCATCAAATATGATCTCACGTATCGCATGCCTTAACATTTTATATCTCTTATCATTATGGTCCGTAAATTGTCGATCCAGGCCCCATCTCACTCTTTCATACATCTTTTTGCGGTCAATATGCATAAAATACCCCGTTATGTCCATTTGCACCACCACTACTGGTCTCGTCATATTCCGTGAGGCCGATAATATATGGTGCCGCAGTCGCAAAACTCCATATCTCGTTCCCCTTCCTACCCTACAGCTAAACGAAGAATCAGCTAACCGAGGCTCCCACCAAGGATTAATCAAGTTTATCACCCAATGTTGGACTATCCTATCTGGATACGGTGCTGCAAATATTTCTCTTTTTACCGGTCGGAACACTATATGTGCTGTCCCTCTACTCGGAGTATATTCATAATTCCACAATGCATCTCTTATTCTCATCAAATTTTCAAATAGATTTACTTCAAACATATGTGTATCATAAGTTTTGCGCTTACCACCCTTTCGCGCTTGTTGTTCCGCAATAAAAAGCTCAGCTAGTAGCATATTCTTAGGGTCTTTCAACAACCATTCTCGCGTTAATTCGTCATCACTATTTTTCAAAAGCCCAAAATAATCTTGCATTTTAATTCTTTCTAATTTTAAAATCTTTTTCTATTAGTTTTTTTACCCCATTAATAGACTCGCCAATTGTTATCGCCGCTCCAAAATCCCATATTCTTAATTCTGATAATACCGTTAAACCCGCAAATAAATCGTCAACTAGCCTCATTATCTGGCTCTTAGCCTGTGCCATATTTAATTCTCCTTCCGCATAATCATAATACACTCTCAGTAAATTTTTCAAATTTACTAACATTTCCTCACCTATAGCATAATATTCATGTCTTTCTAGTTTTTTCACCCTCGGACCCACCATCCGAATCACCATCAATATTTCTTGAAATACCGCTGGGTCCATTCTTTTTGGTTTCAAAATATTATGTAGACTAGTCCGCCTTGTTTCCTCAATTGTTCTCAGTTGCACCAATTCCTCATCGGTCAGTTCTTTCTTCAATGTAAAAATATATATTCCGTCCTCAGTCATCTCTGGAGTCAAATCCTCTAATCTTTTCATTTGCTCCAAAAACTTATCAATTTTCACAATACTCGCCGAATGTAACATTTTTGAGTTCTTGTCCGAATCATGCATCAGTCTAGCACTTCGTCCCATCCTATTCGCTAATCTATAAACATAATATAGCGCCGAAAAATCAAACACTTTATAAAAATCGGGGTTGGTAATTGCTGGCATTACAATTATCTTCCCCTTATTACCCCTCTCCATTTCTTTCACTTGGCGTTTAATTTTACGATATTTCTCGCGGAGCGCTTTGCGCTCCGCGGACTCCAACGTTCCTCCCGCCTCTCGTTTAGCTAAGATTTCTTCCACATCCTTTGGTGAAAAAACTTTTTCCAGATTATTCAAATTCACGGCCTTCGTAGCCACCGCTTTCATCAGCTCTGTTGCTGGCTCTTGATTACTAGGTTTTTTAGTTCTACTCATTACTTCTTACATCTTTCTGTATTCTGGCTTTATTCTTCCAGCGCTTCCTTCGCTTAAGGCTCGGAAGCGCGTTTTCTGTTTTCTCAAAGAGCGGGGAGAACCCCAGAAAAGAGGAATAACCCTAACCGCCTTAAGACGACCCTAGGACGCATCGAATAGAGTAGCCGCCGTAGCGATTGTAGTTATTATACGGATTCGCACCTGCAGAGTAGGCGTAGAGGGCGTACATACTGTACGTATTGTTCCAAGTAGAGGACCAGAACCAGCCGTACGTACCGAGACCGTACTGCGAACCGTAAAAGTAGCCAGAGAGAGGCGTAGACAGAGCGTTACGCATGGCTACTCCTTGGCCGATAGTGGCACCACTATAAGCAGTATAAAGAGTACCATAATCGGTAATTCTAGTAGTGCCACTATTAGTATTGCCAGAAGGTAGGTGCCAGCCAGCTGGGCAGATATCGTCATCTATATCACGGTAGGAGCTGGTGTTAGGGTCAGTTGTTGGGCTGCCAGTAGAGCTGCCATTATTACCCCAGCAGTAGGTACCAGCACTAGCGGCGCAATAGTTATAATAGACGCCTACTTTACCAGAGCCTACACCGTAAGTGACGGGAGCGATATTATCTTTATAAGTGGTCTTTACATATGGGACGCTATAATAGTTGCTCCAAGAAGAGCTCACTAGTCCAGCCGTAGGGTATTGGTCAGTAGTGGTACCACCACCATTTCTTAAGTAATTTAATTGCGTATCTGTAGCGTTAGTATTAGAACTGCTAAGTCCGCTAAGCGTGGTGGAGTTAGAGAGGTCTAGTCTGAGGTTGTCTAGCATCCAGACCTTGCCATCACAGAGCTCTCCTACCCAGTAGGCTTCATTGTCTCTTGGATCATAAACTAGTTGCACGTTTCTAACTGGGGTAGTGTTCTTACAAGTACTGTCTGGTGTGGTACCGGAAGCTGAGATACTAGTAATACTAGTAGTCGCTTCCTGACCAGTAAGGGTGAGAGTGGTGTCTCCTGTCACGGTGTAGGTGGTGGAGGCGGCGGTGCTGTCCCCCAAAGTACCATTAGCCGTAGTAGTCCAAGTATTAAAGCCGTATTTGATTGGGAAGTTGCCACCGATAGTGTAGGCTTTTCCTTCTATAGCCTGGGCGGTTTGGCCGTTGGTATAGGTTTGCATACCATCAGTAGTATTACCAAAGGCGATACTAGTAGCACCATTACCTATGGCAAAGGTGACGGTGTATATCTTATCCCAAATGGCGTAGAGGGTAACATTGTTAGTTTCTGTGCCAACTTTAGCGTAGTACTGAGCAGTATTAGCATAAGTTGTGCCGCTACCATCTGGCTCAGTATTCCAGCTGTTAAAGGCATAGCCAGAGCGGGTAAAGCCGTTAGTAGTTAGAGCTGCCCAAGTATTAGCAGAGATGGTCTGAGTGTTATTGGTACCCGTAGTGCCAGTAGCATCACTAGCGTTCTTGTCAAAGGTCACGACTGTAGAGCCGGTGTTAGACTGTCTAGCAACACAGCGGACAGACATGCCTCGGCCTCTAGATGTACTAGTACTGTTATAGTATGCAGGATAAAGACCAGAACTATAGAAGTAAGGTGCATAGGCATAGCTGGTAGAGGAATAGTTGGTATTGGTCCAGAAATAACCATAAGTAGTGGTGCTAGCAGGAGCATTAGTACCATTTTTGTAACCAGCTGCTACCATGTACATATTACTACTTCTGATGTTCTTCCAGCCATTGGCGCTGTCTGGAAGATAGACGGCGGAGCTAGTGCCAGTGACATAATCCCTGCCTAGACCCTCGGCTACCCAAGTATAGTTAATTTCGCTGTAATAGCCAGGATTAGTGCTGGTAGTGCTGGTTCTACCTGTAGGGAGTCTCCAACCTGCCGGGCAGATGGAATCATTCGCAGTAGCATATTGAGTGGTAATGGAGCTGGTATCATTTGAGGCCACAGCTGCAGACCAGTTGTAATAGTTACCTACATGATAATGATCACAAGTACCGTCTGTGTGGGCGGCATTACAATCTGCAGAAGCAGTGTTTCCACTATAAGTCGTAGTAGTGCCACTAGTACCGCTAGTTTTATCGTAATAGTAATAAATATCTCCTGGATTATAGGAGACTGGAGTAGTATTGGTATTAGTGCCCCAATCAGCTACGGTGGTAACTGTAGCAGCACTTGGTGTCCAAGTAGCACTAGTATCATTAGTAGTCCAACCTAGGTCAGTATTAGCATGGGTAAGAGCAGCTACTTTGTTTGGCGTGGTCTCTAGGTCTAAGTCTAAGTTCTGAGTCATCCAGACTCTACCATCTTGCATTTTGGCGATATAGTAGAGTTTGTTATCACGATTATCCATTAGTTGGTATTGGGTGCCTGTGGTCATGGAGTTAATTACACTGTCATTGATGTCTTGCATACAAATAGCTGTACTAATGGTAGTAGCAGAGCTATTACAGGTAATGGTAGAGACTGCAGCTATAACAAAGGTAGCCTGATAGCTATCTATAGGAGTACTGATATTAGCTCTGGCACCTAGGGTGAGGGTATAGTTATTAGTACCACTAAAGCTAGAGACTGTATCTAGGGTCGTAGTAGCAGTAGTGGGGGCTGCGACATAGTTATTATTAGTAGCAGAGTTTTTAGCTATCTTGTAGCCCCATTTGTTATTATAGCTAGTATTAGCAGAGTTAGAGAAGTCTGATTCAGATACTGTACCAGAAATAGAAGAGATGATATGAGAGCTATCATCAGCACCAGTTAAATTACCAGTGCTATTATTACCAGTGATCGTAAGGTTATAACCACCCGTCACTGCCATAGCTACACTGATGTTTAAATCACTCTTACCAAAGGTCCCAGCACTGTCATTAGGTGCTAGATTAAGAGCTAGAGTATCACCAGAAATAGAGAGGGTCATAGCTTCGGTGGCGTAAGTGTCTTGGTAGCTGGCAATAAAACTTAAGCCTAGTAGCGCCATCGCCATCACGGCAATTATTTTATTATTGAGTTTGATTGTCTTTTTATCTATTAGGGGCATATTTTTCCTTTGCACAAGTTATGAACGACCTTACTATGCTCCCATTATACCACTCATGCTAATTTCCGCAACCCCCATTTAGTCAAAATAAACCAAAAATCCCGCGCCAAGCGCAGGATTTCGGTTTTCAATTTGGTAGGCCCGGCTGGAATCGAACCAGCATTGTATCCTTAGAGGGGATATGTCCTATCCGTTGAACGACGGACCCAAGCGAGGGAAAAAATATGAAACGTCAGTTTCAGATTTTTTAACGAGCGACGGGTCCGACGACTTCCAGTCGACGGGCCCTAACACTAAAGCACTTAAATTATACCCTATTCTTCTGGTTTTCGCAACTTATAATAAATCGACGGCGCAAATCGTATCCCCGCCAAGGCTTTCTGCGCCTTATCTTCCATCTTTACCAACCGCTCCGTCCCAAACACCTTTTTCAGTCCCCGACTCCGAAAGTTCGACACCGACAGCACCTTCTCCTGTTCAAACCCAACTTTCTCAAAAATCTCTTCCACATATTTTGGATGATAATTATAAAACCCATCTGCCGAGATCTCTTTATAATTTGCCACTTTTTTATCAAACGGATTCACCTTGCTCCGCCCCGTCACAAACCGCGCCATCTTGGGCAAAGTCCGTTTATTCGCCACTTCTACTACCGCCACCCCACCTGGCTTCAACACTCGGTATAGCTCGGCCATCGCCCTATCTAGATGTTTCAAATGATGCGTCACCCGCACCATCATCAGCCCATCCAGCTCATCATCACGAAATGGCAATTTATAAATATCCCCCGCCTTGGTCTCAATCTTATCCCCATATATCTCCTTCGCCTGCTTCAATTCCGACTTCGAATAGTCAAAAATATATACTTTTCTCGCCCGCTTCAAATATTCATTCGCCAGTCGCCCATACCCCCCGCCAATATCCGCAAATTTTTCCATCCTTTTAGGTAGCAACTTCCGGATTGCCATTCTATCCGCCTGATCCTCATACTCCCGATCCGCCTTTTCCCAAAACTCAGCCTTATAATCATACCCGTTATAATCTGATACTACTTTTTCACTCATACTGCCCATTATATCACACGCGACACTTCTTCCAAAGTCGTCTCGCCCCTAAGTGCTGCCAGTACCCCTTTTTGCTCCAAAGTCATCATCCCATTACTTCGGGCCACTTTTTCAATCTCCGACGCATCCGCATCTGCCACATCACCACGAATAAACGCCTGGATGTCCTCGCCCACCACCAACTGCTCCATAATCACCGTTCGTCCACTATATCCAAACGGGTCTTCCTCGCTAGTCACCGGGTCGTATAACTTTATCTCGGTCAAATTCACCCCCGCCAACCTCTCTGGCTCTACCCCCATCAATACTTCTCGAATGTATTTCGTCTCCGCCTCCGTTGCCGGCCGTTCTCGCTTAGAATCTGACAATTTTCGCACCAATCTCTGCGCCACCACTAGCCGAATCGAACTCGAAAATATCGGGTTCACTCCAATTAGGTCAATCATCCTCGAAAACGCCGCACTAGTCGAATTCGCATGAAAGCTCGATAGCACCAAATGCCCCGTAATCGACGCCTGAATCGCCGTCTTGGCCGTATCCGCATCGCGAATCTCCCCCACCATTACTACATCTGGGTCCAGCCGCAAAACTGAACGAAGCCCTTCCGCAAACGACCCTCCGTCATTCGTATGAATCGGAATCTGCGAAATCCCCGTAATCCCATACTCTATCGGGTCTTCTAGAGTAATAATTTTCCTATCTGGCGTATTCAAAGCATTTAACATCGAATACAAAGTCGTCGATTTACCCGACCCCGTCGGCCCCACCATTAGTACCAACCCTCTCGGATGCGAAATCACTTCGTTAATCTCCGCTAGTTCTTCCTTACTTAACCCTAAGAGATCCAAATTAAGTAACGACTCGTCAAAATTAAACAGCCTAAGCACCGCATCTTGCCCATACATCGTCGGAATCGTTTCCACCCTAATGTTTAATAGGTGCGATGCCCCGTCTCGGTGAATTTCCTTTTGCATGTGCCCCGATTGTGGCTTATTTGACGCCGTCGATACATTCGCCCGTGAGCTTAACTCTCCCATAAAAATCCGGTATCGGTCCTTGTCAATATTTGCTACCGGATGCAAAATCCCATCCACTCGCATCCGAATCCGAATCCCCCCTCGCATATTTTCAATATGAATATCGCTCGCCCCCAGTTTATCCGCCTGATCAATCAAAAAATCAAACACTTTTTCTGTCGACACCATATTCAGCGTCTGCGACACGCTCGCAATCGTCTCCGAATCCCCTTCTCCCGCAATCTTGATATCATCATAATGAATCTGTTTCGGCGGGTCATATCGGAGCATAAATACTTTATACGCCGACCCCGAAATCAAGAAAAAGTCCGCCTTTTCACCCTCATCTGTATATTCCTGCCGCATTCTCTCAATCACCGACTTTGGCGTTTGACTCGTCACCATAAACTGATAATGCTCTTCACCTCCACCCCTCTGCAACGGAATGATAAAGTCCTTGTGCATCTGCCCCACCTCCAGCAAATCCGGTACCAAAGCAATCTCATTTTCAAAACTCCGCGTATCTAAATACGGCAACCCCAAAATCCGCGCTCGCTCCGCCGTCGCCTGCTCTTCGTTATTCCGCCTCTTCAGCTGAATTTCTTTTTCATCCATACTTAAAATTATACCACAAGCTATTTCAAACTACGGATAAATTCCATAAACAGCGGGTGTACGTCTAACGGCCGTGATTTAAACTCTGGGTGTGCTTGTGTCGCCATAAAGAATTTGCACTTTGGCGCCTCAATAAATTCCACCAATTTCCCGTCTGGCGATAAGCCAGCCACTTTTATTCCGCCTTTCTCCATTTCCGGCAGAAACTTCTGGTTTACTTCGTAGCGATGCCGATGCCTTTCTATCACCTCATAACCGCCCTTTTTCTCTTTGCCATACAAAAACTTTTTGTAGACTTTTTCCGTCTTTGACCTTGGCTTCAAAATCGCCGGGTAGTCACCTAGCCGCATTGTCCCACCAGTAGACTCCTTCCCCTTCTGCCCTTCCATAATGTAAATCACGTTATTGCCGTCTTTTTCACTCGCCCCAAATTCCTCCGAAGTCGCTTTTTTCACGCCACCAATTCGCGCCGCCGCCGCACAAGCCACCTGCAAACCTAGGCATAATCCTAGATACGGCTTATTATTCTCTAGTGCATAAGTCGCCGCCTTGATTTTGCCCTCAATCCCCCGATTACCAAATCCACCCGGCACCACGATCCCATCCACTCCATCCAAATCTTTCTTAGAAATTTTCTCCGCATTCAGCCACTTCAAGTCCAAATTCACATTATTCCATGCCGCCGCTGCCTTAAGCGCCTCCGTCACGCACATATAAGTATCGTCATTACCCACATACTTCGCCACTAGTCCCACTTTGACCGTCTTGTTATACTGTTTATTTCGCCGCTTAGAAAACTCTTCCCACAACGACATGTCCGGCTTCTTCTTATTCCCCACAAAATCATTCAAAATCGGCAGCACTCCAGATTTTAGCACATTAAATGGTACATCATAAACACTCTTAATATCCGGCAAATTCAACACCGCTTCTGGAGCAATCCCTGAAAACGCCGCAATTTTCTCACAAATCGCCCTTGGGCACGGCTCCTCCGTCCGCACACACACCACATCCGGAATAATCCCAAATCCTCTGAGATCCTTCAAAGCATTCTGCGCCGGCTTGGTCTTAAGCTCGTTGGAAGTGTGAATAAACGGCACATACACTACGCTCACATACATACAATTCTGCCGTCCAACTTTATTTGCAAATAATCGTATCGCTTCAATAAACGGCAGGCCCTCATAGTCCCCCACCGTTCCGCCAATTTCCACAAAATGCACATCACTCCCTTCCGAGGCTTTTTCAATTTTCTCACATACCAGATTCGTAAAATGCGGCACCAGCTGCACTGTCTTACCATGAAACCCACCGGACCGCTCCCTCTCAATCAACTCTTTATAAATCGAGCCGGACAAAGTAATTGAATATTTATTCGTCTCAAAATCTAAAAATCTTTCATAATGCCCCAGATCCAAATCCGTTTCCACTCCATCATGTGTCACAAAACATTCGCCATGTTCTACTGGGTTCAAAAGTCCCGCATCCACATTGAGATACGGATCACATTTTTGCATCGTCACCTTAAAACCCTTTGCCTTCAAAATCGACCCCATACTTGCCGCCGTAATCCCTTTGCCCACGCCCGAAAGCACTCCCCCTGTCACAAAAATATATTTACATTTTTTATTTTTCATTTTTTCGGGCACCTCCTCCGCCCACCAATTATTGTTTATGACCTAATCTACTACCATTCTACCACAAAAATAAACATTTACACAAAAAATGGCGGAAAGGACAGGATATTCATCCTAGCTCCATTCCTTCAAAATACTAAAAACAGAGCAAGCTCTGTTTTTACTATTTTGGCGGAAAGGACAGGATTCGAACCTGCGGACGTTTCCGTCTCTGGTTTTCAAGACCAGTGCCTTCAACCACTCGGCCACCTTTCCATCTTCTATTATATCATAATTCCTTAAAATGTGTTATAATATATAACATGGCAAGAAAAGTCAAGATGAAACCGGTTAGCAAGCAAAACCGCAATAATAATCACAAACATAGCGACAAGCGCCAACACCCGCGCCTCAAAAACGGTCGCTAAAACTTAGAAAACAATCTTCTAATCAACCCGGGGCCTTTATCACCCTTAGGTTTCATTTTGAAGTTTTTCTTCTTCATGTTTGGCTCAGTATATTTACTATCCTCAGCCGCCATCATCGCCAGCCCCACCGCCGTCGCAAACTCCGGTTTCTGCACAGCCTCTGCTACTCCGTTTAACCCCATCGGCGCTCCAACCTTCACCGCCGCTTCCAAGACCTTTTTCGCAAATAATTCAATATCTCGCATCTTCGCGCCGCCACCTACTAACACAATCCCTTCTGGTAATCTCTGATCATACTTTGCCAGTTTCAACTTCTTTCGCACTTCTTCAAAGATTTCCGTGAGCCGCGCTTTGACCACCTCTTCAACTTCCTTCCGCTCAAATGTCCGCTCGTTGTTTTTGCTTCCTACTTTAATTACCAAACTTTTTTCGCTTTCAAAATCTCCCGTTACAAACCGAGTCTTTATCTCTTCCGCGAGATCTGGGTCAATCGCCAGCACTATTGCCAGGTCATTTGTAATATTATTTGACCCTGCTGGCACTACCCCTACATATTGTAAATCGCCTTCTTCATACACCGCCACCGAAGTCGTCGCCGCTCCGATATTTATTATTGCCACCCCGTTTTCACGCTGCCGATCAGTTAGCACTGCCTTTGCCGCCGCCACTACTGATGGCACCAACCGCTCTGCTTTTACGTCTGCCGTCATCGTCGCCCGCTTCAAATTTTCACAATTTGGCGCTAGGGCCGATACCACGCAAGCCCGCATCTCTAGCCGCGCACCTGCCATACCTAAGGGGTCCTTTATCCCTCCCTGACCATCCAGAGCGTATTCTAACGGCACCACATCTAGCACTTCCCGATTCGCCGAAATACTTCCCGACACTGCTACGTCCTCCACCCGCATAATATCCTCATCAGTAATCTCGTGTTCTGCCGCCCCTACCGCAATCATCCCTTGGGTGTGCGTAGACATCACTGTCGAGCCGTTTATTGATACATAAGCATTCCGTACGTCATACCCCCCCATTCGCTCCGCGTCCCCCAGCATTTTATCAATCGCCTCTGCCGGACCCGCCAAATTCGCCGGAATCCCTTTGCGCATCCCTCCAGATTTGCCTTCGTTATACCCTACAATCGCTATCTCGCCTTCCTTATTTACCGTCGCAATCACCGCACGCACATTTTCCGTGCCTACATCCAGTCCTGTTACAAAATGCTTATTTTCATCCATAAGCTTATTATATCACCTTTTTACCTCTTTACCAAATTTACAAAGTTTTCCACAAGTTTTCCACAAGTTTACCTCTGTAAACCCTTAAAAACTAATCCGGCAAAGTAAGAATCTCATACCCTTCCGCCGTCACCAAAATCGTGTGCTCCACATGACACCCGATCGATCCATCTTTCATTTTCACGCTCCAACCATCGTTCTCGTCCACATAATTCGCTGGCTTACCGAGACACGACATCGGCTCGATACAAATCGTGTCCCCCTCCACTAATTTATACCCCGTACCTTTGCGCCCATAATTTGGCACTTCCGGCGCTTGGTGCATTTTTTTATCAATCCCGTGACCAATGTAATTCTCGATCACCCCCAAATGTCCTTTTTTCAAAACTTTTTCTACCGCGTGACCAATGTCACCAATATGCGCTCCTGGTCGCACTTGTTCTATCCCCTCCATTAGCGCTGACTCCGTCACACTAATCATCTTCTTCACTGCCGGCGAACCCTCATTCCCCACCAACATCGTAAACGCCGCATCTACATAATAACCCTTGTATTTGATCACCTCATCAAACGAGACCTTATCTCCTAATGCCAACGCTTCATCCTTTGGCGCTCCGTGCACCAACTCATCGTTCACCGATATACAAATCGCCCCTGGGAATTTTTCCTCTAGCTCATCATACGCCACCCCCGCTCCTCGCTTCACAATTTCCTTTCTCACCCACGCATCAATCTCGCGCCCTGTCATCCCCGGCTCTACATATTCCCTCAAATCTCTCAGCAAATTCCCCAAAATCTTCCCCCCTTCCCGCATTGCAGTAATTTTCTCGGCTAATTCTACTGCACTGCTGTTTTCTTTATTCACCATAGCTTCGCTCAATTTCTCCACCGTTGACATCTTCTTTCTGCTCGGTAGCCTCCGGATCCAGTTGCTCCACTGCCGTCACCAATCTATCTGTCACTTCCTCAATCTTCCCCACACCATCTACTCGCACAATCTTAATTCCCTTCGCTTCAAACAGCGGCAAAATCTCATTAATATTTTGCTCAAAAATTTCAAATCTCTGCTCTATCGCCCCTCGTTCTTTGTCATCATCACGCCCCCGCAAAGTCAATCGCTCGATTAACTCTTCCTTCGGCACTTCCAAAATTATCGCTCCGTCAATTTTGTCCACCATATTATCCGCAATGTATCTCGCCTGCTCCACACTTCTTGGATACCCATCCAAAATCATCTCAAACCCTTCTTCTTCATTCTTCTTAATTTCCTTGTCCATCAAACGAATCACATCTGCATCCGGTATCAATTTTCCGCTATTAGTCAAATTCTGATATTCCCCTGTCGCCCTAATCACATCCCCCACTGACACCCATCGCCAACCAAAAATCTCCGACAACGCCTTTCCTTGCGTCCCCTTACCCGAACCTGCTAAACCAAATAATATAATCATTTTTTTCTCCTTTTTTCTATTATACAACAAAAACTCCCCCTTGGTGGGGAGAGTTTTACTTTAGTCCTAGTTTAATCCGTTCCGCTTTTTCAGCTTTGCGTTGCTCTCGGACAATTGCTCGGAGCCTGCGCTCGCGCTTGGAAATTGGTTTAGAAAACCGCATTTGCGACTTCTTTAGTGGCAAAATTCCACTCTGTAGGACTTTCCGATTAAAGCGCCGAATGATATTTTCGTTCGCCTCACTCTGGTCTTTTCTTGTAACTTTTATAGCCATATCCCCTAAATTATATCACACCTTGACATTTTCCGCAATACAATATAATATATATTATATGGAATCGTAGCTCAGTTGGTTAGAGCGCTGCCCTGTCACGGCAGAGGTCGCGAGTTCGAGTCTCGTCGGTTCCGCCATTTTTTATGTCCCTGGAATTTTAAATGCTCCCGGATCCACCGCTTGTGGCGTATAAACCTGATCTTGCATTGCCGGCTGCGCACCTAGTGGCGCCGTCACATCTCCTGCTACTGGCTCCTGCACTGGCGCCGCACCAATTACCGCTGGTCCACCCATATCAATTGGTGGCGCTGGTGGTGGCGGCAAGACTTCTTCACCTGGCATTGGCATATAATTAATCTCTGGCACTCCGTTAATTTCCGGGTTGGTCGCCACTGCTGGCGCCCCCATCATCGCTGGATTTCCCGTCGGTGCTCCTTCTGCCGGACTACTAAAAACAGGCCCTGCTGCCGGTGTCGTCATTCCCCCATCTACCCCCACTAACGCGTCCTCTAACATCTGTCCGTATTTTTCGGTTTCATCCCCACCTGCCAAACCTGCATTACTCATTTCCGCCGATGGCTGGATTACTTTTTCTGGCTTGTCGCTAATAAAACCTTCACCTGGGGTCTCAGCACTCGCCCCCTCAGCACCTGCCCCATTCATGCCCCCCTCAACTCCTGTACTCTCAGCACCCGCCCCCTCAGCACCCGCTCCTCCAGTAGAAACATCGGCAGCCCCAACCCCACTCTCACCACCAACCCCTTCAGTCGCTTTAACCTCCGCAGCAGGCTCATTACTTACTATCCCTGCGCTTAGTACATCTGCATCGTGGTCAGCCTCTGCTTTTACTTCATCGGCTAACTCTGGCAAATTCTCTTCTTTGGTACTATCAATTTCTAACGGCTTGTTTTTTGCTTCCGGCGTAGCTTCTGTCCCTGCTGCCGCCAGACTCGCTTCCGCCGCCTTCAAATCATCCAGTAAAGTGGATTCTTTCTCGGTCACCGTCCCGTCTACCACCTTGGCTTCATCTCCACCTGCATCCTCAACATCACCATGTTGAATCTCTAATCTTGTCGGGTCTGCATCTGCTTTTTCACCGTCGGTGCCCATTTCCATCCCCGGCATTCCAAATAATTCATTTTCAATATCTGGGGTAATATTCTTAGACACTAACTGCTGATTGGCCCCCGACTCCATCAACTTAGATGCCAGCCGCATCGTCTCTGGCGTCGTCCCTGCATTCGAAAACCTATTCGTCGCCGCCACAATCCCCGTCAAAAACGCCGTCGCTTCTTCTTTTTCAATCTTTATCTTGCTGTTCACACCGTATAATAATTTAGCAATCATCTCCGACACCGAACTGGCCTTCTTGTCGTTCCATTCAATCTCGCCCAGCTTGCCCGGATTCCCAGTCGTGATATTCACAATCACCGCATCATGCATAATCCGCCCGTGTTCTCTAAGAGCCGCATCCAAATCCACCCCATTCGCCACATCTAACGCCAACACCAAATCCACATTATAATCCCCATACGAAAACTCCAAATCTTCCTCTGAAATTTTTGACTTATACGGCGTGATGTATATCTTTACATAATCACCATCCAACTTGTATCGCAAATGGTCCGCTTTTTCCTTGTTCAGTGCAATCACAAAATCTTGTAAACTATCTACTGAATCTTCAAAAGTCTCTTCTGGCTTCAAAAATTCCAATGCATTTGGCGTCTGCCCAGAATAAATCGCCGTCGCCCGCTTACCCAACCTGTCTAAATACAACGACAAACCAATCGCCGCCGCTAGTTCATCTACCGACGGATCGCCAGATAAAGCCACTAGTACATTATGTGCTTCACCAATTTTTCGCGCCACTTCCGCCGGAGTATCTGTATCACTAGCCTCAGCCGAAGCATCTACCGCTGGCGTTGCAGTCGTTGCCGGATTTGCCGGCACTTCTGGTGTCACCACCGTATCCGGAACCGGCGCTTCTGGCACACTTGGTGCCGGCGCATCTGTCGGTGCACTTACCGTCGGGGTATCTGTCGTTGGCGCAGCACCATCATCCGCCACCGTCGGTAAAGTCGGTGTCGGCACGCTCACTGGAGCAGGTGCTGAACTGTTATCGTCAGGCATTCATATTCCTTTCTACTAAAATCTTACCATAAGCCTTTCAAAAAAACAAGTAAAATTACACCTCTTTACTTTTTTGGAGAAAAGAGTTATAATTAAGGGAAGTTATTAATTTTTAATTCAAATAGGAAGAAAATGCCGATTATCAAATCTGCCAAAAAGGCCGCTCGTCAAGCTGTTAAGCGCACCGAGCACAACCAAGGTATCAAGAAAGATATCAAAGCCGCTTTGAAGGCTTTCAAGACCAACCCTTCTGTCGAAACTCTGAAAAAGGCCCAGTCCGAATACGACAAGGCCGCCAAGAAGGATCTACTCAAGAAAAACACCGCCGCTCGTCGCAAGGCCAAGCTCTACGCTATCGCTAAAGACGCCGGCGTCAAGCTGAAAACCACTAAAAAGTCTACTAGGGGCGTAAGTAAGAGCGCTCCACGAGGAACAAGGAGCAGCGAAACGAACCGTACTAAGCGTACGGAGAGTGAGCAGCGGACGAAGTGACGAAGTGGAGCGCCTTAATTACGCTCCTAGTCGCAAAAGGAACGAAGAAATCAGCACCCAAGGCTGCAAAGTAGATTCTCGCTTTAGTTGCATATCTAGTTTAGAGAGCTCAAGAAGAGCTCTCTTTTCTTTGGCCCTCGGTCGCGCCGCATAATCTCTCACCGCCTGACTCACCATCAACCCTAAAAACATCAGCGGCTCCTGCTCCTCCTTAATCTCATCCAGCATTTTAACCGCCTTTACCCCATCCTTTTTCGCCACCCGATAAATCTCAAACACCAGCCCCGCATTTTTCTTTTGCGGCAACACAAATTCCAAAAACTCCACCTGCCCCTGTAAATCCTTATATGCATTGCTTCTTTTATCCACTTTCATCTCTAATATCGCTACCTTGTGCGGCGAATCCAAATACTTCTTGATCTCCCCCGCCACCTCTTTATTTGCCAAAATATCCCTCACCAGCACCGCCCGCTCTTCACTAAACAGCGAAGTCCCCCAAAAAATATTCGGCAAATCTTTCACCCCTAAATCCGCCCCTTCTACCACCTCATAATTCTCTCCTAGAAACTTCTGAATTTCCTCTCTCGCTTTCACCCGATTTTCCCCATAAAACACCTTAATCATGACTTTTTCCTCTCAAAGTTTTCCACAGGGTTTTCCACAGGCTTAACAGGGGTAGAAATCAATTTTTGGCACTTTGGACAAAAATGCGTGCCTCTCCCCCCTACTCTGATCTTTTCTATCTCTGTCCCACACTTTTCGCACAACTGCCCCTCCCTGTGGTACACCTTCACAAACAAATCCAGATAGTTTCCCCTCGACCCATCCGCCTGCACATAATTACGCATTGTCGAGCCCCCCGCCTCAATCGACTTTTCCATCACTCTGCAAGCCGCCGCCAGCAAATCCGATGCCTCCTCCAAACTCAAACTCCCCGCCTTCCGCGCCGGATGTACCCCCGCCAAATATAGCGCTTCATCCGCATAAATATTCCCCAGCCCTGATATTACCGTCTGGTCCAAAATCACCACCTTCGCCGCCGACCGTCCCCGCCTCTGCAGCTTATCGTAGAGCTCCTCTGCCTTCATCTCCCACGGCTCTTTGGCTAATTTCCGAATAAACGCCTCCTTCCTCACTTCCGCCGTCTTTAACACCTTAATAAACCCAAATTTCCTCTGATCATTAAAAAACAGTTCTCCCTTATCAAACTTCAAAATCACCCGCGTCTGCCCATTCGGCAATTCACTCACAAAATTCTCACTCGGATGCCCCGCCGCATACCGTTCCGCGCCATCATAGATCAACTGCCCAGTCATTCTTAGGTGCACCATTAAAGAAAAACCATTTTCTAAATCAATCACCAACGCCTTCCCAAACCGCCGAATATCCACCACCCGTCCACATACCGGCTCACCAATAAACGATTTTTCACACAACACTTCCACTCGTTTTAATTTTGCCCCCAAAATAAACCCCTTAAGCCCCCTCCGTACCGTCTCAACTTCTGGTAATTCTGGCATATCTCTATTCTATCATAAGCTCACGACTTTTCCACAACTATTCCATATCTAGCGTCCAAAAAGTTATTGACACCCCCACATATAGCGTCTATAATAGATTTCAGGTAATACTTATAAACCAATAATCCTAAACAGAAAGGTCAATAAACCATGAAAAATATCATTTACAAGAATCCTTCAGACGCTCAAAATTTTGACATCAAAAGGTTCATGAGATCGCTCGAAAGGTACACCAAAGTCTCCGAACAAGAAGTAAAAAAGGCCCTCGCTGACTTCAACCACTACGATACTCTCCATGTTTCCTGCCTCGTCGAAGCCGGCACCAAGCTCATCGCCGACAAAGCCGGCGACAAGGTCGCCAAAGAATACTTCGATCAATACGCCGAATATTTCGACGAAGGCAAATTCGAACGCCTCCGCCGCATCACCGGCTACCTCGTCGGCACATTGGACCGCTGGAACGACGCCAAAAAAGCCGAAGAATCTGCCCGCGTCAAGCACTCCGTCAACTCCTCCGTCGACGACGCCACCCGCCTCGTCATGCTCGAAACCCAAGCCATGGAGCACAACTTGGCCTACACTAGGTAACTGATAAAAATCAAAAGATGCTCTCGAGGGAGTAAGACTTGGCCTAGCGGCCCGGAGCGCTCCCGAGAGAGCACTTTTGATTTTTATAGTTCACCCCAGTTCGAGCCACTAGTCACCTCCACAACCAGTTTCACCTTGAGCTCTGGCGCCACAGATTCCATTTCTCGCTTCAATATTTTTGCCACTTCACCCGCCAGCTCCTTATCGCATTCCACAATCAGCGAATCATGCACCTGCATCACCAACTCTGCCCCTTCTGGCAAGCTAGAATCTACAGCAATCATCGCCCGTTTCATCAAATCCGCCTCTGTCCCCTGAATCGGCATATTTTGAGCTGCTCGCTCCGCCGCCTGCCGAATCGCAAAGTTAGCCGACTTCACATCCGGTGTCGCCCGCCTCCGCCCGTAGTAAGTCTCCACATACCCCTGTTCTCGCGCCTGTTTCAACACCCCATCCAAATACTTTTTAACCGGCGCTCTTAATCTAAAATAATTATCAATAAATTCTTTTGCCTCCGTCATAGACATTCCCGTCGCCTCTGCTAGCCCCTTCACGCTCATTCCATACAAAACCCCAAAATTAATCACTTTCGCCGCTCGCCTCTGCTCCTTCGTCACCTTATCTAGAGGCATCTTAAACGCCTCCGCCGCCGTTTTGGTATGAATATCCACTCCTTTATTAAAATCATCAATCAGTGCAGTATCTCCAGCCAACACCGCTGCCAACCTCAGTTCAAACTGCGAATAATCTGCGTTCACCAGCACCTTGCCAGGACCCGCCACAAACCCCGTCCGAATTCGCCGACCTTCCTCTGTCCGCACCGGAATATTTTGCAAATTTGGA
Organism: Candidatus Saccharimonadota bacterium; assembly: GCA_017404795.1. Lineage (GTDB taxonomy): Bacteria > Patescibacteriota > Saccharimonadia > Saccharimonadales > Saccharimonadaceae > Nanosyncoccus. The sequence continues at coordinate 27,688 of JAFRBR010000024.1, read as the reverse complement.
TCCTTAGACGACAATCTCCCCGTCGCCGTCACATCTTGCGTAAAGGTCGTATGGACTCGCCCTTCCGAGTCTGCCAACTCCGGCATCGGCACAATATAGGTGGACAGCAGCTTCGAAGCCTCTCTATATTCCATAATTTTTTCAATCACCGGGTGCTGCCCCTTTAATTTCTCCAACTCCTTTGCTCCTGTCGAATACCCCCTAGTGGTCTTTTTTATTCCCTTCACCGGCAGCCCTAAATCACCAAACAGCACTTCCGACAACTGTACCGGCGAATTCACATTAAACTCTTTGCCCGTCAAATCCCAAATATCTTTCTTCAACCGCTCTACTTTCTCCATATATTCCTGTTTTAGCTTTGCAAAATACTTCCTGTCTATCAACATCCCTCGCTTTTCCATCTTATGTAGCACCGGCACCAACTCTCGGTCCAACCTCTCTGCCTCAGTTTTCACTTCTTTTTTATCATCCATCGCAATATTCTCTTCTCCGGCATATTTGCGAATTAGCGACCTAAACTCCAATTTTTTTAAGCCCTCAATCATTTTTTCACGGTCAAATACAAAATCCGGAATCTCAGCCAGCGACACCGGCGCATCAAACATAATCTGCGCCAGTTCCCGCGACATATACGCCGACTCCCGCCCCGCTTCTAATTTCCCCTTCACCGAACCTTTTATTTCCTCAATATGCTCATAAATTCCATCCAGCGACCCATATTCAGATAAAAGTCCCGCCGCTGTCTTTTCGCCAATCCCAGCCACCCCCGGGATATTATCCGACGCGTCTCCCTTCAAAGCCTTAAAATCCAAAAACTGCGCCTTAAAAATCCCGTATTTCGCCTCCACCTCTGCTACATCAATTTGTTCAATCTTCGAAAATCCTTTCAGTATCCGCCACATATGGGTATTTTCATCCACAATTTGTAGCATATCAAGGTCTGACGAAATAATATAAGTCTCCCATTCGCACTTACCATTACTATCCACCACCTCATCTGCCTGCCGGCTCAGCGTCCCAATTATATCATCTGCTTCATATTCCGGCACCTCTACAAATGTCCACCCCAAATCCCCCACCAACTCAATCAGCAAAGGTATCTGCGCATAAAAATCCTCCCCTGGCTTCACTCGCCCCGCCTTATACTCAGCAAAAATCTTTCGCCTCTGCGCTGTCGAATCCCGCGAGTCCCACGCCACTACCACCTTACTAGGCTTCAATCGCTCTACAATCTCCATCGCAATCGCCGCAAATCCATACACACCTCCCGTCGGCGTCCCATCCGACAGAGAAAGCGCCCCCATCGCATAATACCCCCGATAAAACACCGATTTTCCATCGATCAATACTAATCGTTTCAAAACTGTATCTCCTTCAACACTCTATCCACCCCAGTCAACAACTCTTCCTTTGTCCCATTATTTAGTACATAATAATCCGCCGCCACAATCGGCCCACCCTTCTCCAGATTCTCAATTTCTGCAACGTCTCGACTTCTTATTTCTTCAGCGTTTAATGGTCGAACTTGCCGTCCCCCCACTCTCTTATATCTTAGTTTCTTATTAACCACAACTGCCAAAAAAGTCACACATCCCGGAAATTCATGCTTTATTGTTCTATATTCCGTCCAGGAATATACTCCGTCTAACACAATTCGTTTCTGACCAGCCTTAATTAAATCATTAGTTTCCTTGATGGCCTGTTCTACCACCCAGTTATCTCCCTCTGTTTCTCGAATCATTTCACGAAATTTTTTTTCGTTTTCTTCCGTAATTTCAATTCCTCTGCGCTCCATCTCACCCAGTATCATTCCCCCCAAATACACCTTCGGATACCCCTTTTCCGTCAAATAATCCACTATTACCGACTTACCACTCCCACTCATCCCCACAATTGCTAGAATTTTCACATTATCCATATTACCAGTATACCATGTTATAATAGGGTATGACCAAATTTTTTACCACTAAGGATCCATTAGATCAAATCATCACCGATACATTACCCGAGCATCAAATTCTCCAAACTGACCACATCCTCACCGGCTGGACTAATATCGTTATTGAAGTCACCACCGACCAAGGTTCTTTCTTTTTCCGCTTCCCCCGCAACCCTTTCTGGTCCAAAATGATCGTTAAAGACGCCTCGGTTTGTAATTTTATCGACGGCAAGACCAGTTTTTACACCCCCCAAATGCAATTACACTACGACTCTCACGGTCGTCCTTTTTCCGTTCACCAGAAAATCGAGGGCTACACCCTAGGTGACCGCATCTACCACTTGTCTCATACTGCTCTTACTGGCGTCGCTTACGATGTCGCCAAATTTATCAAAGAACTTTCCCATATAGATCTCAAGGACGCTCCCGATTCAGTCCAGTATCCCCTCAGTGATTTTCTCCACGAGCTAGATTACGAGCATTACGACCAACATATTGACGCCGACCATCAATATATCAAACAAACCGAAAAACAAAGCCTCGTTCACGGCGATCTCAACCTCGGCAACATCCTGCTAGACCAAAACGACAAAGTTATCGGCGTCATCGATTTCTGTTTCGCTGGCACCGGCAATCCCAATATGGACGTCGCCCGCATGGTATCCAGACCAGCCCCTAAAGAATTTGAACAGGCCTTCCTCAGCTATTTTGACAACCCCACCGAAATCACCCGTATGCGCCAAGCCTGGCAACATATCGACAACGGCTACGCAGAGCACATCCGCACCCACTTCCCCGAAATCAACCTCAACCAACTATAACTAAATTTCATAAATCTCACAATTGAGGGATGTAAAGACAAAATCTCTGATTTTGTCGCCGAAAGGGCGAAGCAATGTGATAAAATCTCCGATTTATCACATTGCGAAGCTCCCGAAATGTGAGATTTATGAAATAATAATATTTAAGTTGTTTCTAGTAAGTATTTTATTTTTGCTTCTCGCCGAAGGTCGTCATCATGTGCCGGCAATTCTTCTTTTGTCGAATATTTTTCAAAAACCTCCAAACAATTTTTTACCGGCCCATCATACACCGGCTCCTTATCATATACACTCCAAAGCACAATCCGCATTTCTGGCGCTTTCTCAGCATAAAACTCCAACGCCTCCCCAGTCGCCCGAATAAACTCTAGCTCCGTCTCCTTGTCGTGCCGCCAAGCTCGCCCCTCCAAGTATTTTTCCGTCACCGTCGGACTTACCGCAATCATCAATATCCACGCCTCGTATTTATTAGCCTCCAGCATTTTCAGCAATACCCCTTCCATCTCGGGGTCTAGCAATGTCACATCCAGCACGATATCATACCCGCCTTTCATCAACTCAACCAAAGTCAAAAACAACATAATCGTCGCAAATTCATCTGTCATTTTTCGCAAATTCTCTTCACCATAGAATTCCTTAATTTCCTCATAATGTGGATGATATTCCACAAATCTCCGCGCCGCCATCAAAATCGGCTCAAACCCATTTTTCTCACAGTATTCCTCTACCGCCGGCAATATTTGCGTCGTTTTTCCCGAACCCGATATTCCCGCCAGTCTAATCAACCTCCGATTCTGCGTCGCCGCCAAAGTTAAATCTTCCACTACTTGCGCCAATATTTTAGGATATTCAGCTAGTCCTACCTGCCACTCCTCTTTCACTGGCGAAGGCCAATGCGCCCGCATGTATTTCATGATTTTTATTAGTTCTTCGTTATTACTTTCAGACATTTTGCTCCCTTTCTAATTTCAATTTTTTGCACTTTGTCAAACACCAGCGATTCCCCCTCCGCCTGCACCTCCACTCGGCTCGGCTCCACAAACTCTAGCACGTCTCCAGTCGTCTCACTCCCCGGCACTCGCGCCAAGATACTCTTACTCATCAGCTTAAATAGTCGCCAGAAATTCGCCAGCCTATCCGTCTCACTCCGAAATCGCTTAGAATCCATCCAGTCATCACCCCCTTTCATCACTCGCGCCATACTCTTACCGTTCACCGCCGCATAATCCGAAGTTCTCTTATCCTGTAATACTCCATTCAACTTAAATTCCGGTATAAACACCCTCCCCCGCCGATTCTTAAAATACCACCCCGCTAGCTCCGTATACGAACCAATCGCCCGCCCTATCCGTGTCTTTAATTTTTTCCTTACTTTTGGCGTATCGTATAATTTCACCGCCTCCGCCGTCATTCCCATCGTCACATAACATGTCGCGTATCGCACGTGCTTCCCCTCCGCAATAATCTCCAACGGATACAGTTTTTTTATCTTTCGGCCTTCATCAAACACCTCTTCAAATTTCTCCGTCCCTAGTGTTCTCGCGAGATCATTAAAATTCCCATACGGTAGCACCGCCAGCGTCGCATCTTTCCCCGACTCTATTATTCCATTTATCGCAATCACTCCCGTCGCATCACCCCCCGCCGAGAGCACCATGTCACCATCTTTCAGTATCTTCGCAAATTTCTTCGCGTTCTGGTCTACATCTGTTTTTTCAATCTCGTATTTGCCTACCATCATCCCTGGCAAATTCTTTGCCTTGTCTAGCACTTCCGCCCTCACATCCTCAGCTCTAGATGACCGTGGATTATATACAATCAACAACCTCTTCACTTATCAACTCCTAAAACGGATGAAAATCCGGCACCAACCAGCTCAGTAGCGCATAAATCAACACATACACCACCAACCCAATCACAATCTCAAACAACCTCTGCTTAGCTTTGCGCGTCTTCTCTTCGCTACCACCCGCTGTCAGGTACTGAATCCCCACTATCGTAATACCTACCACCCCCAATATCCCCACCCCAATCGTCATGATACTCACTATCAAATTCAAAATCCGCATTATTTCCGAACCACTACCATCATCGCAACTACATTTTTCCCCGTCACTACCGGTAGCGTTCCCTAATATCGAAGTAGGGACACAGCCATCTGGACATTCTGCATATACCGGCTCCATCATCATTGGTGTCATCAACATCCCCCCCATCAATACCGCCATCAGTCCACATAATAATTTCTTCATTTTACCTCCTATTTTAAATATTCGTGTAATTTTCTCGTTTCTTTGTTTTTGCGTAGTTTTGATAGCGCCTTCGCCTCAATCTGGCGAATCCGCTCCCGCGTTACATCAAATTCATTCCCCACCTCTTCCAAAGTATGTGGCCGTCCACCACCAATTCCGAATCGCAGTCGAATTATCTTCTGCTCCCGATCTGTCAAAGTCGCAATAATCTCCGACAACTGCTCTTTCAAAATCTGATTCGCCGCCGATTCCTCTGGCGAGTCCCGCTCTTCATCCTCTACAAAATCACCCAGCACACTGTCCTCATCATCCCCCTCTCGCCCCACCGACGCATCCAGCGACGCAATATCTTGCTTAATCCGCATCACATAGTCTACTTTTTCTGGCTCCATATCTAACGCCTTAGCAATTTCCTCATTGGTCGGCTCCCGATTTAGCTCCGAGGTCAACTTCCGGGTCGTGCGTAAAACCTTATTGATCGTCTCCACCATATGTACCGGTATCCGAATCGTCCGTGCCTGATCCGCAATCGCCCTTGTAATCGCCTGCCTCACCCACCAAGTCGCATAGGTCGAAAACTTAAACCCTTTATCCGGGTCAAACTTCTCCACCGCGCGTAGTAACCCCGTATTCCCCTCCTGAATCAAATCAAGAAAGTCCAACCCCCGCCCCCCATATTGCTTAGCAATCGACACCACCAGCCGCATATTAGACTCCACCATCTTGTCCTTGGCCTTCTTGTCCCCCTTCACAATCCTCTGGGCCAAATCCGCCTCTTCCTCTGGAGTCAGCAGAGGAATCTTACCAATTTCTCTTAAATATAGTCTCACCGAATCATCCGCAAAAGCATCTACGTTTTCTGCCGTAATCGCTAGTTCTTCATCAGATAATTCCTCTTCGCTCTCTAAATCTCTCGTCTCCGGCTCGGCAATATTCTCTAATCCTTTTGCACTCAAAATATCGTCTTTTTTACCGCTCATTATCCCTAAGTATACCCTATTCTTTCAACTTTAGCAAGCAATTTCTACCAAATTTCTACCAAATTTCGCTCCAAATCGTCTTTTTATCCCACTTTTTTCACTCCACCCCTGTATTAGCACTCTTGCACTATGACTGCCAATGTGCTACAATAGAGGTAGATTAGCACTCACCTATATAGAGTGCCAGAAAATTAATTAATCGGAAACATCTATTAGTGTCTTGAGGACATTTCGGAGCCTGGCAAGGCGAGAATTAGCGCGATTTCCCCTGTGGCGACAGGGGAAATCGACGCGTGTCCGAGAGATACTAATAGATGTTTCGAGGAGGAAAAATATTATGAGCAAAATTATCGGAATCGATTTAGGCACCACAAACAGCGCATTCGCTTACATGGTAGCCGGCAAACCAGAGGTAATTACTAACGCCGAAGGCGACCGCACTACACCTAGCGTAGTCGCCGTCACCAAGAAGGGCGAACGCCTAGTCGGCAAAGTCGCCCAGCGCCAACGGGTCACCAACCCCAAGAACACTATCTACGGCATCAAGCGCCTCATCGGCCGCAAATTTACCGACAAAGAAGTCCAGCGCGACACCGAAATCAGCCCTTATAAGATTGTCAAGAAGGGCAGCGGCGTAGCTGTCAAAATGGACGACAAAGAATACACTCCAGAGGAAATCAGCGCTATGGTCCTCTCCAAGATCAAGGCCGACGCCGAAGCCTTCCTCGGCGAACCAGTCACCGAAGCTATTATCACTGTCCCAGCCTATTTTGACGATTCTCAGCGCCAAGCCACTAAAGACGCCGGCAAAATCGCCGGTCTCGAGGTCAAGCGTATCATCAACGAGCCTACCGCCGCAGCTTTGGCCTACGGCCTCGAATCCAAAAAAGACGAAAAAATCGTCGTCTTCGACCTCGGTGGTGGTACTTTCGATGTCTCCATCTTGGAGCTCGGTGACGGCGTTTTTGAAGTGATGTCCACCAACGGCGACACTCACCTCGGTGGTGAAGATTTTGATAATACAATCGTTAATTTCCTCGTCGACGAATTCAAGAAAGAGTCCGGCATTGACATCAAAGGCGACGCCGCCGCCATGCAGCGCGTCAAGGACGAAGCCGAAAAAGCCAAGAAAGAGTTGTCCAGTAGCACATCTACCGACATCAACCTTCCCTTCCTTTCCGCCGATGCTGATGGCCCCAAGCACTTTGAATATACCTTGACTCGCGCCAAGCTCGAAGAGCTAGTTAGCGACCTCCTAGACCGCCTCGAAGAGCCTGTTAAGAAGGCTCTCAAGGATGCCAAACTCACTACCAAGGACATCGACGAAATCGTCATGGTCGGTGGTATGACTCGTATGCCCGCCGTCGTCGAAAAGGTCAAATCCATCTTCGGCAAAGACCCCATGCAAGGCGTCAATCCAGACGAAGTTGTCGCTGTCGGTGCCGCTATCCAGGGTGGCGTCCTCCAAGGCGACGTCAAGGATATTCTCTTGCTCGACGTTACGCCTCTTACTCTCGGTATCGAGACTATGGGCGGTGTCCGTACTCCGTTGATCGACCGCAACACCACCATCCCGACCAGTAAATCCGAGGTCTTCTCTACCGCTTCCGACAATCAACCCCAGGTCGAAATCCACGTCCTTCAAGGCGAGCGCGAATTTGCCGCCGACAACAAATCTCTCGGCCGTTTCATTCTCGATGGTATCGCCCCTGCTCCTCGCGGCGTTCCTCAAATCGAAGTCACCTTCAACCTCGACGCCAACGGCATCTTGAACGTCACCGCCAAGGATAAGGGCACCGGCAAAGAGCAGTCCATCACCATCCAAAACTCCGGCAATATGAGTAAGGATGATATCGAAAAGGCCCGCCAAGAAGCCGAAGCTCACGCCGACGAAGATAAGAAGAAGCGTGATTCTGTCGACGCCAAGAACATGCTCGAAAACTCCATCTACCAAGCCGAAAAAATGCCCACTGAGTATAAGGACAAAATCAGCGATAACGACAAGGACACCATCAAGAAGGCCGTCGAAGAAGCTAAAAAGGTCTTAAACGACGACAAGTCGGACAAAGATACCTACGAATCCGCCATGAAAGATTTAAACGACCGCATCATGCCGATCGGCGCCAAGCTCTACCAAGAGATCTCAAAAGACGACTCAAAATCTGAAGACAAAAAATCAGACGACGATGCGGTTGAAGGAGAAGTAGTCGATAAGTAAAGTACCATAATCCTATTAACAGCAAATCACATTTCACAAAATCAACCCACCAAATCCTCTCAGCATAACTAACCAGCAAAATATCCCCAACTGTGCTATAATTTACCTATGAAAATTATTATCCCCGAATTAAGCAACCCTATTATTAAGGAAGCTATCCAGAGCTTCCCAGAGGTCGAATTTTTACCAGCCGATAGCCTAGAACAAGCCACCGAGATGTTAAACCACCACCAAGCCGACTCCATCCTCTCCGGCCTCGACTACTCCTCGCGTGATGTCCTTTTGGCTTACAAAGCCGGCATCCCCTTAAAATCCGACTATTTCTCCAGCTCCTTCATTTGCCAGAAAGACAGCCAGCTTTACGCTCTCGCCGACGGCGGCGTTAACAAGCTGCCAACTAAAGACCAGCTCTACACCATCGTCGCCGACACCGCCGAAACTTTCACCAACTTCACTGGCGACCAACCCAAAATCGCCATGCTCTCCTACTCCACCAACGGCTCCGGTGGCAAAAATCCCGACCTAGAAAAAATTCATTTCGTTATCGATCAAATCAGACAAAACCACCCCGACTATCTCATCGATGGCGAAATGCAGCTCGACGCCGCCATCATCCCCGAAATCTCCACCAAAAAATTCCCCACCTCGCAAATTAAAGGCACTGCCAACATCCTCATCACCCCCGACCTTAACTCCGGCAATCTCCTCTACAAAGCCATGGAGCGTTTCGGCGGTTTCACCATTGCCGGTCCCATCATCCAGGGCTTCGCTTGTCCTCTCGCCGACCTCTCCCGCGGCAGCACCACCAAAGACGTCATTCTTACTCTAGATGTACTCATTAAACAACTCGAAAGGAGCAACCATGCATAAATTTGGTACCGATGGCATCCGTAGCAAAGCCACCGACTTTACCCCAGAATTCTTAGCCAAAATCATCCGCGGTCTCATCAACTACTCTGGGGATAATATCAGAGTTTTCCTCGCCGGCGACACTCGCGAATCCACCGAATGGATTCTCCAAGATCTCGCCACCGCCTGCGAAACTTTTGGTGTCGAATACGCCCGCGCCGGCATCCTCCCCACCCCTGGCATTAACTACTGTTTTTACGAAATGGGCTTTGATTTTGCCATCGATGTCACCGCTTCTCACAATCCCTACACCGACAACGGCATCAAGATTTTTGAACGTGGGACCGACCAAGGCGCCAAACTCTGCGAACAAGGCCGTTCTACAATCGAAGCTTCCCTCACCACCGACCTTTCATACGACCCAGTGTCCGTCTCCGACCGCGCAGACCTCCACGCCGAGGCGCTCGAACTCTACATCTCCCATTTAGAAAACTACGCTGCCCCAGCCAATTTTAACGGTCTTCATATCGGTATGGACTGCGCCAATGGCGCCACCAGTGTCGTAGGTTCCCAGATTTTTGAAAAACTCGGCGCCAAAGTCGAACTCATCAATTGCTCGCAAAAATACAACACTGATATCAATAAAGACTGTGGTTCCACCCATCTCGAGTCACTCATGAAACTCGTCACAGAAAATCACCTCGACTTCGGCGTCGCTTTTGACGGCGATGGTGACCGCTGTCTCGCCATAGATCACGAAGGCCACGAAGTCGACGGCGACCAAATGCTCGCCTTCCTTTCCCAATACTTAGAACTCGACGCTATCGTCACTACTGTCATGGCCAATCAGGGTTTACTCAACTGGGCCAAAGATGCCAATATCCACACCGAAATCACCGCTGTTGGCGACCCCAACGTCGTCGCCGCCATGCTCGAGCACGACATCAAGATCGGTTCCGAGCAAAACGGCCATGTCATTCTCCCTGGCCTTACCTCCGGTGATGGTATGCTTACCGCCCTTCTCACTACCAAAGCCGTCGCCGATTCCGGCAAATCTCTAGCCGACCTCGCTTCCATCATCACCAAATTCCCCCAAGTTATCGTCAATATGACCGCCACTCCCGAACAAAAGCAAGCTCTCAAGGAGTCCAAAACCGCAAGTCAACTTCTTTCAGACTACGATGATAAACTTAAATCCGTCTCCGGTCGCCTCCTCGTCCGCCCCTCCGGCACCGAAAACCTCATCCGCATCACCATGTGGGGAGATGATGAATCTGTCATCACTAAGCTAGCTGATGAACTAAAAGAAAAGTTAGGAGAAATTTTATGAAAGTCACTACATTAAAAGAATACACGCCAGAAACCGCCAACCGCATCAGAGAATTACTGATTCAGTTGTCCAGAAGCGGCAAAGACCGCGGCGAAATCCCTGAAGAATGGTTCAAGGAGCTTATCGCTTCTCCCTACCACGACATGCTCATCGCCGAAGAAGACGGCCAAATTCTTGGCATCGCCACTCTTTCCGTCAAAATGGGCCCCATCACCCGCAAAAATTCTTATCTCGAAGATTTTGTCACCGACTCCAGCATTCGTGGCAAAGGCATCGGCTCCGCTCTTTGGGACGCCATGCTCGACTGGTCCAAAGAAAAAGGTTGCAAATGTCTCGAATTCACCTGTGGCAACGGCCGCGAAGCCGCTCAAGAATTCTACAAGAAAAAAGGCGCCTCCGTCTACGACACCAACTTCTTCCGCAAAGAAATCGAATAAATCACCGCTGGCAACAGATAAATATGTAGCGCATTTGGCAGTCCCGAGAAGAATAATAGCGTAATTCCATATGCCACCAACAAACTCAGTAGCATCACCCGCCAAGGGCTCCTCCATATCGCCCTTACCACCAACACCAAGCTAAATATCGTGAGGCCCACCCCCACAATACCAGTTTCTAGTAGCAGTGAAACATATTGATTTTGCACAATTTCCTTTGGTGCTGGCGACAATCCATTCACATATAGCGCCTGCCCTGCTCCACCTAGTCCCACGCCAAACATCGCCGTGCCAAAATCCTGGCGCCATATCTCAAAAGCCGCCGAGGACAACCTTAGTCTCGTATCCGTAGATTCTGCCACATATCCATCAAATGCCGCCTCTTGCTCTATAGCATCATTCACCTCATTTGATTGACTCTCCACATCAATCCCAGACTGATTACCACCAACAAAGTTTTCCACAGGGTTTTCCACAACCTCTACCTCTGTTAATTCGTTATTTCCTGGCTCTCTTACATCAATTACCCCTAACGACAAATGATTTAACACCTTCGCCACCCCAGTAGCATAAGTATCTCGAGTCGGACTCACTTCCGCCATCAATCCTTGTATATTCAGCGTAAACACAAACGACAATATAATCGCCAACCAGACAGATAATACTTTCCACTTCCTACCCTGAACCACCCACCACACTGTCATCACTATCATTGCAACAATAAACGCATAAATTGCTCCTCGCGAAAATGTTAAGAAAAGTGTGGATACAAGGATGACCAGCAATAGTATTTTGAGGGGCTTCCGGAGGTTACGACCGAGGAATGAGGGGTCCGAGCCCCGTAACGACGGGCGCGAGGAACCCCGTCCCCGAAAAATACTATTGTGGTCATCCTTCAGTATAGTCCACGCTATTACTATCGCCGGCGCGAGAAGCAAATTCCCCATAAACTGTGGCTCTATCGCAAACCCATTCGGATGCGGAAACCCAAACATCTGATACGTACACCCATCACACATTAACGTATACTCTTGCCCCACCCCCATCAGATCCAGCACACACTGGAGCCAGCACCACAAGCATATCACCAATGTAGATCCAAAAAACACCTTCCAGAATTTTTCTTTAAACCCCACCTCACGAAACAACTCCCGAAATTCGAAAAACCCATACACCGCTAAATATACCAGCCACACTATCCCCACAGTCAGTAGCCCCCGCAGGGAATTAAGCGACCACAACACCGACAGGCTCAGCCATATCGGGAGCAACAGCCACACCCACCGCTTCAAAATTCCCCGCCAGAGCCCCCTTTTCCGCCACCCCATCACCACCACCAACACATCAAACAGCACCAACCATATCAACGGCAACGAAATCTCAAAATTCATCGACTCGTTTGCTGCAAAATGCACGAGCGGCTGGTACGAAAAGAACAACACTACCGGCAAAATATAAATTAAAAATCTATAAACCCTTTTCATTTTTATTTTTACATTTCCTAATAAACTCTTTCATTTCCTTGTCAAACCGTTTTTCATCAAACTTAAGCGCCGATTTCGCCACCCGCTCCCGATTAAACTTGCATTTTTCAAACTTCAAAATCGCCTCCGCCAAACTTTTCGCCGTCTGCTCACCAAACAAAATCCCATTCTTCCCATCCACTATATAATCTTGGGCTCCACCTACGCCATAGGCAATCACCGGGCACCCTGCCGCAAGCGCTTCTACCGGTGCAATCCCAAATGGCTCCAAACTCGGGAACAAATATCCCTTCGCCCTCGCCAGATACTTAGCCAGTTCATTCTTCCCCATCACCGGCAAAAACTCCACCAACCCCGACCCCTTAGCCAGCTTCACTAACTTCTTGTGCTCCGACCCATCACCAATCACCACCAACTTTCTCTGCGTCATCATACAGGCTTTAATTGCCAAATCAATCCGCTTCCAATTCACTTGCCGCGAAGTGGTAATATAATAATCCCTAACATCACTAATCGTTTGCTTCCGAAAATCCTCAATCTCCACCGGCGGATTAATCACCACTGCCTCTCGCCCATAATATTTATGTATCTGCTCCTTCGCGTATTCACTAATCGTTATATAATAATCCGGTATCTGCGCCGCCTTCAAATCCGCTCGCCTTAGCGGCCCCACTACTAGCCGAAACACCAACCTCACCAATGGATTCAACACTCCAAACCCCGGGTTGCGAATATACTCATCGTACATCTGCCAATAATACTGCGTCGGCACATGACAATACGAAACATGAATACCCCTAGGATTCGCAGACTTTTTCCCTTCCGCCGCCAATTTAGATCCCGATTTCACCGCCTTGGCTTCTGCCCCCGTCACCGAAATAATCAAATCATACTCCGACAAATCCAAATGCGAAAAATACCTTTGCCTCAGTGGCCCCAAGAATCTCCGCATCCACAACGGAAATTTTTGCATCCACCCCGTTCTAATGTCCGCCCCACGAAACCAGTCAATATCCCGCTCGTCATATTTAGAAGTATAAATCGGCGCCTCCGGAAATAATTGATGTACCCTAAGCAGCACCTTTTCCGCCCCTCCCACATTATTCAACCAATCGCAAACAATCGCCACCTTCCAGCCATCGGCAAAATCTTTACCAGATTTTTGCTTCTTCTCAACTTTTTGCTGCGCCGCTCTTTCCACCATTTATTTTGCTCCGTCTCGTTTTAATACCGCCGCAATCGTCTTCAAAAATATCGACGCGTCTAGAGACAAAGACCAATTTCTCACATAATAAATATCTAGCGCTCGCCGCTCTTCAAACGGAATATCCCGCCTTCCTGACACTTGCGCAAATCCCGTCAACCCCGACTTTACCGTGAGTATCAATGACCTGTCCCCATAATCACGCAGTTCCCCCGGCAATAACGCCCGCGGCCCAATCAGCGAAATATCTCCCTTCAAAATATTGATTAATTGCGGCAACTCATCCAAGGACATTTTCCGGATAAAATGCCCAAATTTAGTAATCCGCGGATCATTTTTGAGATAATCCCCATCTTTACGATATTTTTCAATCAAATCCGACTTCCCCATTTTTGTAAACGCCTCCTCTGCCGTCATCCCCGAATATTCCGGCTTCATCGATCGAAACTTATAACATTTAAACTTTCGATTATACTGTGTTAATCTCTCATCAGCATAAATCGCCGGCGCCTTCAAATCCGACAATTTCAAAATCAACCAGGTAATTAGCATCGGAATCGCCGCCAACACTAATGCCAACAAAGAAAACACTATATCAAATAGTCGCTTTATCACCACATATCCACCAGTCAGCGGCGTCGTCAACACCAACACCGCTGGCGTCGTCCCCACCAGTTCCATCTCGCCAAAATGCGAAGAAAGCGCCGTCTCGCTCGGCACAAAATAATATAATATATGCCTCTCTACCGCCTGTTTGTATACATATTCTGTCGACTTCTCATCCGTCTGAAAAATCACATCCGCTTTCGCCTTTTTTAACGCATCCTTTAGAGACGAATATTGATGTACTTTTAAATCTTTCGGGATATATTTCTTGCTTGCCACCACCCCAACCAGACGATATCCCGATTCCGGCACCGAACTAATATAATCCGCCAAATATTCCGTATTTTTAGAATTCCCCACAATGATTGCTCGCCTAGCCCCATAATCACTCTTAAAAATCTGTCGCACCACAAATCTCACGATCATCCGCTCTATCAACAAAAACACAAACGATAGTAGCACCGAAGTTAGTGCCATCACCCGCACCGGAAACAGATTCTCTCCCTTAAAGAAATCGTACACAATTAGCGCCGCCACCGACAATATTGCCGCCAGCACCAACCTCCCCCGCTCTGGCATTCGCGTCCGCCCCAAGAAAATATCCTTCCGATATAACCCCAGCGTCGCCAATATCACCAGCATCACCGGCACCAACCATACTATCGTCTGCACAAACTCAAAAAACTGAAATTCAAACGTCCAAGGCCTCGGGTCCACCTTCACCCGAATAAAATAGGCAAAAGCAAACGACAATATCAGCGCCAGCGCATCCCCAATAATCAATAACAATCGTAAAATAAAGTCGGACTTCTTCCGCATATCATAATTATATCATACTATTCAACTGTTACAGATTTAGCCAAATTCCGCGGCTGGTCCACATCGTACCCCTTACCTACCGCTATATAATAAGCAAATAATTGCGCAATCAAATTCATCAAAATCGGCGCCATAAGCTCTATAGATGTTGTAATTTTTACAACATCTTCTACCGGCAAATCAAATTCCTTTTTGTTCGTCACCGCAATCACATGCCCACCTCTAGCCAGTACTTCTTGCACGTTTGACACTGCCTTGTCATACAATTCCCCCTCAGGTAGCAGCGCAAATTCGAAGAATCTGTCATCCACCAGTGCCAGCGGCCCATGTTTTAATTCACCAAATGCATACGCATTAGCATCGATATACGAAATTTCCTTCAGTTTCAAGGCTCCCTCCATCGCCGTCGGGTAAGCCGTATCCCGCCCCAGATAAATCGCATGGTCATAATCTTTGTATTTTTGCGCCATTTCTTGCATTGGCTCATTAAATTCATCTAGCACTCTCTTGATTTCTTCTGGCAGTTTAGCAATTTCGCTAATATACGGCCTCAAAATCCCACTTCTTACCCCCTTAGCCTGCGCAATCGTTAGTCCAAACATCACCATCGCCACCGCCTGCGAAGTAAACGCCTTGGTCGAAGCCACCGAAATCTCTGGCCCCACATGGACGTATGTTCCCCCATCCACTTCCCTTGCAATCGTCGAACCAATCGCATTCACGATTCCGATTGTCGGCACTCCCTGCTTCTTAATTTCACGTAGACACGCCAGCGTATCCGCCGTTTCGCCCGATTGTGACACAATCAGCGCCACCGAATCCCGCGGAATATACGCTTGCCGATACCGATATTCACTCGCAATCACTACTTCCACCGTAATCTCCGGTGTAAACTGCTCAATATAATATGCCGCAAGCAGCCCCGCATGATAAGCCGTCCCGCACCCCACAATCACCAAATGCTTAACTTTGCGCAACTCCCCCTCCGTCAAACCTGGTCCCCCCAGATGTACCATCCAATCTCTAGTATTTACCCGTCCTCTCAAGGTCTCCTTCAAAGATTCCGGCTGCTCCATAATTTCCTTTAGCAAGAAATGCTCATAACCATCCTTCTGAATCGCCGCGAGGTTAGTTTCAATCTCTTCCACCTTCGCCGACACCGGCTCTGCATTCAGAGTCTTAATCTCCACACTATTCTTACTAACCGTTGCAATCTCTCCATCATTCAAATAAATAGCTTGTTTTGTGTGCCCCAAAAGCGCCGACGCATCCGAAGCAATCAAAGTCTCACCATGCCCCACACCAATCACCAGTGGCGAACCAGCTCTTGCTACCACAATCTCATCTGGATTCTTGTCGCTCATCACCGCAATTCCATAAGTCCCCTTTACTAGCTTCAACGCTTGCACTACCGCATTCGTCAAAGGATATTCACCATTTTTATAGAAAGAATCAATTAGTGCCGCCAGAACCTCCGAATCCGTCTCCGATTTAAACTCATACCCCTTCAACTGGTCTTTTAGTTCTTTGTAATTTTCGATAATCCCATTATGCACCAAATAAATATCGCCCACCTGATGCGGATGAGCATTAACCTCTGATGGTTCGCCATGTGTTGCCCACCTAGTATGACCAATCCCCGCTTTGTCTTCTCGTCGCTCTCTCGCCAACTTAGATTCTAGATCCGCAATTTTACCCTTAGTTTTAACCAAAGTCGCTTTACCACTCTCGTCAAAAGTTGCCACCCCCGCCGAGTCATACCCCCGATACTCCAATCGTTTCAAACCTGACACTAGAAAATCCTGCGCATTTTTATCCCCCACATAACCCACAATTCCACACATATCAAAATCTCCTTAATTTGATAATATTCTAATTATACCACACGAGATACATACGAATTATTTTTAGATTCATTTTAACTTCAACTTGCATAATTATAATATAATTAAAATAGGAGATTATATGCGAATATTATATGTAGAAGATGCCGAGCTGCTCGCCGGTGCCGTCAAACACAATCTAGAAAAACAAGGTATCACCACAGATCTAGCACACGACGGCGAGGAGGGGCTAAATCAAGCGCTCAAGGATATTTACGATTGCGTTGTTCTAGACATCATGCTGCCCAAACTATCCGGCACCGACATCTTAAAACGCATGCGCGAGAAAAACATCCAAACCCCCGTCATCATGCTTTCCGCCCTTTCTGAAGTTGAAACTAAAGTCGGCCACCTCGACAAAGGCGCCGATGATTACTTGGCCAAGCCTTTCAAGACCGCCGAACTCGTCGCCAGAATCAAAGCCATCACTCGCCGTCCTCAGACTATCGACTCTACCACCCTCACCTACAGCAACCTCACTTTAGACCAAGCAAACGCCACCTTAAACGACCAGCAACTCACCGCCAAGGAAGCCGCCATCATCACCGAATTCATCAAAAACCCCGACCAGCTCATCAGCAAAGAACATTTACTCGCCAAAATTTGGGGCGCCGACAACATCTACGACGACAATTACATCGAAACCTACATTTCCAGAATTCGCAAACTCTTGAAAAAAGTCCACAGCCACGCCAAGATTATTACCATTCGCAGTCTAGGTTATAAATTATCGGATCAGTCAAATGTTTAACAAACTTCGCGACAAAATCATCATTATCACTATGGTCATCACTACTGCCGTTCTCATTATCGCCGGCAGTAGTATCATGTTTTTCTCCTCCACTATCCGCCCAGAGCCAAAACCATCTCCCGATTCTACTATCCTCAACATCTCCTCCGAATACACCAACCAAGAACTCCAAGATTTCATCAAAACCGACCGCAGCGAAGGCAATTCTCGTTTGCTAATCACCCTGCTTAGTGTCGGCATCAGTATCGAAATCATCGTTTTTATCATCTCTTATTATTTATCCGAAAAAATCGTCGCCCCCGTTAAAGACGCCTACGACAAACAAAAAATCTTCATCGCCAACGCTTCTCACGAGCTCAAAACCCCTCTTGCAGTCATCGAAGCCAATATCGAGGCTCTAGAAGTAACTAAAGACAGCGAAAAATGGAAAAACAACATCGAAACCGAAATCATCCACGCCAACAAACTAGTCCTAGATTTATTACAACTCGCCAAAATGGATGCCGGCAGTATCACTAAAAACCCTCCTGAGAAAATCAACCTAGCCACCATCATCAAAGAGCACATCGATATTTTTAAACCCAAATTCTCCGGCAAGTTCACCTTCAAAAGCCAAACCAAAAACCCAGAGTATCTCCTCCCTCGACAAGACATTTTACAAGTATTAGATATTTTACTTGACAACGCCACCAAATACGGCCAAAAGCAAATCTCTATCACTCTTAGCCAAAATGATCTCACCATCATAAACGACGGCGCCACTATTAGGAAAGAAGATCTCGCTAAAATCTTCGACCGCTTCTACCAAACCGACAAGACCAAGTCCGGGTCCGGACTCGGCCTCGCCATCGCCAAGGCCATCTGCGACCAAAACCATTGGCAAATCCGTTGCGAAAGTGGCAGCAAAACCACCAAATTTATTCTAACTCTACCCCATTAACGTATAATTTATAACCATTCAAGTTAATATTGCTATTTGTCGTATCAGTATTAATCAGTGATTTCACATAAGTATCACCAGTCAAAGTCAGGGTACTTGTTTTATCTAAAACCAGCGCCACTTCGCCAGCGTTTTCGCTATTAATCGTCCCCTCAAACAAAGAGCCACCCTTCAAATTCATCGTCAAAGTAGAAATAGCATCTACGACAATGTTCCCAGCGGCAGATTGATTAGTTAAGTTCAACGTCACCGCGCCACCATTACTACCCGAATTCCCCCAAGAATCCGCCTGAATCCTCAAGAAATTGCCCGTAGCATCATTATTCACGATTTCGTTATTCTCAAGATTAATCGTAGCCGTAATATTAGTCACGTAAAAACTATCACCCTTATTAGTAGTAATGGTGGAATCTTTAGCTGTAAACACCGCCTCACCCGAAGCTGCATCACCAGACATCGATTGATACAAGAAGATATTTTTATAAGTTGTCGATTGCCCATTCAACGCGCTGTTAGTGTCAGTCAGCTCAACATTTTCCAGCATGATACTATTATTGCCCTCAATGATAGCACCTTCAGAAGCCGTCGCCACTAGCGTAGCGTTTTTTACAGTGATATCAGCTGTCGAATAAATCGCTGGGGAACCTTTACCAATAGTTTTATAAGTACCCTTATCTACTACCACCGTTCCACCACCTCGATCCGAACGAATCGCCGCGCTAGAAGTATCCGCCGTGGTGATCGTCAAATTTTCCGCATTCATCACGCCACCACCAGTCGTCATAATCCCACCCGAATTATTCTTACTCGTAGTAATGGTCGAATCCGCAATATTTACCGTAGTACCATCCGAAGATGAATTATCAGTCGTCGCCGACCCACCATAAGAAAACACCCCATTTGCGCCAGTCGCATCAGTCGTAATCGTTGCGTTTTTAATGGTTAAATTTGCGCCATCTTTAGCAATAATCGCGGAGTTCGTCCCGTAAAAACTCGTGTTATCGCCACCGTCGCTATCTCCGGTTTTCGTCACTTGAATATTGGCTAGTGTCGTGGTAATATTGCCAGACGCCAAAATCGCATTTTCGTCGGCATTTGTCGACGCAAATTCTCCACCATCAATATTCTCGTCAGTCGTAATCTCTTTCACAGCGGAGTAAGAGACCGACAAACTATTATTCATCGCCGGCGTCTCACCACTCCCTGCAAATCTATTATTTAGCGTGTTAATCATTAGACACCACAACACCCCAAGCACCGCCACCAGGACTACAATTATCACTGCATAAGATAAATATTTCTTATCTCTCATTATCGCCTCTTTCTTAGCTTTTAGCTATCGCTATCTTGTGAACTACTGTTGTTGCTTGGCTTTTCCGGTGGAGTGTTGCTCTGGCTACTGTCAGAGCTGTTTCCACTTGGCATTTCTGGTGGTGTCCCACCGCTTTGGCTGCTATCAGAGTTGTCCCCACTTGGCATTTCTGGTGGTGTCCCACTCGGCATCTGCATTGAATTTCCGTTAGAACCAGAGCTTGTGTCTAGCGTCTGTGTGTAAACAAAGAACGCCGCAGTCGAAATCACCGCCCCCACCAACACACCAATCACAAAAAGAATTATTTTTCCCTTCACCTCATCTTTTTTGTCATTTTTAATTCCGTTTTTAATAGTTTCGTTTTCCATATCTTTCCTCCAAAATTAAATGTTTATATTTATAATTATACCCTTTTTTCCTGAAACCTAACTCAAAAAGCATAAAAAATGGCGAGGAGCGACCTGACGCAGTCAATGCAAAAGCTCTGCTTAAGAGCTTACGATGTCATGGTTAAAAACTTGATGAAGCTGCGCCCAGCCGTCATTGGAATTAAGGCTGCGTTTATGATAACCGCGCGGCGTTACGTTGCTTATTAACGGCAACGCGTTTTTCCTGGCGTTTTTCGGTTTTTTGTGATCAACTTTTTCACTTTTAGGGAAAATTTTATCCCATTCTTCAGTTAATTTTAATGTCACTTTTACTCCTTTTCGTAATCTGGTTGCCAGGTGGCATAACTGGCTAACTGTTCATCGGTGCCGTTATAGTAACGGACGCCTTTATCGAGCTTGGCGATTTCCGCCATTTCTTCGTCAGTTAGCTCAAAATCGAAGATGTCGGCATTTTCTTTAATATGCTCTGGATTTCGTGAGCCTGGGATTACAATAAATCCCATTTGGTTATGCCATTTCAGAATAATTTGCGCCGGCGTCTTGCCGTATTTTTCGGCTAGCTTGGCGAAGATTGGTTCCTGAACTAAAGATTTGTCGCCGTGCCCCAGCGGATACCATGCCATAATTTTGATGCCTTTTGGCTCGGTGATTTTACGGGTTTCTACCTGGGTGAAATATGGGTGGCATTCGACTTGCATTACTTGTGGTGTTATCTCGCACTCAGCAAGAAGCTCATCTAAATATTTTCCTTCAAAGTTAGAAATGCCGATAGCTTTAATCTTGCCGTCTTTATAGGCTTTTTCGAGTTGTCTATATCCGGCGCGCCAATTACCAGCTGGCTGGTGTAAGAACAATAAATCAATATAATCTAATCCTAGTCGTTCCAAAGTTTCGTTTATCGCGTTTTCGTTTTCATATTCGGTTGGCCAAAGTTTAGTGGAGACAAAGACATCTTCGCGTTTGACTCCTGAATTCTTGATACCGCGTCCAGTGCCGCGTTCATTGACATAGGCATTTGCCGTATCGACGAGATGATAGCCAGATTTAAGAGCCGCTTCTACGGATTTTTCCGCTTCTTCCGGCGTAAAAGTAAAAACACCGATGCCGACGGTTGGCATTTTAATTCCGTTATTTAATTCTGTATATTCCATATTTTTCCTTTCTTAAAATCCAATTTCATTTAACCAGCTTTTGACAGTTTCAGTTTGGTCGGATGGCGTACCGCCATCAGGATCTACGCCAATGTCTCCACCGCGAATCGCAAGGCCGTCTAGAACATTCGCATCCCTCTCCCAAGATTTAATCGTATCCCAAGTACCGCCGTCATAAGAGCCCTCGTGGGTGTTAAATGGAATAATAGTTTTGCCAGAAAAATCATAATCCTCAAAAAACTTATACATTACCATCGGCAGTGTATACCACCACATCGGATAGCCTATAAAGATATTGTCGTAATCGTCAAGATTAAGATTTAGATCTTTATATTCTGGGCGTTCGTTGTTGTCTTTCTCGGCTTTAGCGGCATTAGCTAAATCATCATAAATTTCTGGATAATTTCTTACTGTTTCAATCTGCTTAATATCTCCGCCGACTTGCTCGTGAATTAATTCCGCAAATTTTTTCGTATTTCCCATTTGGGAAAAATACACTACTAAATTTCTTTCGTCTCTCATTTTACTCTCCTTTAACTATTTTTTGATCAAAAAACTCAATTACTTTATTTCCGGCCTTAGTCGCAAATGGCGCCAGATCATAAAGGTCGAAATGCCCAGCTTCTGGAATAATAAACATTTCCTTATCTTGATGTGGTACATTTCTGTGACACTTCGGACAAGTCATATTACGTAAAGCCCTTTTTTTGTCGCTTTTTGGCGATAAATTTACCAATTTTCTCAAAATTCATAATATATCCTTTCTATTATACTACAATTTTATGACACCCACCAACAAAACACCACAAATCAAAGGTAGAATATAGCACAACGACCCAACTTAAACTTAAACAAGTAAAATATCCCAAACTCTATGTGACCCATACCTAATAGTCTAATCATAGCAAAACTATTGGAATAAGGGTTAGACAAATTTGGTTAGTCTACATTTCTTTCCAGGGGAATTCGGCACGAATTTCTTCATCGGTTGGGATTCTACCAATAGCAGAATAGTCCCAAAACTCTTGACCACGATCAGCTAATCTTGCTACTCTATTTCTGACGGCATTGTATGCCATAGTAGTACGACCATCTGGTAGCTTATCGCCCCGAAAATCCCATAAACTACCCTCGTCATTGAAAGACGCAAATTTTTGCTTTTGGAGATAATCTTTAACATCAGATAGTGGCTCTCCGCTATTTAATTTCTGGACTACATCTAATATTTTTTCCACATCTACGTTTGATTCATCTCCATTAATAACGTATTCAAGATATTGCCGCCATTCTTGTTGCTTGTCTGGACTGACTATATCTTCACCACGTTTTAACAGCTCATCTTTGTGCTCAATGACATATTGACGTTCGGCTTCACGGGTGGATTTTTCTTTAGCTTTCTCAATTCGTCTAGCCTCCATTTTTTCTTGTTGCGGTGTTTCTTTTTTTTCTTGGGCGTGTAAAATTAGATCGGGGCGAATTTCAGCGAGAGAACCATAGGTAGTTTTAACAGCATCAGCGGCGATGATGCTAGGGCGACCGGTGGGGTTACCGTCAATGTCGCAAGGTTGGCGGAAGAAACAATCTTTGGCACCACTCATGAAGCCACCGCCCCAGGATTCAGGGAGTTCAATCTCAACTTCGCGACCAGTTTCATTAGGAATAAGCTTAGCTAAACCTTTGGCCTTGTAGACTCCTTCCTCATCGGAGGTTTCATAAAGCTTATGAAATTTCTTATCTTCAATCGGATAGCTATTAGGATAATCACTTTCCTGTTGTTTAGGATTGGTAGTAATCCACATGCCAGGTTCAACATCATGAGTATTCTCTAATCGGCGTTGACGCTGATCGCCTTCACCTTCCATCACATAAGTATTCATCTTATATTTTCCATCTGCATCGTCAAAATAAACATCGTTGTAAGCACCGTTTTCAAGGCCTTCTGCAGTAATTTGCTCAGCTGTAACGGTGCCGCGCTTGGCCATGATTTCGGCATCGGCAAATTTGGATTGAAAGGCCTCGCTGTTTAGGTCTACGCGAAGAGGCATATCTTCCATATTTTTGGGGATTTCGGGGTCTTCCCATTGGTTGCTGGTTGGTTCGTTCTCTGGTGTTGCTGAGAGAGTTTCTTTATTCATTTAATTCCTTTCCGCGCATCTTCTATCCGAGAGGGCTCCTAAGAAAAATGCGACTATTTACTTAGTCGCTAAACTAACAATCCACTCAAACGAGTAAACTGCGTAAATAGCCGCATGCTCCTCTCGTTCAAGATTGGTAAAAAATAGATTGTTAGTTTAGCTAGTTTTATTATTGCATAGTTTAGAAATAAATACAAGCGCGTGAGCGATTTTACCATACATCAATTATGTGGTACAATAAAATCAACTAAACAGGAACATCAAAATGCCAAACAAAAAGAAAAATCAAAAATTATCAACCTGGGGCAAAATCTGGCGCATCACTCTCGCTATCGCCGTGCCTCTTTGCGGCGGATTTATCATCTCGCTTTTCACGCGTGACGCCATGGCCAAATTCGGTAGCTTCAACCAACCGCCACTCGCTCCACCCGCATGGCTCTTCCCTGTTGCTTGGACGATTCTTTATATTCTAATGGGGCTTGCTAGCTACTTCATTTGGAAAAAAGGTCATGATTCCAGAAAAGCCGCCGACAAATCCGCCAGCAAAACCGCTCTGATTATCTACGCCGTTCAACTAGTTTTCAACTTTATCTGGACGCCACTCTTCTTTAGTCTCGGCTGGCATTGGCCCGCCTTCGTCTGGCTCTTAGTTATGTGGGTACTGATTATCGTTCTCATGGCCAAAGCCTACAAAATCTCCCGCCCTGCTTTCTGGATGCTTTTACCATATATAATATGGTGTACTTTCGCCACCTACCTCAACTGCGGCATTGCAATATTAAATTAAAAGCAATTCTAACGACAACAACCTAAATTTTACGTTTAAAATCGTCATAAACCTTGATTTTTAACGCAAAGTTTGACTTTTATTAATGTGGGGAAGAAAAATACGACATCAGTGGTATAATTGTAGCGAACATGAATAGTATAGATATCTACAAGCAAAAACAAACACAAGACATTATCACTCATATTATAGACGCATATAATGCTAAGCCGGAGTTTCTATGGAAAAAATACCCGAGATTATGTATATTCAGGAACGACCGCAATAAAAAATGGTTTGCGTTAATTACACAAATAACTGCAAAGCAGTTTGGTTTAAACATTGGTGGCGATGTCGAAGTATTAAATCTACGCTTCGATCGTCATGAAGCATTAGATTTTACTTCTACTCACGAAAACTTCTTCCCCGCTTATCACATGAACAAGAATAACTGGTATTCGATATTACTAGACGGAAAATTAAGCAACAACACTATATTCGAATTAATCGAAAAAAGCTATTTACTAGTCAACGATAAGAAATAAAAACACCGTCCTACAACAGGTTCAAGAAATTCTGCATTTGGTGAGGGGCGACCAGACGTTGTTGCTCGACTTTGCATGGTTGTGGACTGGTGTATTGACCACCCCGAATACACGGCTAAGATCAAGGTTATACCTAAAAAGGATTACCCTATTCTGATGCCCTGCGAGTTCTGAGGTATACTTTTGCAGGCAAAGAGATTCGAACTTTTAGGGATTCATAGCCCTACTGGAGCCGTAGGGGCTAAAAACAATGGCAATGAAGAAAATAAAAGAATAACAATGTCAATGCACCCAACAAATACTTCATCTGATGGTATAATAGTGTCATGGAGAAAATGTCAAATACGGCCTTAAATAAGATAGGAGATGTTATCCGTGCTCAAAAGCATGACTCAGATTATAAAAATGCCGTTGAAACATTAAACAATTGGCGTGAGGCTCACGGTGCAATACTGGATAGTTACTACGACAAATGCGTCAAACTAGCTAAAAGGATAGACAAAAATAATATTATTGTAGCTCAAAGGCTTAAACGGCTTCCGACGATAATTGGCAAGTTAAATCGCTTCGAGGATATGAGACTTTCCAGTATGCAAGATATCGCAGGAGTCAGAATCATAGCCAGCGACATGAAGCAGCTATCTGCTATAGAAAAAAGAATAGTAAAGTGGAAACATCTAAAAAGAGTAAGGGACTACATAAACAACCCGAAAGATAGCGGGTATCGTGGCAAACATTTTATATTCGAGAAGAACGGAATGTTCGTTGAGATACAACTCAGAACACAGTTCCAACATATATGGGCGGCGTCTGTTGAGACGATAGATATTTTTAGAGGAACATCATTAAAAGAAAAGGATGACAACTCATATTGGCATGATTTCTTCTGCCAAGTTTCATCTATTTTTGCGATTGCCGAAGGTACTCCGGTTATTTCGGTTTATAGCAAATTTGGGATTGCCGAGTTATGCAGTCTGCTTCAAGAAAATATGGGCGCACATCAAATCAATAAAAAGATAGTAAGCTACGCATTGACAGATCCAATCGTTAATAACGAGAAAGTTAAAAAAGCATACTATATAGTTGTTACGTTAAATTTTAAAGAAAAGAAAGCAGATGTCATTAGCTTCAAAGAGTCCGAATATCACTTGGCATTTAAAGAGTATAAAACAAGAGAACAGAATAATCCGCGAACAGAGCAAACCGTATTAATCGCACTTAACCAAATTAATAAAATACGTGAGGCTTATCCAAATTACTTTATGAATCTCAGCAACTTTTTAGGCATAATCGATTTCATACTTGCCAAAAATAAGAAAAAAGAGTAAAATATAGATAATGAATATCAAGAGATTGCAACAACTCATCACTGAGGCTTTTGAGCGCGAAGAAAAAGCTAAAGTGGATACACAAGTGGCTAATCGCTAGCTTCTCTCTTTTTCATTTCTTAGTGAATAGATAGACTATTTTCGTTTTGGATATTTTTTCTTTACAAACTCTAGATTAGCATCAAAGTCATGGTTTAGTTTACTTTCAACTCCTAAGAATGCGTATAAATCAAATAAATAGCTAATATATGCAAAAATGTCAAATAACCTATAATAAATCAACGATAGATTTTTATCTTCCAGTAATTTGTCGATATCTAATTTCAAATCGTCATCAATGAAATTATGAGAGCGATTTTTTAGATTATCAGATATATTACATAAACTTTTATCAAAGGAGATCCCTAGACTTTTGTTTATAGTTTCATAAAGTACGTCATTTTTATCGGACGTAATAACGCCAATAATCGTCTCTACGTCACGCTTATTTTGCTCAAGAAATCCTGAAATATCTTTTTTGCATTTTTCGTCTTCCCAGAAATTCTCTTTTCGCTTAGATTCAACTTTGCCAGGAAAATGGAACCATTCTACGCCACCATAATAGCATAGAATTGGTTTTGCGCTCATAAGAAAATAGCGAGCGAACATATGTGACTCGTTAATGCTTTCCATGAATCGAAAGTTGTCTAGAAGAATCCTTTTTGCTTTTTGCTTTTCGAAGTACCTCAATAATACTGTCGTCAACAGACTGGCTGCAACGCCCGATATTAAAGCTATAACGATATCATAAAAGGCTGTTTGGAATATTCCACAATTACAATCCTCTGGCATTATTGATATAACCTTTCTTGTATTATGTATAATATTATACCGCCCCTATGACACAACTTCAAATAAAGATTAGTATTTTGAGTAACAAATTCCTATAAAAGTGAGGAGCGACCAGACGTTGTTGCTCGGCTTTGCATGGTCGTGGACTGGTGTATTGACCACCCCGAATACACGGCTAAGATCAAGGTTATACCTAAAAAGGACTATCCGGTGCTGATGCTCTGCGAGCTCTGAGGTATACTTTTGCAGACAAAGAGATAAGGATGTCGCTTCGCTCCATTGGGATGTCGTGCTTCACACTCCATGGGGATGTCGCTTCGCTCCGTTCGAACTTTTAAGAATATATGACTTAACTGGAACCGTAGAGACCTAAAACAATGACAATGGAGAAAATAAAAGAATTACAATGTCAATGATGGGATTGTCTTTATGGTATAATAGAAAATGCTCACATATGAAAAACAATCGCGAAAAAATAATAGTTAAAACTAGTATTATAAGCATCTGCGCAAATTTGATGCTAGTAGGATTTAAAGCGACAGTAGGTCTATTATCAAACTCTATCGCAATTATTACAGATGCCGTTAATAACCTTAGCGATGCACTATCGAGCATTATCACAATCATTGGCACGAAACTTGCTGGCAAAGCACCAGACAAGAAACATCCGTACGGGTACGGGCGCATTGAATATATTACTTCACTCGTAGTTTCCGCT